>PKWK01000167.1 GCA_003133205.1 Granulicella sp. | reverse complement strand
TGCGCACCTTCAACATGGGCATTGGCTTGATCGTTGTCGTCCCCGCCGAGCAGGTCAAGAAAGCCAAGGCCATCCTCAACCGCGCCAACGAGCGCCACCACATCATCGGCCGCATCACCCGAGGCGACCGCAGAGTCGTCTACAACTAGCGCGCCAGCGCCTATTGTGGCTTGAAGGGCAATTCCATCGTGGTTTCCACGTCGACCGGATTGCCGCTCAGCAGATAAGGCCTGAAGCGCCACATCCGCACAGCCTGCACCGCCGCGGCCCGCAATTCCACCGGACCACTGACAGTCCGCGTGCTGGTCACATCCCCTTGCTTGGAAATGGTGATCTGCAGGACAACCGTGCCTTCCATCCCTTTCGCACGATCCACGGGGTAGACGGGCTTGGGCGCGGAAACCGCGTATTTGATCATCGTCGACGAAGCCACATAAATGGCGCTCGCCGGTGGCCCGGTCAGGTGAGGAGCCCTGGTTGCGCCATACGTAGGGAGCGTCGATGTGACGGCGGCAACCACCGGCCGTGCTGGAGTCGGAGTTTCGCCGCCCGCATTCTCAGGAGGAGGTGGCCAGACGAACGCCTGAGGCTGTGGTTGGCTCGCTAGCCGGGACTGCCGCGTGGCGTCTCCCCGGCTCGTCCCATGGTGAGCAATCGGTGGCTGCGGTCGGGGCATTGGGCGAGCGCCAGACACGATGGGGCGCGCTTGAGAACTTGAGGCGGCATCGGGGGTTGTCCCCGGTGTAGCTGGCACAACCCCGGCGAGCGGATCTGCTGGTAATTCGGGCTGCTGGACCACAGCGGGCGGCGGCGGGTAGGGGTATCTAATGATCATTGGCGGGTGCAGATAACAGTAGATAAAGGCTCCCGCGAAGCCGGTTGGGACAAGCAGCAGAATGGCAGCAACGGCGGCCATCAAGCGGGGACTGGCGCACAGACTGTCGAGGGCGAAGACCAGGGCGACACCAATTGGACTGAGACCGATGACAGGGGCTCCGCCAACCCCGGGTGCTACTGCCAATGGAGGCGGCACCGGATTCGCTGCAGCAGTTGGCGCTGCGAGGAATGCAGCAGGCGGGGTGGCGGCAGAAACAGCCGGGGGTGCAGCGGCGACCGCAGCGCGAGCGGGTGCCGGGGCCGACACATCAAGCGGAGCTGCGACGGACACCAAAAGGGGAGCAGCCGCAACCGGAACAGGCACAACGAGCGACAGAGTTGCGACCGGAGCAGCAGCGGTAACGGTATCGGCCACTGGGAGAGCGTCGATCGGAGTAGCTGGGAGAATGGTGATCGGCAGGTCCGGAAATATTCGCCGCGACGGCCTCATGTACGGGTGCCGGGCGAGGAAGGCGTCCTCGCTGACGTGCGGGGTTGACGGCAGGACAGCTGCAAGCTCGGGATTGGCGATTACAGCAAGCGAAGCGGCGACGGACGGCGGGAGCTCCCGCGGTTGAACCATTTGATCCACGTTCTGCCAAGCAGCCGCTCTAAATGGAATTACATCCTCGGATTCACTCGCCCTCTCCAGTCGCTTAGAAACCCCCGCCGTCGAGTCGACAATGTGGTTCAACTGGCTGAGGTGCGGCTGAATGCGGCTCATCCTATGCTCGATGTCCGCCAACAACAGCTTGAGCTCGCTGATGGTGAGGCCCTCAATGTTCGTGCCGGGGGCAGATGAGCGCGGCGGAGCCAGGCCAACTGGAGACCGCTTCTTTGCGATGTCGAGAGCTTCCTGGATCGTGTGCAAACCAGACCCCGGAGCTTTGAACGCAATGGGGTCAGGGACAGCCTTGGAATCTTCCGCTGCAGGGAGAGGCTCACTGCGAACCACCTGCGGCCTCGGAGGCGGCCAGGGCAACGGCTCATCCAGCTCGGATCCCCGGTTGCTCCAGGCCTCGTAACCTGACAGAAAAGCCGACCTCATGCTATCCGGAACTCCCACGGCGCCATCGCCACGGCAGATCTCCGGACCACCCACGGCGCGGGCCACGAGGACAAGAAGCTGCTCGCCGGAGAGATCCTCATCGGCCATGTGGCTGATGGCAGTGCAGAGCGTGAAAAGGTCGCTCCGCAGAGTGTTGTTCGAGGTCAGTTCGGAGCCAAAGGCTTCAAGACTATCGGGATCTCCGCACTTGATCTTGCGACGCTCGAGTAGCTTCGTCAGGTCGCCGATGAACTGACCGTCGGACACCTTTTTCGGGCGCGGGATCGAAAGAGAAGACATAAGAACTGCTCTCCGGTGCAAGCGGGCCCACTTAACAGCGAGTTACTAAAATAATCTAGTTGAACCAACTTTTCCACTCCCTAATTACGAAAATGCTATATAAAATGCGCGCCCTCGACATCCGTCGCCCAGACCACGGAAGCTCCTGTTAACTGGAAAGTAATCACTGGGCTATCCGCGGGAAGCTAAGGTGAAGACGGAGCGCATGCGATGTACCCTGTCGTCGGAGATGAATCGAAAGACCTTCCGCAAACCGGTCTCGCACTCAGGCGCGCTTCATTCCCCGGTCCATCGCCTGGTTGGCCAGGCGGTCGGCGTCCTTGTTCTTGTGGCGCAGCGCGTGGACGATCTCGAACCCCTCCAGTTGCGCAATCTTCTTCTTCGCCTGCTCGAAAAGTGGCCGGAGACCTGGGCTCTTCACCTGGTACTTCCCCTGGATCTGCTTCACCATCAACTCCGAGTCCGAAACGACGCGGAGCCGCCGGTGTCCGTGGCCCAGCACGAAGTCGAGCGAGGCCAGTAGACCGGAGTATTCCGCGAAGTTGTTCGTCTGAATTCCCAGAAACTCCGACAACTCGGCCAGCACATTGCCGTCCGCGTCCTGGATCAGCGCCCCAAAACCGGCCGGGCCCGGATTGCCGCGCGCGCCGCCATCGCAGTGGGCGGAGATCCAGGGGCTAGAAGACGAAGGAGCTTTGGGAAAGAGGCTGGGCGAGGAGGAACTATGGGGCATGAGTCGAGTTTATAGGTTCCCCGTTCTCCTCGCCGGTATACTCGGTTCGAACAGACAACCAACACCTGACCACCTGCAAATCGCACCTCTTTCCCGCTCACCTTTTCCCGTCACCCCTGTCTATCTGAGTAGGAATATTTCCTGACTCCGGAGTCGGAAACGATGAACGCAGATGCATTGAGCCTGGAAACCGGCGGAGAACTCGCGCCGGTACTTTCGGCAATTGCGGGTAAGGCCCGCAAGAGAAGTGTTGGCGCGTTCGCCCCGGCGGTGCGCAAGTCCGTATTGCTGGACGCAGCCGCCACAATGGGCGCGGGTTCGCTGGGAGCGATAGAATCGTCCCCAACGATGCCAAAGACGGCGGCGCAACCCGGGACGAAGACCGACAGGAACGGCGGCAAGCTCACACAGGCGCAATTGGACGCGCGCGCCCTGCAGCGTACCGAGGACGACGACCTCATCCGTGAGGCCCAGCGCGGCGACAGAAGCGCGTTCGACTCGCTCGTCAGGCGCTACGACCAGTCCGTGCTGCGCCTGGCGCTGCACATGCTGGGCAACGAACAGGACGCCCAGGACGTCCACCAGGAGGCTTTTCTTAAGGCATACCGACACATTGGCAACTTCCGGTTCGAGTGCTCCTTTTACACCTGGCTCTACCGGATCGTGACCAACCTGTGCCTGGACCACCTGCGCCGGCGCAAGAGCCGCCGAGAGGACCCGGCCACAGTGCTCGATTCGCGCGGCGACGAGATGGACCTGTTGTCGAACATCTCCGACACCCGCGCCATGGCCAACCCCGCGCGCGAGCTCGATCGCAAGCGCATGGGCCAAAGCATCAACGACGCTCTCGCCAAGCTCACGCCCCGCGAGCGCACCGTCTTTGAACTGAAGCATTACCAGGGATTGAAGCTGCGAACCATCGGCGAGATGTTGAGTACCACCGAGGAGACGGCAAAGAACACGCTGTTCCGGGCGACCCGCAAACTGCGGGCCAACCTGGCCGAGTTGAGAAGTTAGTTGCTGGTTGTTGGTTGCAAACGTGGAAACGCAAGTGCAAACGGGCGTAGACCCGATGCGAAGGATGTAGCAGAGGAAATTCTTTGAGGCTGGTAGAGGTACCGCAATGAAGTGCGAAAAAGCGCAACAGAATATCGTTCTTGTCACCTATGGAGAGTTGCCGGATGAGCAGATGGCATCGCTGGAAGAGCACTTGGCAGAGTGCGAGGCGTGCAATCGCGAGTTGAAAGCGTTGCTGGCGATGCATGAGGCCCTGGCGTATCAGCCCATGATCGAACCATCGCCGAACCTGCTGGCGCAGTCCCGGATGCAACTCGACGAGGCGTTGGACACCATCCCGCCGCATGGCTTTCTCACCCGCCTGCGCAGCAACCTGTACGGCTGGCTGGGCCACGTGCAGAGCGCCCCGGCGCTGATCACGCTGCTCGTCGGCGTGGGATTTCTTGCTGGCAATTTCACCTATCGCTACCAGGTCGCCCACCAGCCTAAGCTGCCCCCTCCCGTGATCCTGTCCAACTCGACCAGCGGCGCCATCGCCGACATCAGCGGCATTGTGCAGACGCCCAACACAGAGATCGTCCAGGTCACGTACAACCGCGTGGTCCCGGAGACCGTCCAGGGATCGCTGGACGACCCGCAAATCAGGGCGCTCCTGCTGATCGGAACCAAGGCGGCAGCGAACAACGGAGTGCGTACGAACTCGGTCTCGCTGCTGGCTCACGAGTGCCAGGTCGGCCACCAGTGCCTCGGAGGACCCGACGGCAGCATCCGCAATGGACTGCTGGTGAGCCTGCGCTATGACAAGAATCCCAGCGTGCGACTGGCCGCGCTGGAGGGGTTGCAGCCCTACGTCGCCGAAGACCAGAGGGTCCGTGACGCAGTGCTCGAGGCCCTGATGCACGATTCGAATACAGCCATCAAGCTCCGCGCAATCAGCCTGCTAGGGCCGGTTGAGTCCGATTCGAGTGTCCGTCAGGTGATGCGCACCGTCTCCACCACCGACGACAACCCATATATCCGCACGGTAAGCACACACGTATTGGCCGGCACGGCGGATATTCAGTAGGCGCGCGATTGAGATGTGCCGGCTTGCCGGTGAACATTGGTCAAGTCCGAGAGATGAAGAGGCGATGAGGCAATGAAGATCGGATTAGGGTACGGGCTGATTCTACTGGCGGTGGCAACGCCGTACGCCTTGGCGGGCGGCTCGGCGGCCGAGTCAGGCGGCAACGGTGCGCTCTTCTTCTTGAGCGGCTCAGGACCCGCCCCCGCGCACGGCTCACAGGGCTACCTCGGCGTTAGCCTGCGCGACGTGACCCAGGACCAGTTCGCTGCACTGAAGCTGAAAGATACACGCGGCGCCGAGATCGTCCTGGTGGACCACGACGCTCCGGCCGGCAAAGCAGGTCTGCGCGAGCACGACGTCGTTCTGCAGATGAACGGCCAGGCCATTGAAGGCCAGGACCAACTCCGCCGCATGCTGCACGACTCTCCGCCGGGCAAGACCATCACGCTCGTCATCAGCCGCGACGGGCAGCAGATGACCGTGACCGCGCAAATGGCCGTCAGCCAGGAGGAGGTCGAACGCCGCGCCTGGGAACAGCACCTCACCGTTCCCGAGCCGCAGGCTTCGCCTTCCGATAGCGCGGGCGGCGACTTTTCCTCCAACTCTGCGTCATCCTCCCCGTCGGTGCACGGCGCAAACGGCTTCATCGGATCGATGCTGATGAATCCGTCCTACACCGGCGCGATGCTCGAGAAGATGAGTTCGCAACTCGCGGACTTCTTTGGCGTGCCCAGCGGCGCAGGCCTGCTGGTGCGCAGCGTCGTGGCAAACTCACCGGCAGCGCTCGCTGGCATGCGCGCAGGCGATGTCGTAGTGCGCGCGAACGAGAAGCCAGTCATCAGCACCGGCGATTGGGCCAAAGCTATCAAGAACTGCCATGGACACCCTCTCGCCATCGTGGTGCTGCGCGACAAGAAGGAGCAGACCCTCACCCTGACTCCCGATGGAAAGAAGCGATCGAGCCTGGGGGGGCCGATCGAGGACTTCGATCGCGCAGTCGTCGACCACCTCGGATTCTCCTGGATGCCACACTCCTAGCTGCCGGCCAATTCCAATATCAACTCCGCTACGCCGTCCGATCTTCGAGTCGCGGCTTCAGGCCTCTTTCAGAGCGTCCCGGTGATCCCGGATGTAATCGTGCGATGTGAGAATGTGCGTCTGCTGCTCGGTCAACAACTGCCGAACGGGAAGTGGCAGTTCTTGGCGGAGCGCGTCCTTGTAGACATCCTTAGCCTCGTCTTCACCTTGCTCGGCGGTTTCAAGCAGGGTGTGGTCCCCGCCTCCGAGCTTCGCCTTGACTTCTGCCCACGCGCGATACACCACACCGGACGCCGTGCCTGACTCGTGGATATCGGCCACGCCGTGCCGGTGCATCTCACTCTCGAGTTCCCCGCGAAAGCTGGCACGTTGCAGCGACTCCGCCAGAAAATAGCGCTTGAGCGTCTCATCCTTCAGATGCTCGCCAATCTCCGCCATCCCCTTCTGCCCGTCCTCAAGTACGTTGATGACCGCTCTCAGCGCGCTTTCTAGTTCATAATTCTTAGCTGCGTCCGTTGCCATAAGAAAATGTCCCTTCAGTAACCTTGCCTTGCGTGAGGTGCTGTGATCTTCGGCTGGTGGGGTCCGCCGGCTGTCCGCGATTCTCCTGCGCCGGCGGCAAGCGGAGGAAATCGCGAAAACCCCGCTCCCCCTACCAGCCATGTCGTTTTGATAGGGCCTCGTGATACGCCCCCTGCTACTCTCCGCCCAGGGACGGTGATGGTCCCTCCCAGCGGCGAGTACTGCAGGGATAGATGCCATCCCCCGCCAAGGGTTTGCATCCTGAGTCCCCCTCCCCGACTCTTCTCTTTTCCCACTCCGCCTCTGGGATAATCGGACTAGCTCTGGTGGTCCCGGCCCTCGTTTTATCCGTGCACGGTGTGCGCCTGCAGGCGCGCAGCCGGGCGCGAGCCTAAATGCGACGCCAGCCCCGCGCTCCCAAATGAAACCACTCCGTCTGGTCTCGACCCCAACCCGCAATCGACGCCTCAACGAGATCATTGGCCTCGTCGTTTTGGTGTGTGCCGGAATGCTGCTCCTCGCGCTTGCCACGTATACCCCCACAGATCCTTCCGCCGATACCGTCGGCGGTTACGCCACACGATCCGGCACCGGACTAGGCGCGCGCCTCGGAACCCCGTTGCTCGGACCTGCACACAATTGGACCGGCCTGGTCGGCGCATGGCTCTCCGATGCCGTCCTCCAGACCATTGGCATCGCCGCTTTCTTCCTGCCCATCGTTATTGGCCGGATTGGCCTCTGCTGGATGCGCCAGCGTCCCGCTGGCTCGGCCATGGCACGGCTTCTCGGCCTCGCACTTTGGATCACCTTTGCCCCCGCGGCGATCGCCCTGCTTCCGCAAAACCTCCTATGGCGCCATGCGCTGCCCATCGAGGGCGTCACTGGCCGTCTGCTGGCCGATGCGATGGTCCACTACCTGAACCTGCCCGGGGCGTCGATCGTGCTTGCCCTGATGGTGGTGACATCCATCTACCTGGCGACCACCTTCACGTTCCACACCGCAAGCGAGTGGGTAGAATCGCACTTCTCCTTCGTGCGCAGGCTCCACGAGCGCATCCAGGAGTGGCGCATTCAACGCGCGCTGGCTAAGGCCGAAAAGCGTGGCCTGAGCGAACAGGCCGAGCCGTCGCAGCCCGGAAGCGAACTCTTCGCCAGCAAGCGGGAACAGAATCTCGAACAGGCAGCAATGGCGCTTGAGCGCGAGCGGGAAGCAAAAGCGCGCGAGTCGTCCACCCTGCTCGGAGGTCTCTTTGGCTGGTGGGGACGCCTGCGCCGCAAGCAAACCGCGCCCGCCACGCCGCCGAACGCCGCCGCCGAACAGCCCGCGGACGCGCCAGTTTCAATGTGGCAGAACATGCCGCGCACCCACGTCGACGCCCCCCCGGTGACTGCGCTCAGCACTGCCGCAGCAGCCGCCGCGCCCTTCGCCGAAGCACTCGCCGCCGCCGCCGCCCCCGTTCGCAACGCGGAGGGAACCGGACGCCTCGATCTTCCTGAACTACCTCCCGCGCGCCTGCCGCAAGTGCGCCCCTCGGAGCCCGCGGCCACCCCTGCCGCGCGACCGGTCACGACACCGTCTCCCGTACGCGTTCCGCCTGCGCCGCCGGCAGCCCAACAGCAGCCGCAGGCCATCTCCTTCGGCAAGCGTGCCGACGCCGACATTAAGCCTGTCACCATTACGCCCAAGTCCATCCGCGGCTACAAACTTCCGCCGTCTTCCCTGCTCTATCGCTCCGACGAGATGCCGGTCGTCCGCGAACAGGCCCTCCGCGACGAAGCCCGCACCCTGGTCCAGAAGTGCGCCGAGTTTGGCGTCGATGGCCAGGTCACCCAGATCAATCCCGGCCCCATCGTCACCACCTTCGAGTTCCGCCCCGACGCCGGCGTCAAGTACTCCCGCGTGACCGGTCTCGCGGATGATCTTTGCCTGGCCATGGCCGCCGAATCCATCCTCATCGAGCGCATGGCCGGCAAATCGACGGTCGGAATCCAGGTCCCCAACCACGAGCGCGAGACCATCTGGCTGCGCGACGTCGTCGAGTCCGAATCCTTCGCCCAGAGCAAATCCAAACTCGCCATCGCCCTCGGCAAAGACATCAACGGCCGCATCGTCACCGCCGACCTCGCCGCCATGCCCCACATCCTCATCGCGGGCTCAACCGGCTCCGGCAAATCCGTCGCCATCAACGCGATGATCATGTCCGTGCTCTTCAAGTCCACGCCCGAACAGGTCCGCATGATCCTGGTCGATCCCAAGCGAGTCGAACTGGGCATGTACGAAGGCATCCCCCACCTCTTCACGCCCATCATCACCGATGCCAAGCTCGCCGCGAATGCCCTGCGCAACGCCGTCCGCGAGATGGAGCGCCGCCTCAAGCTCCTCGCCGCCAACCACGTGCGCAACATTGACCAGTTCAACAAGCTCTTCGACAACGGCTCCGAATACCTCTTCGACGATGTCGATCAGGAGCCGCTGCCCTACATCATCATCATCATCGACGAACTCGCCGACCTGATGATGCTCGACCGCGCCAACGTCGAAGAATCCATCACCCGTCTCGCCCAGATGGCCCGCGCCGTCGGCATCCACCTCGTCCTCGCCACCCAGCGCCCGTCCGTCGACGTCATCACCGGCCTCATCAAGGCCAACGTGCCCACGCGCATGAGCTTCCGCCTCGCCACCAAGGTCGACTCCCGCACCATCATCGATTCAAACGGTGCCGAAAGCCTCCTCGGCAAGGGAGATATGCTCTACCTGCCGCCCGGCACCAGCCGCGTCCAACGTGTCCACGCGCCATTTGTAACCGAAAAAGAAATCTCTGCGGTCACCGCATTCTGGAAGGCCCAGGGCGAGGCCGAGTACGTCCATGGCTTCCTCGAAGGGCCCAAGGACGACGCCGGCAAGGAACTCGACGGCAACGGCGAAACCAGCCAGGAAGACGACGATCTCTTCGACGACGCAGTCCGCCTCGTCTTCGAGTTCGGCAAGGCCAGCACCTCGCTGCTGCAGCGCCGCCTGCGCATCGGCTACGGCCGCGCCGCCCACCTCATCGACATGATGGAGCGCGACGGCCTGGTAGGCCCCGCCGACGGCAGCAAACCCCGCGAAATCCTAAAATCCCCCGACTACTACAAAGAAGTAGACGCCGCCCTCCGCTAACTATCGTCGGGTGCCCCATGATCACCGAGCAGACTCGCAGAGTCTCTCGGTTATCGTGGGAATAGTCTCGTCACCAAACCCCGCTCTCCCCTCACGGCCGTCATTCTCACCCTCCCTCCGCCGTCCTAATCCTCCCTCCGTCGTCATTCTGGCGAAGCCAGAATCTCCGTATTTGCTTTTGCCGTTGCCCTTGCTTCTGAGATAGGTCCGGGCTTTAGCCCGGACATCCTAGCCCCTGATTCCCAGCGCGCGCCCACTCCATTCGGCCGAAACCTCAACCCTCCACCCGTGCGCAATCTCATCGGTGTCCAAGGATCGGCCACCCGGCGGAGGTAGGGTTTTAGGTATCATGTCCCCGTATTACCCTCTCTTGCACGAGCGTATATTTGCTGCGACCGGGAAGCCAAAATGGAAATCCCGGTCAACGGGGAACGATCATGAACCGTGGACGAGTCTTGGAGGCAGCTCTGACGATGCTCGGCGCAGTATTGCTGATCATTGCAGCGATCGGCAAGCGCCTGAGGACGAAGGATAAGAAAGACTATGAGTTGGTTCAACAGTTCTAAGAAAAACGAATCTGCGATGTCCAAACTCTCGAAGAAAGTTTTTGAGAAGTCTCTTTTGTGCGCGGAAACCCTGAAACCGGATTTAGAAAAGAAGTTTGGAAAAGACAGTACAATTTTCCACTCTAAATATGGTCCAGTTTTGTTTGAGTTTATGTACTTTTTTCTTCAGCTAACAGATAGGTACGCTTTTGACCAGCTTGGGCGTGAAAGGCGAAATGAATTAATTGACGAGCTAGTTCCGACAACGACTGATGCTATGATCGAAACTCTTTTCGGTCATTGTCCAAAAAATATAAAAGATGGGATAGAGAAGGATTTTTACAGCAATTTGAACGGCGCACAAATGGATTACGGCAGATGTAAGGAATTATTTCTCAAACAAGAAGACGACATCCGGACAGTTGAAAAACTTATGTCAGGCGCGAAGAGCAAATCGATGGTCGGGCAACTCACTGACAATCTTTCGCAGATTATAGAAGGCACAATAAATATAAATGCACTCTTTACAGTTTTGATTTGGGGGGTTGTTATAGAACACCTAGAAAAGAAAGAACTTCAGGCTTTGGTTTCTGAGGCTTCTAAAGAAATCAAATAATTATGTCTCCGGTTGCCAGAGCGGGATAGCGCCGGTACAAGGGTTCGAGCCGCCATTAGGCGGAGCCACAATGACGGAAGCGGCGGTAGGCGGCAACTGGCGGTATATTGTCGTCGCCAGGAAAGCAAAATGGAAATTCTGGTCAAGATTATGAAACCGAACGAACTGGACGCATGCGAGCGTTTTATTGAAATTGTGAAGTCTCTCACGGGCATAGAATATGTGGAGTTCGAAAGGCCTGATGAGGTAAATCGAAGCACTCCTGACGTTGAGTTGGTTCTGGTCTCCAGCATCAATAAAAATGACAAGATTGCGGTTGAGCATACCAGGGTTGAATCTTTCCAGGGGCAGATTGAATATGCGAAGACGTGGCGCGATATCGTCTGTTTGGTCAATGCTGGCTGTAGAGAGCGAATTCCCCCCGATCGTTATTATTTTCTTGCTGCTCCTCAAAAAATGGTGGATTCCCTTGTGGGGGAGAGGAGGGTGCGGTTTATCAGCTATCTCTCTTCCTGGGTAGCGAAGACCGCCCCGAATCTGCTACTGGAGGACAGTGACGAACAGATTGAATACGAGGGGCACAAGATAACACTTACGTGTCGTGGGGACCACGAGCGGTTGAATGGGAACGTCTGGGGCATGCCTGAAGAACCAGAGAACCAGAAAGCTCTACAAGGCGAAAGACTTCGGCGGGCAGTTAGAGATAAGCTCCCTAAGCTGACGAAGTACAAGGAGAAGCCGGGCTTCAAAACCGCGCTCCTGCTTGAAGACGTTGCTGGCACTCTGAGAGGCAGTACACTGAGCGGCTATGAAAGCTTAGAGGAAGTTGACTATGTCGTCGTTTTTGTATCGAACTTGAACGAAGACCGGATGATTATCGGCAATGTGTGGAAGGAGGGGTCTGTTTGGCATTCGCCCGTCCCAAGCAATAAGAGATTTAGTTTTCGACGGCTGCCGGGGAAGAGGACAGGTGTGGAAACATGAAGTTTGGGAAACAAGAGATGTGTGCCTGACGCGAACAACCTGCCGGGTGCCCCATTCATGACGGTTTCATCGTCAAGGGCGGGTTTCAAGCCGCTTGCCCCATTCGCGCCAACGCGAACCGTCTTTCTCCACCAGCCAAGAACTCCGTCATCCTCAGCGAGCGCCGCGAGTCGAAGGACTATAATTCTGCCGAATATCTGTGCAGCGAACGCCGGTAGCTGAGGCCAACCAACGCGCACCGGTTCAGGAGGAAGTCGTGAAGATTCTTCGTTCCGTGAATCGCAGGGATTTCAGTATCGAGCCCGCCGGATATTTCAACGTCCTGAGGCCCAGCACAAGGTTTACCCCCGCGCATCCGCCCGGGGACTTCCGCTATCTCCCGGACCAATCCAAGGGGACGACGCAGGCGTATGAGAATTCGACAACAGCGCCCCCGTTTCAGTTGATACCCCTGCCGGATCAGAATGTTCAGGGCTATCACCGCCTGTTGCGGCCAGCCTTGATCGTTTTGGCAGCAACTGCGCTCACTCTATCTCTGGTGTGGTGAAGTGCCGGGTGCCCCATCCACGTGACATTCTGGCTGCCCCCGCAATGAGCCGGGTGCCCCATTCATCGCGCGGCCTTTAGCGCGATGAATGCGCTCCACGCTGCCGCAGTCCTGAGCGCAGTCGAAGGGGAAGCCCGCAGGGCGCGCCGGAAATTGCCTTCTTCCAAGTCACCACAAATCTACTCAGCACTATCGCTAGTCTCACTCGCCTGGGTGCCCTATTCATCGCATCGCGCATGGGTGGGGTTACGAACACTGCCGCTTTTACTTGACACCCAATGTATAATTGAAGAAGAGCTAGAACAGAATCCGCCAGCCTCAGGATTGTGTCTCCCTCGATTTCAGGCGCAAAGAACTCCTAGTCAAATCCAATGATAAGAATGACTTACATGCAAGTCTCATTGTTTCAAGATCTTAGATGTTAACTCCATTATTTTCAATATTTTGAAGACTACATAGGGGGAGGGGGGAGGGGGTATCGATGGAGACGGGGAGATCAGGCACCGACATTCCGCGAAGACTTCAGCGCCACCACGCCCAGCGCGCAGATCACCGCGATCAGGACGATCCACAGCACTTCGGGATGCCTCTCCGTGAAGGGCCGAACCTCAGCCGGCGGTGCCCGGAACACCGGATTCAGCGCCTCCGCGCCAAGCTCCGCCACCAGAGGCTTATCCGCCGCCACAAACAGCCGGTCGTAGTCATACACCGGCGCACTCAGCCTAGGATCGCCGTAATACAAGGCCACACCTGCGCCTGCGCCAGATGTTGCAGGCGCGTCGAAGCACAGCTCCCGCTGCCGCATCTCCAGCCGCACCGACGCGATCGGCAGCGGCAAGTCGTCGCCATTCTCGATCACAACATCAACCTTCGCCGCACGTTGCAGATTCGCACCGAGGATCGCCGAAATCCCCAGTTGCTCGCTGCGAATCTGGCGGCCCGCCTCGGTCGCATGCACGCGCAGAATGCTGCCGCTCATAGTCTCAGGCAGCGGCTTGCGATCGTCGTCAACACTCGACTTCGGATCCGGGTCAGCCAGAGCGGTCACACGCAGGTTGCGGCTGAAGTTTCCCTTGAACCCAGGCGCGAGCTGAACCGACACCCGCTCCACCGGAACCCGCATCGGAATCTCAAACGTCGCGCGACTCTCGCGCCCAACCGTCGTGATCGAACTCGTCTCCGCAATCGTCGAATAGAGTATCTGCGCCTCGCGGCTGGGCGGCACCTGCGCGCCCTCGACCATCGCAGAAACGAATCGCGCCGCAGCCTCCGGCCCCGAGCCCGGCGCGGGCGAGATGCTCAGCACCACGTGGAGGTAACGAAACGTCGACTCCTCCAGCGGCAGCATGGTGTCGCGCGAGAGATGCTGCGAGGAGAGATCGAACAGCGTGAACGAGCCGAGCGCCGTAGTCTTGCCGCCCAGCGAGTCCGACCCGGAGACGGTCGCTGTAATCAGGAAGTCGTGAATCTCCGGGTCAAGATCGAGCGTCACGCCGGTGTACGCGCGGTCGGGCATCTCCAGATCGAAGACGATGTTGTGCGACGAGCCCCCGCTTCCCAGTCCCAGGTTCAGCACGTGCGCAGCCTGCGTCTCCTCGGTGACGGCCTCGCTAAGCGTGATCGCGTAAGGAACCTCGTGCGGACTGCCAGACGGCGATGCGCCAGACAATTGATCCTGCGATGGAAAGATGCGGAGGTCAATGAGTGAAGGCGCGGCGTGAGGGAAGATCCCGGCATCGAGCACGGCGCACGCCTGCCCCGCGCCCGGCGGCACACGAATCACGCGCTCGTACCGCATAGCGTCCGGCTGTGCAACGGGAGGCTCATTCCCGGGAACAGTCTGCCAAAGCAAAAGCGTCAGGAGCGCCGCAGCCTTCATTTGGCGTCCTCAGGCCCTGCATCCTTGCTGCGCGTTTTCTCCGGCTCACGCAGATGGAGCAAGTCTTTCTGATACGCAAAGCTGATCGCCATCAGCAGCGCACCCAGCCCCAAAAAGCTGACCACCCGGTAGCCCTGGCTCAGATTGCGCATGTCGTAGAGAAACGTTTTGAAGATGGTGAATACCAGCAGCACAAGCGCCTGATAGCGGAGAAAGCCGCTGCGTCTCCAGAAGCCAGCCGCCAGCAACGCCGCGCCATACAGCATCAGGAACGCCGAAATTGCCACCGCCTGCTGCAGCGCCGAGTCAACCGTTGGCGGCGAATTGTCCCAGATCGCTTCAATCTCGCGCACGCCAGTGAGCACCGCAATCAGATTGAACGCGATCGTCGACAACGCCGCGCCATTCATCCAAACCTCTGCGCCCGGATGGGCTCGTGCGAGACGCAGCAATACAGCGATCACGCCAGCGAAGATCGCCAGACCCGTCAACGCGGTGGCAAAGTCGGCCGACTGGAACGGCGGATGCAATCCGGGCGACCCGGGCGCCATCAGTTCCCGCAGCACGAGCAGAATGGCCGTGAAGTCAATCGCGACAAACGCCGCGACGGCGATCTTCAGCCACTTCAAATTCCCGGCCTTGCTCGTGCGCAGGGCAAGCCATGCCGCCGCCGCGAAGATTGCAACGCCAGTCAATGCAGTTGCGGCGTTCGAGTTGAAAAACGGATCCGTTTCCAGGAGTGACGCAAAGAAAAGATGCAGGAAGATGCCGCAGAATCCCAGCAGAAGCGCGGAAGACGCCAGCCAGCGCAGCGTGCTCACGACGTAGGTCTCCGACGGCTCCTCCGTCGGCCCCGCGGGCTCCAGCCTGGTCGCGACCCACAGCAGCGCCAGCCCTTCGACCAGCCAGCTCACCGTGATCCAGTGGCCACTCGCCTTCAGCGGAATCGCAATCGTCAGCAACACGACCGCGAGCGAGAGATGAATCGCCGATGCGGCCCGCGTCTGCGGCACTCGCATCAGGCCCAGATACGCGGCCGCGAGCACAATCATCGTCCATGGAAGCAGGTCGTGATGGCCCGAGTCCTGCAGCACCGAGTAGAACGCAAGCGCAACGAAGGCGGCGTTGGCGATTGGCAGTAGCAGGTCTTCAAGCACGGTCGCGAGCGGCAGGAAACGCGGCGCGGGCGCGGCCGCATCGACCACCGGGCGTCGCACAGGTACGCTGCCGAAGGCGACACCAAACAGAAGGATGAAGATGGAAGTAACCGTCAACTCACTCGCTGCGTAAAACTCCGTATACCAGCCAATGAAGAACACCACGGTAAGCGGGAACGCGCCCAGCAGCAGCCGTGGCCAGATCTTCAACCGGACCAGCGCGATGATAGCGAGGTCGATGGCGAGCAGGTAGGTAAAGAGGAATATCTCGTGGTTGCCGCCGGTCGACACCAGCAAAGGCGTGGCGAAGCCGCCAGCGAGCGCGTACGCTGCCAGCAACTCCGAATCCTGCGCCCACGCCATGTAAGCGTTCCAAGCGGTCACCAGCAGCATCAGCGCGAGTGCCGCCGGCGCGGGCAGCAGGTGGAAAAGTTGGAAGGCCGCCCACAGCGTGAGATACAGCACGCCGCTGCCGAGCGCCTTCAGCGAATATGAGAAGCCCGCGAAGCCTTTGTGACGAAACCGCTCCGACCACACAACCAGGCCGGCGCCAGCAATCAGGCCCACAATCACGCGCCCCGTCGGCCCAATCAGTCCGCGGTCCACCGCCAGCTTCAACCCATACGCCGTCCCGATCAACAGCAGCACAATCGCGATGCGATTGAAGATCTGCGAGCCGAGACGACTCTCGAACGAGCCGCGAGAGTCGCCCACCGGCGCCGCTGGCGGGTGATACGCGGCACGAGCCCGAGCCTCGGACACCAGGCGCTGGGCACTGGTTGGGCCTTCTGTCGGCGCCGGCGAGACCGGCATCGGAGGAGGCGGTGGTGGCGCAGGAGCAGCACGCACAACAGGTGCCGGAGCTTCCGCCCCAGCGGCAATCTGGCGCTGGACTCGAGCGAGTTCAAGTTCGAGCCGCGCGACCCGCTCCTCAAGAGCCGCTACCTGGGAGCGGCCTTCACTCCCCTCACCACTGCTCCGATGTTCCGCATCGTCGTCGCGTTCCATGGCCACCACTCTAACGCCTATGCCACCGCCGGGTCACGCGAATCCATTCGGTCGAGTGGCACTCGGATGCGTTGCCTGATAGTCTTCTCGGCACAATGACGCCGCAACCCATCCCGACACGCGTGCTGGTCGTCGACGACGACCCGATGAGCCGCGAACTGCTCAGCGTGCTGCTGGAGGCCGAAGGCTACGCCGTTCAGTCCGCTGAATCGGGAGAGGCCGCGCTCGTGCTACTCCGCCAGGGAACCTCCGCCCCAGACCTCGTCCTCACCGATGTGCAGATGCCCGGCACAACCGGTGCCAGGCTGGCCGGCAAACTCCGCCGCGCGTGCGGCCCGGCGACGCTTCTCCTCGCGATGAGTGGAAGCCAGCCCGCCGAGAAAGCAATCTCGCACTTCGATGGATTTCTCATGAAGCCCTTCCGAATGCAAAAGGTTGCAGCCGCTCTGAGATCGCGGAATCCTACCCCGGAAGCGATAAACACCCCGGCAAAAAGCGAGAAGTGGGTGGTCGTTTCCGGTCCGGCCAGCGCGTTGCAGTCCAAGCCAAAACTGGTGTCGATCTCGGCATCTGCGCCCTCTGCGTCGGCGCCCAAACGAGCATCCAAGAGGAGTATGGATACTCAGGTGCACGAGATGCGATCTCCGGAAGCTGTCGCCGCCGATGGTACGCCCGGCAATCCCATACTCAACGAGAAAATCTATCAACAGCTTGCAGCTTCCATGCCGCCGCAGCAACTCCTTGAGATGTACTCGATGTGCTTGAACGATGCGCGCGAGCGTATCGCGGGGATGCGCAGACTTGTGGCCGCGCACGATAAGGCACGATTCATTCGCGAGGCGCATTCGATCAAGGGAGGCTGCGGAATGCTCGGCGCCACCGAGTTGCACCGCATGGCGGCAGAGTTGGAGTCCGGCGACCTCGAATCCACCGAAGCGGGGGACGCACAAGACGTTAACTCTCTAGATGAGCTATCCGCTGCATGCGACCGCCTTGAGCGTATGCTGAGGTCACGCGTCTGAGGTGACCCATACCTCAGCCGTGCTGTGCGAGGTTTCGGCAATGTCCGTAGGAGCCGCAATGAGTCAGCAATCCACTAAGAAGTCGCCCCCTCCCTCTGCAGGTCTGGCAACCATACGCATCGTCGTTGCTGACGATCATCCCGTAGTCCGCTTCGGCGTGAAGAACATGCTCCTCAACCAGCCGGGCTTTGAAGTGGTCGGCGAGGCCGAGGACGGCGATGACGCCATCACGCAGACACTAGAACTCGAGCCCGACATCCTCCTGCTCGACGTCGCGATGCCCCGGCTTCCCGGCCTTGAGGCCATGCGCGCCATCATGACCAAATCGCCGCGGGTGAAGATTGTGCTTCTGACCAGCACAATTTCGACGCAGCAGATCATCGAGGCGCTCCAGATCGGCGCGCGCGGCATCGTGCTGAAGGATTCAGTCGTCGGCGACCTTGCCCAGGCCCTCCGCGCTGTGCTCGGCGGCGACTACTGGATCGGCGGCGAGCGTGTCGCGAACCTTCTGAAGGCTCTCCAAGGGCTGCAGGCGCAGGCCGCCGCAGTGCCGGAACGCAAGACCTACGGCCTCACGCCCAGGGAACTCGAAGTCGTGACCTGCATCGTAGAAGGATGCAGCAACCGCGACATCGCGAAGCAGTTCTCCATCAGCGAGGAAACGGTCAAGCGCCACCTGTCGAATGTGTTCGACAAGACCGGCGTGTCCACACGACTCGAGCTAGCCCTGTTCTCCATCGCCCACAAACTCGTCGAACTCTAGCCCTCCCCCAAGGTCGGGTGCCCCACATCTCGCTTCTGAGATGTTGGGTTATTCGCGCCGCGCGAACCGCCTTGTCTAACTTGGGTAGAATCGAACTATGGGCCTTCCCCCGCAAACTGAGCTTCCTATCTACGATCTGCTCGTCATTGGAGCCGGCCCCACGGGCATGGCCTGTGCGATCGAGGCCCAGCGCGCGGGCTTCACTTCGGTGCTGGTCGACAAGGGCTGCCTCTGCAACTCGCTCTTCCACTACCCCGCGCACATGACATTCTTCACCACGCCGGAGCTGCTCGAGATCGGCGACATGCCCTTCTCCAGCCCCAACCAGAAGCCCAACCGCAACGAGGCGCTCGAGTACTACCGCAAGGTTGCCGAGCACTACGCCCTCGATGTCCGTCAGTATGAAACGGTCGAACGCGTCACCGGCTCGGACGGTGATTTTGCCGTTCACACAACAGATCGCTTCGCCCGGCCCATCGTCCATCGCGCGCGCAAACTCGTCATCGCCACCGGCTACTACGACCTGCCCAACTACCTCGGTATTCCCGGCGAGGACCTCAGCAAGGTCAAGCACTACTACCACGAGCCCCACCCCTACTACGCCCTCGATGTCGTCGTCATCGGCGGCAAGAATTCCGCGGCCATCGCGGCGCTCGACCTCTGGCGTCACGGCGCGCGCGTCACCCTCGTCCATCGCGGCGCCGAGATGCACCGCCATGTGAAGTACTGGATCCTGCCCGACATCAGCAACCGCATCAAGAACGGCGAAATCGCCGCCCACTTCTCAAGCAACGTCACCAACATCACCGAGGACGACGTCACCATCGCCACACCCAACGGCGATGTGACCATCGCCAATCACTTCGTCTTCGCCCTCACCGGCTACCACCCCGACTTCGACTTCATCGAGCGCCTCGGCGTGAAGCTCGACGAAGCCAATGACCGCTGCCCGGTTTGCGATCAGGCCACGCTCGAGTCGAACGTCCCCGGCATCTACCTCGGCGGAGTCATCGTCGCCGGCGAGCGCACCAACGAAATCTTCATCGAGAACGGCCGCTTCCACGGCAAGCTCATCGCCGAAGACCTCAAGCGCAGACTGAAGCTGTAGGTTCTGCCCCCATCCCCTCCCCCCTATCTAAATCGTCATAATCCTGACAACAAACGACTTAGCCTGCACCATCCCGCGCAAGATCTTCCATCTAAACGAGTTATTGACAAGATCCTCAAAACAAATGATTTATGGTCACCCAATGACTCAGGAGGGCCAGGCAAAACGCCGCGCTCCTCCTTATTGTCTATCTTCGATTATATCGTGCCTGTCAAGCGGCGCGGCTGACCATTGATCACGGGCGGTCGCTTCCTCGCCAAGCTCCTCGCCGAAGACCTCGCCCGCAAATTGCAAGGATAGAAAATCGCTGATTGTTTCAGGAAGCGGGATTTAAAGCACTTTAAGTGTCCGCACAGGAGAGCGTTTCGATGAAACAAGACCCAAGGTACACGGACTTGATGCAGGAGATCAAAGAGCGTCTGTATACGATTGAAGACGTGTTGAGCGGTCGAACTGCACTCAACGGACCGCTGGCACACGAATTTTGTTTTCTGCAGCTTCGCATCATCTGTGAATGCATTTCCTATGCGTGCGTTATCGCGCACGCATACCTCAAGGAACTACAGGCCCCAAAGTTTCAAAAGGCATGGTCGGCGGATGTGCTAGTGAGGCAACTCGGCGGGCTGCATCAAGACTTCTACCCAAAGCCAAAGACGATGACCGTTACGAAAGGCAGAGTCCATTTGGACGAGATCGACGCACCGTATCTGACAAAGGCCAACCTACAGAAATTGAACGGTATCTGTGGCGATAAGCTCCACCGCGGGTCTCCCGAGAAATATGCCTTCAATTTGACACCGGAGCGTCTAGTAGCGGATCGACAAACGATCATCAATTATGCGAACGAGGTTTTCCGATTGGTGGAGTCGCACATGATGACGCACCGGGACGAAGCACGGTACATTCTTTGTCAGTTTCGAGAGCGGGGCGTGGTAGTACATGTGGTGTTCGCTGCCGCAGGCGATGAAGTCGCAGCGCCGGTGGATAGGATCTGTTAAGATTTCTACCCCTCGAGGTCCCTGCTGAAATTCCTTCCATCCCACACCTCAAAATCGAGATGTGGGGCACCCAATTCAATTGATGGCGAACCATGAGACATGGGCCACCCGCCGAAAAAGCGGCTCGACTCCTATTTCTGGGTCTCTTCGTCGACTTCATACGCTCCCCGCATGGACACCCTGCCCACGATTTAATGCTGTCCCAGGGGCTAAAGCCCCTTGTTTTTCAGCCGCGGTGTTGCCCGGACTAAAGTCCGGGCCTATCTCAGAAGCAAGAACAACAGCCCAAGAGATTTGGCTCTACTTCTGCGTTGCGAAGGCGAACACCGTCTCCGTATGCAGCGTCTCGCCCGGCTTCAGCAGGGTGGTCGGAAACTCCGGCTGATTCGGCGAATCCGGATAGTGCTGCGTCTCCAGGCAGAAGCCCGTTCGCTTCGTATACTTCACGCCCGACTTGCCCGTGAACGAGCCATCCAGGAAGTTGCCGGTGTAGAACTGCACGCCCGGCTGCGTCGTCGACACAGTCAACACGCGTCCCGACTTCGGGTCATAGACCTTGGCCGCAACCTTCATCTCGCCGGGCTGGTTTTTCCCTGCTCCCGCCCCGTTCAACACCCAGTTGTGGTCGTAACCGCCGCCGAGCTTCAACTGCTCATTCGGCTCCTCGATCCGCGCGCCGATCACCGTAGGCTTGCGGAAGTCGAACGGCGTTCCCGCCACCGGCTTCACTCCGCCCACCGGAATCAGTCCCGCATCCACCGGCGTATATCCGTCCGCATTGATCTGGAGTACCTCATCGAGAATCGTCCCCGACCCTTCGCCCGACAGGTTGAAGTAGGAGTGGTTCGTAATATTCGTCACCGTCGGCTTGTCCGTCGTCGCCGAGTAGTTGATGCGCACTGCACTCCCCACCAGCGTGTAACGCACATGCACGGTCAGCGTTCCCGGAAATCCCATATCGCCGTCCTTCGAAATCAGCAACATCTCCACGCCATCCGGCAGCGCCTTGCCCGTCCACATCTGGTCGTCGAAGCCGTGCGGGCCGCCGTGCAGCGCGTTGCCATTGTTGTTCGGCGGAATCTGGTAGGTCTTGCCGTCGACGGAAAACTTCCCGCCGCGAATCCGATTCCCGTACCGCCCGACAATCGCCCCAAAATAGGTCTTGGTCGTCCCCTCGGCCACGTATCCGTCCACCGAGTTGTATCCCAGCACCACGTCGCCCACCTTGCCGTCGCGGTCCTTCGTCTTCAGCGAGACGATGCGCGCGCCATAGGTCGTAATGCGCACCTCAAGATCGGCGTTCTTCACTGTGTAAACATCAACGGCTTTGCCATCGGGCAGTTTGCCAAAATCAGCCTTCGTAACCGCAACCGCCGCCATCGCGCCGTGTGCTCCGAGAGTAGTCATCATGGATAGCAGCATAATCCTCGTCCATCGCATCGTCATCATTACCCCAGTCATTCCCCGGCCTCGATTCGGTCGGCAGGCCTGATCTCTCCGTCCTGCGCCGACTCCGTGCCCAGAATTCGTATGTACAAATCCCATCGCCACTATACGTGAAAGCCGCCCGCCCCCGCCAAGCCCGGCATCTACATGCGGCAACAAAACCGGCGTAATATAGTGCGGCTAATACTTTCTTCCGAGGTTGACAAACTTCCGTGACCACACGCCCGCGCCGCCCCACTCTGCCCTGCCTGATCTTCCTCCTTGCCTTCACCTCAATCACCGCAACCTCGCACGCCGCGCCGCCGTCGCCCGACCACTGGGTCGGCACCTGGGCCACCGCGCCCATGGCCGCCAACAACGGCCGCGCCGCTACGCTCACCGCCGCCCCACCCATCGTCGCACCGCCCTCCAACTCCACTGCGCCCACCCCGCCATCCACGCAGACCCCAACTCCCGCGCCTGCACCCGCTCCGCCGGTAGCTTCGCCGTCTGGCCGTCCGCCCGCGTACATTTACGGCACCGAGGACATCACCCTGCGCGAGATCGTGCACGTCTCCATCGGCGGTCCGCAAGTCCGTGTCGTCTTCACCAACGAGTTCGGCACCGACCCCCTCGCCATCGCCGCCGCGCACATCGGCGTCAGCCAGGGAGGCAGCACCATCAATCTCGTCTCCGCGTCCTCCGCCGGCCTCACCTTCGGCGGACGCGCCAGCGTCACCCTTCCGCCCGGCGCCCTCATCGTCAGCGACCCTGTTGCCATAAACCTCCCCGCGGAATCCGACCTCGCCGTCAGCTTCTTCCTCCCCGCGCAGCCCATCCATCAACTCTCCCAGCATGGCGGCGCCGACCAGACCAGCTACCGCGCGCCCGGCAACGTCGTCGGCGCCAAGACCCTCGACAGTCCCGCCGAGTTCCGTAGTTGGATCTTCCTCAAAGGCGTGGACGTGATCGCCCCCGCGCGCGGCAGCGCCGTCGTCGCCTTCGGAGACAGCATCACCGACGGGGCCTACGCCGCCGTCGACCAGAACGCCCGCTGGCCCGACGAACTCGCCCGCCGCCTGGTCGCCAACCCCAAGACCGCCAACATCGGAGTCCTCAACGAAGGCATCGGCGGCAATCGCATCCTGCACGACAACGCCGGCCCCAGCGCGCTCGCCCGCTTCGATCGCGACGTCATCGCCCAGGCCGGCGCCAAATACGTCATCATCCTCGAAGCCATCAACGACATCGGCCACGCCTACGACACCAAGCGCCCCTTCGACGTCGTCTCCGCCGATGACCTCATCACGGGCTACAAGCAGATGTCCGAGCGCGCGCACATGCACGGAATCAAGGTCTACTTCGCCACCCTGACTCCCTACACCGGCGCCGGATACATGTCACCCGCCGGCGAAGAGGTCCGCCAGGCCCTCAACAAATGGATCCGCACCACCCACGAGATCGACGGCTTCATCGACTTCGACAAAGCCACGGCGGACCCCGCCCACCCCGACACCTTCCTGCCCGCCTACGACCACGGCGACCACCTCCACCCCAGCGATCCCGGCTACAAAGCCATGGGCGACGCCATCGACCTCAACCTGTTCACAAAATAGTTCGTCGCTCGCAGAGGGCCGAAGACCCGACCTATCTGGCCTTTTGGTCAGCAGGACCGCCAGGAACACACATGAACAAATCGCATCTCATCCTCGCCACCGCAGCCTTCCTCACCTTCGCCGCACTGTGCGCCACCGCCCAGCATACGGTGTGGACAGGATCATGGGCCGCCGCGCCCGTCGTCGCGCCCGCTACCGAAAAACCCATCGGCCCCGACGGCGAGACCTTCCGCGACATCGTCCACCTCTCCCTGGGCGGCAAGGCCATCCGCCTGCGCATCTCAAACGAGTTCGGCCCCACGCCGCTCACCGTCGCCAACGTCCACGTCGCCCTCAGCGCAGCCGCAGACGCAACCCAACCAGGCACCGACCACGCCGCCACCTTCAACGGCGCTCTCTCAGTCATGATCCCGGCAGGCTCCATCGCAGTCAGCGATCCCATCGCGATTCCCGTGCAGGCCTTCGACGATCTCGCCGTCAGTCTCTTTGTGCCCGCGCAATCCGGCGCCACGCTCACGCTCCACTCCCTGGCTGTCTCAACCAACTACATAGCCGCCGGCAATGCCACCTCAGCTGCATCGCTCACGGGCGCGACCAAAGTCACCTCGTGGCATCTGCTCAAAGCCGTTGACGTCGATGCCGGCCCAGTCGCGTCCGCAATCGTAGCTCTGGGCGCGTCTATCACCGACGGCTATCACTCCACGCCGGACAAGAACCTGCGCTGGCCCGATGATCTCGCGAGACGCCTGCACGCCAATCGCACCACCGCGCACATCGGAGTGCTCAACGAAGGCATCAGCGGTGCGCGCATCCTGCACGACGGCACCGGCCCCAGCGCACTCGCCCGCCTGGACCGCGACGTCCTCGCCCAAAGCGGCGCCAGGTACGTGGTCATCGCCCTCGGCACCAACGACATCGGCCGCACCTTCTTCCCGCGCGTGCCCAACGAGAGCCCCGTCACCGCCGAGCAATTGGAGTGGGCCCTGCAGCAGATCGTCGCCCGCGCCCACGCCCGCGGCGTCAAAGTCATTGCCACCACACTGAATCCTTACGAAGGCGCAGAGTTCTACAACATTCCCGGCGACCACATGCGTCAGGCCTTCAATACCTATGTGCGCACCAGCGGAATCTTCGATGGCGTCGTCGACTTCGATCGCGTCGTGCGCGATCCATCCCATCCCGCGCGCTTCCTGCCCGCGTACGACTCCGGCGACCACCTCCACCCCAACGACGCCGGCTACAAAGCCATGGCCAACGCCATCGATTTGAAGCTGTTCACGAAGTAGTAGCCAACTTGCGCTCCCACGGCTGCAGCACCTTGACCGAAGCCATCCCAGCCGCCGTCGCCGCCTGAATCCCCATCTCCGTATCCTCGAACACCAGGCAATCACCGGGCGCAACGCCAAGCCGCGCCGCAGCCACCAGGAACGGCTCCGGATCAGGCTTGCTCTTCGTGTAATCCCCGGCGCACACCAGCGTATCGAACCTGTCCAGCAGTCCCAGCAACTCCAGCGACTTCGTCACAGAATCGCGCGTGCTGCCTGAGACGACGGCCATCGGAACGCGGCCATGGCCCAGTTCGATGTGCTCCAGCACCTCGGGCACCGCCTTCAGCTCGGGCAGCAGTTCGTAGTAAAGCAACTCCTTGCGATGCGCGACCTCCTCAGCCGCCAACGACAGACCCTGCTGCGCGCTCAGAGTCGCGACGATCTCCGCCGCCGGCATCCCGCCCCACGCGTAAAACACGTCCTCGGGAAACTCGCAGCCATGCTCGCCAAGCGCCTTCTTCCACGCCACATAGTGCAGCGGCATGGAGTCGGCGACCGTCCCATCGCAATCAAACAGGTAGGCCTTGAACGGCCCATCCGGCAGCTTCAACGTCATTTATTTCAGCTCAATGCCTGCAAAGAAGTACCCAATCTCGAACGCCGCTGTCTCTTCCGCGTCAGAGCCGTGAATCGCATTCTCACCAATCGACGCCGCGAACTTCTTGCGGATCGTGCCTTCTTCCGCCTGCGCAGGATTGGTCGCGCCCATCAGCTTGCGCAGATCGGCAATCGCGTTCTCCTTCTCCAGAACCATCGGGAAGATCGGCCCCGAACTCATGAACCCGGTCAGTTCGCCGAAGAACGGCCGAGCCGCATGAACGTAATAAAACCCTTCGGCCTGCGCCTTCGAGATCGACACCCGCTTGATGGCGACGATCTTGAATCCGGCCTTCTCAATCTCGGCCAGAATCGCTGCTGCGTGTCCCTTGCGGACCGCGTCCGGCTTGATGATGCTGAATGTGCGCTGTGACAAAATCTCTCTCCTGAGCGCGAATTACGCGCTGGCTCCAGTGTAATTCACGTTAGGCGACGCATACAGCGGCCGCTCCCAGGCGTCCAACATCACAGCGATGCGAAAAACAGCTTGGATCTGGTTCGTCGGATGTGCCGTGTGGGCCATGGATGGAGTTGTCCAACTCCATTTCAACGCCCGCGCGCACGCCCAGCTCGCCTTCATGCTCGCACTGCTTTTCCTCGTCGCTGGCCTCTTCTACCGGCGGCAACAAAACTAAAGCTTGGCGCCCGTGTCGGCACGCCACGCTTTCTACTCTATTCGGATCAAACCTACGCCTTGCCCAGCAGCCTCGCCATCGCCTCGCCCATCTCAGCCGGCGATACCACCACATGAATCCCCGCCGCCTTCATGGCCTCCATCTTGCTCGCCGCCGTGCCTTCGCCGCCGGAGATGATCGCGCCCGCATGGCCCATGCGTCGTCCCGGAGGAGCCGTCTGACCCGCGATGAAGCCCACAACCGGCTTCTTCACGTTAGCCTTGATGTACTCCGCCGCCTTCTCCTCGGCCGTTCCACCGATCTCTCCGATCATGATGATCGCCTCGGTCTCCGGATCCTCGTTCAACAGCTTCAGCGCGTCGATATGCGTGGTCCCGATGATCGGATCGCCGCCGATGCCGATGGCCGTCGACTGCCCGATCCCGCGCGTCGTCAACTGGTACACCGCTTCGTACGTCAGCGTTCCCGACTTCGACACAATTCCCACCGAGCCCTCCTTATGAATCCGCCCAGGCATGATTCCGATCTTCGCCTTGCCCGGCGAGATCACGCCCGGACAGTTCGGCCCGATCAGCCGCGAGCTCGACCGCTTCACAATCTCCCACACCTTCACCATGTCCAGCGTCGGAATACCCTCGGTGATGCATACGATCAGCGGAATCTCGCTCGCCGCCGCCTCCAGAATGCCGTCCGCCGCAAACGGTGGCGGCACGAAGATCATGGTCGCATTCGCGCCCGTCTCCTTCACCGCTTCCTCGACCGTGTTGAACACCGGCCAGCCCTCGTGGATCGTCCCGCCCTTGCCCGGCGTCACGCCGCCAACCACCTTCGTCCCATACTCCTGGCAGCCCTTCGCGTGGAAAGTTCCCTCACGCCCGGTAATGCCCTGCACAATCAGCCGCGTATTCTTATTAACCAAAACCGACATTACTTGCCACCTTTCGCGGCAGCGACAGCAAGGTCAGCAGCCTCTTTCATCGTTGCGCCCACTTCAAACTTCAGGCCAGATTCTTTGAGGATCTTGCGTCCCTCCTCAACATTGGTGCCTTCGAGCCGGAGAATAATCGGCAACTGCACATTCAGCTTCTTCGCCGCGGCCACGACCGCGCTCGCCAGCACATCCACGCGCAGAATCCCGCCAAAGATGTTGATGAAGATCGCCTTTACATGCGGATCGCTCAGCAGAATCCCAAACGCATTCTCGATCTGCTCCTGGTTCGCGCCGCCGCCCACATCCAGGAAGTTCGCCGCCGAACCGCCCGCGTACTGGATGATGTCCATCGTCGCCATCGCCAGCCCCGCGCCGTTCACCATGCACGCGATCGAGCCGTCCAGCTTGATGTAGTTCAGCGCATATTTCGAAGCCTCAACCTCCAGCGGATCTTCCTCCGCCAGGTCGCGCAGCTCCTTCAGGTCCTTGTGCCGGAACATCGCGTTGTCGTCAAAGTTGATCTTGCAGTCGAGCGCCATCAGCCCGCCGTCCTTCGTCGTGATGAACGGATTGATCTCCATCAGCGTCGCGTCGGTCTCGACAAACGCCTTGTACAGCCCCATCATGAAGGCCACCGCCGGGTTCATCTGCTTCGGCGTCAGCCCCAGCTTGAACGCCAACTGGCGCGCCTGGTAAGGCTGCAGGCCCAGCGCCGGCTCGATGTACTCCTTGTAGATCAGCTCCGGAGTGTCATGCGCAACCTGCTCAATCTCCATCCCGCCCGATTGCGACGCCATGAACACAATCTTGGCCGACGCGCGATCCATCACCAGCCCAAGATAAAGCTCCCGTTCGATCGCCGACCCCGCTTCAATCAGCAGCCGCTGAACCTTCTGCCCCGCCGGCCCGGTCTGATGCGTCACCAACTGCATCCCCAGGATCGCCTTCGAAGCCGCATCCGCAGCCTCGATCGTCTTCACGACCTTTACGCCGCCACCCTTGCCGCGTCCGCCGGCATGGATCTGTGCCTTCACCACCACGGCCACATTTCCTTTGCCGAACAGGGCCTTCGCCGCAGTGTCAGCCTCTTCCAATGTTGTGGCCATCTCGCCGTCGGGTACGGGCACGCCGTACTTCCGCAGAATCTCTTTTGCCTGATACTCGTGAATCTTCATGTATGGTTTTCTCGGGCGCGGAAAAATGTCAAAAATGCGCGCACACTTGATACTAGCGGATTGGCCGAATGACCGGCAATCCAATCGCGTCGATAACCGCGCGCTGCTAACGATAATCGATGTTATCGTGCGGCGGATTAACGCACCCTTCACCAGCGATGAAACTACCTTCAGATTCGGCTGTCCGCCACGCCGCGGGACGCATCCAACTTCGCAACGGAGGGACGTATGCGAGAAAAAGCTTTGACCATACCTGAAATCGTGATGATCGCCGGCACACGGGTCGCGTTTGGCGTCGGCCTAGGCCTGCTGGTGGCCGAAAAACTGACGCGCGATACCCGCAAAGGCGCCGGGTGCGCCCTGCTGATGGTGGGCGCGCTGTCGACCATCCCCATTGTCCTGGGAATTCTGGGCAGGCCCTGGGCTGCCTCCTCAGCCCCGGAATCGGTCTAAAAGGCGCGCCCCTACGGTACCTGCACCCGTTGCTCGACGCGCGCTGCCCGCCTTCTTTGTCGGCAAACCAGAGCCATATGCCCGCCCTTCGGACTCACGGGTCCGTCGCCGGGCCAACCCGCGCCTGATACCCTTCCACTGATGGCCCTGAACATCTATCTCAAGCGCATCGCCGAGCAGCGCGAGACCCTCTCGCGCAACGACGCCCGCACCCTCCTCGAAGAGATCCTCGCCGGCGACGCCGTGGATCACTCGCTCCAACTCGCGGCCCTGCTCGGCGCCATCAGCGCCCGCGGCGAAACCTCAGACGAACTCGCCGGCTTCGTCGACGCCATGCGTGCCGCCGCAACCCCGGTGCCTTTAGACGAAGCGGAGCGAAGTCTCCTTATCGACACCTGCGGCACCGGCGGCGATGCCAGCGGCACCTTCAACATCTCCACCGCCGCCGCCCTTGTCGCAGCGGCAGCCGCCGCCACCACAGGAGCCATGGTGGCCAAGCACGGCAACCGCGCCGTAACCTCGCAGTGCGGCTCGGGCGATGTCCTCGAAGCCCTCGGCATTCCCGTCACCCTCTCCCCGGCGGCCGCCGCCGCCGCACTCCGCACCCACCGCTTCGCCTTCCTCCACGCACCCAGCCTGCATCCAGCGATGAAGGCGGTCATGCCCGTCCGCCGCGCCCTCGGCGTCCGCACCGTCTTCAACGTCCTCGGCCCGCTCACCAACCCTGCCGGCGCCCGCGCCCAGGTCATGGGAGTCTACTCCGCCCACCTCGTCCCCATCGTCGCCGAAGCCATGCGCCTGCTCGGCGTACGCCACGCCTTCGTTGTCCACGGCGCTGCTGCGGCTGGCGGCCATGCGGGCATGGATGAACTCTCCATCTCCGGCCCCACCCAGCTCGCCGAAGTTTACGGTGACGCCGTCACCTTCGACCTTATGACGCCCGAACAGGTCGGCATCCACTCCGCCCCGATCGAATCCCTGCGCGGAGGCGATGCCGCAACCAACGCCGCCATCCTGCGCGCAATCTTCGCCGGCGACCGCGGCCCACACCGCGATGTCGTCCTGCTCAACGCCGCCGCCGTCCTCATCACCGCCGGCACCATCCCCGCCTCTCCTCCATTCCGCCACGAAGCCTTCCGCGCAGGAATCGACCTCGCCGCGAAGACCATCGACTCCGGCGCCGTCGCCGCCCTCGTCGCCGACCTCGCTCAAGCGGAATCCTAGGGGGTGTCATCAAA
>PKWK01000271.1 GCA_003133205.1 Granulicella sp. | reverse complement strand
AGTTGATGGCGAAGACCTGAAATGTGCTTCCAGATACGCGACGCACCCAGCAAGGGATATCTCCTGTCTGGCCGTCCCAGGGGGTTGTGATCGGATTGCGGAAGTTGACGAGGCGCGTCTCGTTTTCAGGAAAATCACTAATCGGGCCAAGCGCAATCCATGAGTCGGAGCTCGACCCCTTCTTCATAGCGGGGCCCAGAAGATAACCGATAATAGGCACCGCAAGGACTGCGCCGACCGCTCCGTTGGCGAGGAGCGAGAGCTTGAAGAGAAAAGCGCGTCTGGAGTGTCCTGCGCTTTGGGCGTTCGAATGCTCTTGCGGTTTGTCCTGACCGCTCTGCGGGGTTTGATCGCTTTGTGGAGTCGGCTCACTCGGTGTCATTTCGCTTTGCTCCTTCGAAGCTCTTCGCCTTTGGCATTGTGGTATCAATGTGCTTCATGGTTGCGTGGGGTAGGGCTGGCCTGGGTTGACGGACCGCTTCGATGCAAGCCATGCGACGATGTCGGATACCTGCTGGCTGGTCATCGCTTGTGCTGGTTTTGATGAGGGGAGGTCTGAGCGCCAGTCGGGCATGTCACGGTCGGGAAGGCCGGCGATCGTCATGCTTCGCAGACTCTGGTCGCTTATCAGCGCGAGATAGGATGAGTCGACAATGGAACCTAACTTGCCTGATTTGCTCTTCGGATCTCCAGGGGCGCCTTCCCCGGCGGCGCCGTGGCAGCGGGCGCAGAAGGTAGCGTAGGCTTGCTGGCCTCGAATCGGATCGCCGGGTTGAGTGGCGAAATAGGGTGGAGGGTTTTGTCCGGCTAGAATACCTGGGCTGCCCCACGTGCGCACTAAGCCCTGGGCAAGAGAAGCAACCTGCTGGTCGGTCAACATGCCCCCTGCGCTCTTTGCGAAAGGCGGCATGAGCTTACCTGGAACGCCATTCGCGACGATCTGACTCAGACGGTCTTCTCCCGCGACATCGAGATAGACGGGATTGGCAAGCGGGGTCGCCACTCCATTCTTGCCGTTTTCCCCGTGGCAGGCGGTGCAGTTTTCTTTATAGAGTGTGGAGAAGGCAAGCACTTCGTCGGGGCGCAAGACCGCGGGCCCAGGTCCGGGGTGGCCAGGAATGTGATTGCAGCCGAGGGAGGCAAAGCAAACCGCGGCGAGAAAGAGTGTGCTGTGCCGCGCGGATTTGAGCGTGGGCAGTCTCATTTTTTGTCGCCTTTCGTTTCGATTTGATTTCCGTGTAGCCCGGCGCGAACGGAGAAGGTCAAGGCTTGAAACTGCGGAGTTCGCACCTTGACCTGCAGATTGACGACGAAGCCGCAGGCGAGGCCGAAAGCGATCTGCGATAGGACGAACCAGAGCCAGTTGATGCGCGCGTCGAGAATGGGACTGATGACGCCAATCGCGGAATAGAGAATTCCCGTCCACAGAAAGGGCGCGATGAATCCAGCGGTAAGGATTGGCTTCCAGGGGAACATCGGCAACATGGCTCCGTAGAGCAGGCCGATGAGGACCGAGGCGAGAACGTGGATGGCCGTGGCAGCGAGCAACCCCTCGATATGAAACTGGGCCAAAAAGGCGTTACTCTCTCCCGCCCAGCCGACGAAACCGCCGGCGGCCAGAAGATTTACCGCATACCAGACACTGTGATAACGGAGAAGACCGTAAAGAGCAGCGGGCACAATCATTGCAATGCCCCCTGCGATACCGCCTCTGACCCCCGCCGTCAGGCTGAAGGTTTCAACCGGCAGCAACTTGCGATGCATGAGGTTCCCCGAAATACGCTCACGGATTGTACGGGTGCTTGCGATGACGATGATCGCGTCGTGGACCGGAACCATAATGTGATGCTCGTGCGGAAAGACCTGGAAGAACCATCCCCAAATTGCTCGGAGCGCCAAGAGAACGCCGAGCAAGCTTATGGCCCAGTGCGTCACCATGCCCGCAAGCATGAGGGCAATTCCAAGCGCAAGCACCATGGGCCACGCTGTGGGCGCTGGAAGTGAGACAGCGCCGGTCGTGCTTCCACGCTCATCGTTCAGCCTGTTTTGATGGATGAATCCGCGTCCTTCCATTGTTGTTCCGCCTTCTTGAAACCTATCTGCCAATGACGTATACGACCAGAAAGACGGCTACCCAGATGCCATCGACAAAATGCCAATAGAGAGAAAGTACTTCGAGCCGCTCCGAATGAACTTCCTTCAAGCGCCCGGCGAGGGAGATTCCGAGCGCGACGCAAAGCATGATTAGTCCGACGAGGACGTGCGTTGCGTGCAGGCCAACCAGCGAATAAAAAGTAGATCCAAAGAGATTGGTGCGAATCGTCAATCCGTCATCATGGATGAGGTGATACCACTCCCGCGCCGTCGAGAGCAGGAACAGAGAACCCAGAAGAACTGTGGAGGCTAGACCGATAGCGCAATTCCGGAGGTTATTCCTGCGTAGGGCGGCGACCGCGAAATGAACTGTGAAACTGCTGGAGAGGAGGCAAACAGTGCTGAAGATCGGCAGCTCCAGCACCTGTGCGGGGTACGGACCGGTCAGGCTCTTGCCCATGTAGAAGACATAAGAGACGAAAAAGATTATGAAGATCGCGGCCTCAGCCACGATCAGACAGATCATGCCGACCGTACCGCGACTGGGCAATACCCACGGTGGCTCAGCTTGTGCGTCGATAGCAATCGTGCTGACGGTATTCATCATTCGTAGTCCGAGTCTGGATCTTCCGGGTGTTTGAGGTCCCAAAGAGGCCGGCGGCTGTGAACCGTTGGTTCAATTGCGAAGTTATAGGACGGGGGTGGGGACGATGTGCCCCACTCCAGCGTCCACGCATCCCATGGGTCGTGGTCGGCGATTTCGCCGCGGAAGTAAGAACGAACCAGATTGAAGACGAAGCAGGCAATGCCGGCTACCTGGAAAATGGCCCCGATGCTTACGATCAGGTTCCACATCTCCCATCCGCGGCCTGCTTCGTATGTATATATCCGTCGGGGCATGCCAAGCAGGCCCGGGACGTGCATGAAATCAAAGGTGAGATGGAAGCCGATCAGGAAGAGCCAGAAGTGCCACTTGCCGAGCATCTCGCTCATCATCCTGCCTGTCACTTTCGGGTACCAGTAGTAGAACGCGCCAAAGAGCG
>PKWK01000408.1:11261-11385 GCA_003133205.1 Granulicella sp. | reverse complement strand
TTCGACGCCATGATCACCGGAATGATCTGGCGCAGGAAGTCATCGCCCTGCTTGATGTTTGCCGCGTCGCCGGTCAACCCCGTGTAACCGCCCGAGAGCGAGGTGTGCATGTCGTTGTACTGGT
>PKWK01000408.1:0-11177 GCA_003133205.1 Granulicella sp. | reverse complement strand
TGCCAAACACGCCGGAGAAGCTGCTGAGCGGAACCGTCCACTGATCCTGCGGCAGAGGAACGTTGATAAGTTTGTTGGCTGCGTTCTTCTGAAGGTCGATGTCCTCCTGATAGGACTTCCAGGTCTTGCCCGCCTGCGTCAGCAACGCGCTCAGGTGCAGCGAGGTGGTGTGGTTATTGTTTGGGAACGGATCAGCGTCGTTCAGAATGCCGAAGTTCGTCCCCGCCTCGGCCCACAGGTAGCTCGGCTCGGACGGGTGGATGTGCGGATTGTTCCCGTCTGCGGTGGCCAGCACGTTATGGTAGGCCGCGGCGTACGCGACCTGGTCGCTGATGTTCTCTGTGCGGTGGCCGATCGTTGCTATCGCAGTCCCATTCACCAGGCTGTTGATAAAGGGCGCGTTCGGGTTCTGGTAGATCTGTTGGATACCGCCGGTGAACTGGTTCGCCGGCTGCGTCCAGTTGTGGTTTTCCATCGCGATCACGAAGACCTTCTTGATCTCCTGCGAACTCGCGCTCAAGCTGCTCATGGCCGACAGCAGCGTCAGCGATCCCAGCGCACTCAGACATCTCCTACGAGTCATCATCGAAACCTCACCCTCTATGGAATTCGGGGCATCGCTTAACCGCACCAGGTTGACCCGGAGGTCAGCCGGCACTCTCTTGCGCCACCGATGTTTGATTGTTAGCAGGGGTTTGTTGCAGGTCCGTAACGGGAACATTACGGCCGGAATATATTCGTTCGACCCCGCCTCCGTGTAACATCGCAGTCGACCGCAAGGAGGCCGACTCGTGTTGCCGCTCATCTTCGCAGTTGCCCTGATGTTCAGCGCCTGGGCCGCATGGCGCCGCAACCCGATGTACTCCACCCGCGCAACCCTCCGTTCCGCGGTAGGTCATCCCGATCCACCAATCGGTCCTGATCCCCGCCAACACCGGCAGCGACATCGCCCGTCTGCAGCGCGAACTAACCGCCCGCTGCCCCAAAGCCAAAATCGCCCTCGCGTAGACCTCGAATAGGGGCGAGGCAGCGCCGACGGCCCGCCAGGTTTGCTCCCTCCTCGGCCAAGCTGGAGCCTTGCACACCGGCGTGGTAAACTTTCCCGTCCAAAAGGAGGAATCCCAATGAGTGCTGAGATTTTCGAATTGAAGACCTTTGATTTGCCGGAGGAGGTGCGGGCCTTTGACAAGGGCAAAGTCGAGCTCGTGAAGGTCGCCGGAGCCACAATCGGTCGCGCCACGTTCGAGCCCGGCTGGAATTGGTCTACCTGCGTGAAGCCGATCGCCAAGACGGACAGTTGCCAGGCCGCGCATTTCGGCTACCAGGTCTCGGGGACGATGACAACACGGATGGATGACGGCACCGAAAAGACTTCGAAAGCTGGTGACGTCCTGAACATTCCGCCAGGACACGACGCGTGGGTAGTCGGAAAGGAGCCTGTGGTGATCGTCGACTTCCAGGGTATGGTCGATTACGCAAAACAGAGCAAATAGGAATTCACTTGTCCGTTGTTCGCCCCCTAACGGCGGTCTCATTGAAAACGTGCTGACCGAGAGCGGACGTGTCTTCGGCCGGTGCCCCATTCATGACGGCCTTATCGCTCTATAGCCGAGAATTCTCGCACAAATACTTTCCCCTTGCGTCGGAATTACCATCGAGCGCGCACAATACCGCTTGATGTCGCTTGATGCCGCGTTCGCCAGGCGACGCAGCCACCCGGATCTGGGATCAGACTGAGAATCGGGGCATCAGGGTGCTGAAAAGGGCCTGGCCGTTGCACTTCGGATTAGCGTGGGGCTTCAGAGCCTGCTGAAAAGTCAGCGCTTTGAAAGGGCGCGACTTCAGTCGCGCCGCAAACACCCTATTTTCAGTGTGGCTTTAGCCACCGAGGGAATCTACGCGCGGGAGTACGCGGCTTTTTCAGCACCCTCTTCAGCAGCGCCACACCTGCCTCCACTTAACATCGAAGTCTCCCGCCTCATGAACTGCAGCGCAGCTTGCGGGTCGATCGCGACGCAGCGTAGCCTGCTACACATAATCAGAATGGATCATTCATGAGGCAGCGACGTTGTGTGGGAATGCCGCTGGCATCCATCGTCGGCGTTTGCCTTTTGGCCGGACTGAACCCAACGTCGGTGTGCCAAACTCCGAGCGCAAAGACCGCCCACACATTGCACGATGTTCTTCCGGAGTACATCCAGGAGTTCTTCCTGTCCGAAGCCGTCCGCAGCCAGGAACACGGTGAGGTGCAATTGACCGTGGCGGGAACGGACTTTCGCGACCACAGAAGCGCGGCCGACGGCAAGTCGGCAGCCTTGGACTTCGAGTACGGGATTACCCGGCGCTTTCAATTTGCCATGGAGCTGCCATACGGCATTCAGTCGACGGAGACCAGCGAACTGCCGGTGAGCTGGAGCACCATGAGCGCCAGCCTCTTATACCAGCTCGTCCGCAGCAATTATCCATTCGCACTGAGCGCCGCCATGGGAGTGAGTCTGCCGGTGACCTCTCGCGGACAGACGAGCCTGGAACCGGAGCTGCTTGCCGCAAAACAATTCGGCACACTGCAAATCCATACCAGCTTCATTCCCGAGTTGAGCAAGGATGACAAATCACTCGCCTACAATGTCGCGGCTGTCCGGCCGATTGCGCACGACCTAAGGCCGACGCTGGAGTTCAGTGGCCGCCGAAATGCGGGCATCAACACCTTCTATATGACCCCCGGAATCTATCAACACCTCCCGCACCGGCTGGAGATTGGAATGGGCGTGCCGATCGGAGCGAGCAGCCTTAGCAGCCCCGTCGGCGTGGTGGTCAAGATGACCTGGGAGTTTGGCGGGGACGATAACGATTAGCCTCCAGCGCCGAATTTGCCTTTTTCAGCACCCTCCGCAGCTCGCCCGAAATCGGAATTTCGCCAAAAACCAGCCAAACTCGCGTGTCAAGCCCCCAAACCACTTATCTAGCTGAATCCAAAGGAAATAGAGTTGGCATACTAGATACCCTCAAAGGCGTATAATTAACGTAGTTAGTAAAGAGAAAGGCCCGGCTCCAATATGCCGGGCCTTTCTGCGTTTGGTATATATCAAAACGGTATATACCAAACTATAACAGTTTTGTTTTCAATATATGATGGTATATATCACGGGGGGAGGGGTATCTTGAACGGCAGGCGTCTTGCCAGCCAGCACCGTTACTCCGCGTCTCGCCGCACCTGGTTCGCCCGTGCTTCGAGGAACGTCGCCCACGTCGAACCCAATGACGCGCCGCACCAGGGCGCTCGCCGGCTGTTCGGGAAGATCGGCTTCAGCCGCCAAGTTCCTGCCCTGCTTCGATGGCGAGCGCGACTCGCAGCATGGTCTCCTCGTCGAAGTGGCGGCCCATGATCTGCACGCCGATCGGCAAGCCAGCCCTGGTCTCGCCGCACGGCACGCTGATGCCGCAGATGCCCGCGAGGCTCGCGGCAACGGAGTAGATGTCTTCGAGATACATCTGCACCGGGTCGTCGGTCTTCTCGCCGAGTTTGAACGCGGGCGTCGGCGTCACCGGAGCGACGATGGCGTCCACTTCGGCGAACGCCGCCAGGAAGTCGCGCGTCAGTAGCGTCCGCACCTGCTGCGCCTTGCGGTAGTACGCGTCGTAGTAGCCGGCCGAGAGCGCATACGTGCCCAGCAGGATGCGGCGCTTCACTTCCGCGCCGAAGCCCTGGTCGCGCGTCTCGCGGTACATCTCGGAGAGGGTTTGCGCTCCCGTATTTCCAGCGCCAGACCGCAGGCCGAAGCGCACGCCGTCGAACCGCGACAGGTTCGCCGAAGCCTCCGCCGTGGCGATGACATAGTACGTCGGAATCGCGTACTTGGTGTGCGGCAGCGCGATCGTCTTCACCTCGCAGCCCACCGCGCGCAGCCCGTCGAGCGCCTTCTCGATCGCAGCGCGAATCTCAGGATCGAGCCCTTCGCCGAAGTACTCGGCCGGAACGCCGATGCGCAGGCCATCGACTGGATTCTCGAGCGCGCCGACGTAATCGCCAACCGGGCGCTCGGAGCAGGTCGCGTCCATCACGTCCTTACCTGCGAGCACGCTGAGCATGGTCGCCACGTCGCGCACGTTGGTCGCGAACGGGCCCACGCGGTCCAGCGACGACGCGAACGCGATCAGCCCGTAGCGCGAGACGCGCCCGTACGTCGGCAGCATGCCAACCACGCCGCAGAACGCGGCAGGCTGGCGAATCGATCCGCCAGTGTCCGTGCCCAGCGTCGCAACCGCGAAGCCCGCCGCAACCGCCGCCGCCGAACCGCCGCTCGATCCGCCCGGAACGCGGTCGAGCGCACGCGGATTCAGCACCGGCCCGTACGCCGAGTTCTCATTCGACGAGCCCATCGCGAACTCGTCGCAGTTCAGCTTGCCCAGCAGCACCGCGCCCGCCGCTTCCAGCCGCTTCACCGCGGTCGCATCGTACGGCGGCATGTAGCCTTCGAGAATCTTCGAGCCCGCGGTGGCAGGCGAGCCGACCATCGTCAGCACGTCCTTGATGCCCACCGGAACGCCGGCCAGCGGCGGCAGCGCATCACCGCTCGCGGCCAGAGCGTCGATCTTCGCCGCCTGTGCCAACGCACGGTCACGGCTCAGCGCAAGGAAGCTATGAATGCCCTTGCCGCCCGAACTCACCGGCCCATCGTCGGCCGCGATCCGCGCGTAATGCTGCTCGGCCACCGCCGTCGCCGTCGTTGCGCGCGTCGCGATCGCTGCTCGAACTTCTTGAATCGTCGTCGTACTCAAAACCGTCTCCCGTTCCTTCGTCTCGCCGCTGACTTGCTAACTTGCTGTTCTACCGTTCAATCACCTTCGGCACTTTGAAGAACCGGCCATCGCTCTCCGGCGCCGATGCCATCACTGCCGCGCGGTTGAGCGAGGGACGCTCCGCATCCACGCGCAGGCTGGCACCGGTCGTTTCAACCTCCGCGCCAAGCACCTCGCCTACCTGCGCCATCGCCGGCACGCCGGTCGTGTCCAGCTCATTCAACTGCGCGATGTGGCGGAGGATCGAGTTCAGGTCGCGCTGCATGCGCGGAACCTCCTCGGCGGTCAACTCCAGGTTCGCCAGTTCCGCGACCCGCAGCACCTCGTCCATGGTTACGCCGTCAGCCATTTGCAGATCTCCTCAACCCTTTTGCAGTTCGAAGTGAATTCCGGTCACGGGCAAGCCCGAGATGCGCGCCATCTCGCGCTCCAGCACGGAGCGCAGCGAGATCATCTGGCGCAGCCATGTCGGGTCGGCCACCTCGATTTGCACGACGCCCGCCGCGTAGCCAATCACTCGTCCGCGGTCCGCCATCGCGCAGCCGCACGCAACGGTCCATGCTGCGGCCAGGCAATCCTCGTCGCCAATCCCGCGCAGACTCTTGCCCAGAGTGCCCCGTAATACATCTCTCATTGCTTCCATCCTGCACCGCCCGCGCGCGCTGGCGCGCCGTTACTTCTTCTTCGTAGGGAAACGGTAGACGACGCCGCCGGAGATGGCGAAGAACTCCCGCGTCTCGTTGCCGAAGCGTTCCAGAATCAAATCCGGCGACAGCCGAACCGCCCAGTTCTTGGAGCGGTTCAAATCGAGACTGCCGCCGAGTGCGAAGATCGGCGCCGTGTGGTTGGCGTAGAGCCCGACCAGACGAGCATTCTCGGTTGCGCTAAAGACATTGCCCGGACCGGCTCCCTGGGTTCCGGCGTCGAACACGCCGCTGGCCACGCCGCCGTACGCGTGGTAGTTGATGGCTGCGTGCTGGTTCTTCGGTCCGCGATACTGCGCGCCGAACAGCCCCATGTTCATATAGACCAGCGGCCGGTGAATGCCGTAGACGCCCGCGTTGGGGAAGACCTGCGTGGTGCCAGCCTCGCCGCGATACTCGGCGGCCAGGCCCCACTTGTTGGTGAGCCAGTACGTGCCTTCGATCTCGGCGCCGCCGAGGTTCATGCGCTTGGGCAGGTTCTCGCCGGCCTTGAAGTCCATGTAGTTCAGGCCGCCGTAGAGCTCATATTTGTTGTCGTAGGTGACGGGCGCGGCCGGGCCGAGCTTGGTCTGCGCCCGCGCGCTCGGGGCAATCGCCGGAAGCAGGCAGGCCACGAGGATCGCTGCGATCGCAAGGCCACGACTGGCGTTACGTTGGCTGCACTCTGGAACATTCGTGGGACTCTGGATTCCCGCTACCACTTCCAACTCAATCTTCTTCATCCTCAGCATTGTTCTCCAAATCGGTGCGGCTCGTGTCGGCCCTGGCAGGTTCTCGCGAGGTACATCCGGGCGCGGGCCCAGACAGTCAAATCGCAAAGTGTCCTTATCCAAGATATAACGTCCGGAGGCATCCGGGCTTGCAGACCCCAACTGCGAGGCCGCCCGAGCGGTCAGGGCTGCTGTTCGAGCGAGAGGGAAACGAAACCCTGCGTGCCGGTGGCCACGGCCACGTTGGTCAGTTCACCCACGCCGCTGATCTGCATTGGAGTCACGCTGACCAGTCCGTCGGCGTCCGAGATTGCTGCCACGTTGGAGGCGGCCAGCACGGGCGCGATCGGGCACGGCCCGCGGGTTGGACACGGCATCTCTGCGGCGTCCACCGTCTGATGCACGGCGACCGGCGCGCCGGCCACTGGATTGCCGCCGCCGTCGGTCACCCTCAGGACTACGGGCGCGAATGTGGCTGACGCGGACACGGACTGGCCCGCTCCGCTCACCACGACGAGCCGCCATGCCGATGGGTCCACGCTGACGGCGGTGAAGTTCGCGCAGACGGTTGTCCATGCGCAGGCTTGGCCCGTTGCGGGCGTACCTGCGGCGAGAGGTCCTGCGATTGCCGCAACCTGCGCGACTCCCAGCGAGTCGGCGAGGCTTGATGCGGGTGAAATCGCGATCACGCCGGAAGCTGACCACGAGACCACTGCGCCCGCGGCAGGCGCGCCATTCTGGACGACGCTGACTTGCGGAGTCCACGCCACGGTCGCGCCCGCTGCGACATACTCCACCGGCCGCACCGGCGTGATGCTGCGCGTAGCGGAGGTGAACGTTACCGTCTGGACCGCGCCGACTGCGGTCGCCTGGAGTGTGAATGTGCCGAACGACGTTGGCGTGACTGTGGTCGAAGCCGTCCCAGTCGCATCGGTCAGCACCACGCATGGCGGCGCGGCGCACGCTCCGAACTGCACGCTGCCCGGGCTGGCCGAGAAGGTCACGGGCAATCCCACCACCGGCGTCACGCCGTCGCCGAGGAACACTTGCACCGCAAACGGCGTCGTTGCGAGCGTGCCCACCGCGACGGTGCCCGAGGGCGCGGAGACCAGCGTCACGAAGTCCGGTGCGATTCCGCCATAGGTGAGTGCGCCTGTCATCAGCGTGGTTCCGCGGGTTGAGAGATCGATCACTGCGACGTCGACCGGCCCAGCGGGGATGGCACGAAACGCACTCTCGGGCGGCGCGACCGCAACGATGGTGGTCGCCGTCCAACTGGACACTACCGCTGGCACGCCGTTGACCGTGACCTCGTTGCCCGCGCGAAATCCCATTCCGCTGATCGTGATCTGGCCGCCGTTGACGCTGGTGATTGCCGGCTGAATGGTGTCGGCGTAGAGCACCCGCGCGCGGTAGGCAAAGTCAGGCCGGCCATCGCCGCGTGCATCCGCAATGACGAAGCGCAGACTCTCTGCCTGCGTCGTGGCTACGCTGGCCGCGGTCATTCCCAGCGAGACGGTGTTGAACGGCGACGCGGTTGCCGCGATGGTTGGCAGCGTTCCCGTTGCGTCGGTCGCGGCCCATACGCCGATCAGCGGCATCGCCTTCGCGGCGGTGGCGAGACCGCCTTCGTCGAGCGCGGCCACTTCGAGCGTAGCCGTGCGTGCCGCTTGCGCGGTGAAGTTCGACCACGCGGCGTGCCCATGCGCGCACAACACTCCAGTCCACCATCCGCTCGCCGCAACCGGCTGCGGCGCCGACTCGACGCCATCGTTTGCGATGTCGCAGTTGCTGGCCGCATCGCTCGGCGCAAAATAGCCCGTCACAATTCCTCCCGAATAACGGGAGGNNATTGAGCAGATGACTCTCGGGCGCGCCCGATGGCTCCACATTCCCGGTTGCGTAGGGTCCAACCGAGTACGCGCCGATGTATAGCGGATTGATCGCCTCCGTCGTAACGACAACGAACATCGCGCCGTTCTGCGCTCCCTCAGGATCAATGTCCGGAATCCACGCCAGGCTGTAGAAGCCCTCCCACTGCGGGTCGGTCGAGCCCATGCTGGTGGCGATTCCCGTGGTGGCCGCAAGCACCGGATTGCCTGCATTCTGCTGAAACCTGTAGCCGCTTACGGAGGAAGTGTCGTACCATGCCTCGGGATTGCTCCAGCCGCCCTGCTGGCGTTGCACCACTACATTTACGCCTTGCATTCCTTCGCCCGTTGGAAAGGTCACGGTGCCGTTCACGATGCTGGCCTGTGTGTAGCTCCATGTCTTTCCGGGCGCGGGCGGCTGGGCGGATGGATTGCCGTAGATCACATACGGGTAGAGCGCCGAGATTGCGGAGACGTCATCGTCGCGCAGTGTGAAGGGCTGGGGCAGACACTGGTACGTGTACGCGCCGCACACGATGTCGATGGGGTGCATGATCGGCCAGTGCAGCGCCTGGTTGCTGGTGGGCTGCGGCGTCTGCGTGAAGACGTTGTCGTTGGTCTGCGACCAGCCGATGCCGAGCACGCGGCCGAATGCGCGCTCCAACTGATAGCGCATCTGCAACTGCTGCTCGGGCGCGGGCCCGGTGCAGCGGCCGTTCAGCACCAGGATGGCGTGCTGAATGAATCCCGCCGGAACGATCGAGTCGACGCTCTCGGTCACGGCATTCTGGCGGCACTCCGCGGGGTCGCTCGCGCCGCCGCCGAGCAGCATGTCGGTGACGGAGCCGTCGCGGTCGTAGATCACCGCGATCTGTATCGCGGCGTAGTTGCTGCTCTGCACATCCGCAGGGAAGACCGGGCCATTGCTGCCGAGGTACGCGTTCGCTGCGCTCACGTGCTGGTTCAGCGCGCCGCCGTAGGCGATGACCATGGCGGAGGTTGGGACGTTCCACGTGCCGGCAGCGGCGGCGACCATCGCGTCCGCGGTTGCGTGGTTGACGGACGCGCTGAGGTCGCCTGGATCGGTGAAGTAGAGCGGGTGAGTCGTGAACCAGACCACAGGCGTGCCACTGGGCGCGGTGAAATACGGCGGGCCTGTGATCCAGCGCGGACCGCTTGCCCAGGCTGTGGTTGCGGCCAGCAGGGCGAGGGCGATGCTTGCGCTAGCGCGTCGCATGATCGTCTCGTTCCCAGGTCCGGAGCATCGCGAGGACCGTCGTGATGTCGTCGCTGTCCGGGAAAGCTGCAGCTGTCGCGGTGGACGATTCGGATTCAACGCCAACCGCGGCGGATGCAACCGCCGCGTTGGGATGCACGGTGACCGGTCGCCCAATCGGATGGGCTACGGAGGCCGGTTGGTACGAGGCTGGCCGGACTGCGCGGGTGGCGACCCAGCGCAGGTCGACCACGCGGCCGCCGGTTTCAACTGCGGGCTGGGCGCTGCCGCGAATCGGGATTGCGCCGTCTGTCCCGCCGATGGGCGAACTCAATCCCGCCGGGCCGGGCGTGTGGAGCAGCATCAGAAAGCGCTGGCCGACGCGAAACGGCTGGTCGCCGGCCGGCCACAGGCCCGCCCATTCGCGCAGCGTGTACGCGCCGCTGCTGACTCCGCGGATTGCGTCGTCCACGGCGAACTCGATTTCGACGACGCCGGTCGCGCCGTTGATTCCGATTCCGTCGTCCCGGCGCACCGCGATCACCCGTCCGGCGAAGATGACTCCGGCCAGTCGCGACATGGCGTGCAGCGCCGACTCGGTGGCTGACGGGAGCGTCGGCGGAAGCGTTTGCGCGTGGCCACATTGGGTGGCCAGCGCCAGGGCCAGTACGCCAGCCCTCCATGTTGCGTTTGCCGATCGCATCGCATCCCTCCGACTCCTTGTTTTTCGTCAAGGGTCGCTGGAGGGCTCGCGGGTGTCCTGTTCCGGTACAGCTCTCGGGTACAAACCGCGGTGGGTGGTTGCGGAATCGATTCCCGAAAGTAGGTACCCCCCCGGTGGGACACCCGAATTTATGGCGGGCTCAGGAGATGAAGCAGATTCCTCCGTTACGCTCCGGAATGACAAAAAAAGGGGCAGACAACTACAAGAGCAAAGGGCGAAGTACGGGGGTCTGCGCCGCTCACGACAAGACTGTGAGCGGCTTCGGTTGGGATTACGAGGTTAGTGGCGCCGCGGTTAGCGGGCAGCGTGGGCGGGTTCGGCGACGGTGAAGGTGAGGCCGGACTTGGCGGCGTCGACCAGGACGTGGTCGTTGTGGCGGACCGTGCCGTCGAGGATCTTTGTGGCGAGCGGGTCCTGGACGAGGCGCTGGATGGCGCGCTTGAGGGGGCGCGCTCCGTAGGCGCGGTCGTAGCCGGATTTGAAGATGAGCTTGCGCGCGGCGGGCGTCAGGTCGATGGTGATCTTGCGGTCGGCGAGCAGCTTGGCCAGGTCGGCGAGGCGGAGATCGATGATGTGGGTGAGCTGCTCTTCGCTGAGCGGATGGAAGACGACCACGTCGTCGATGCGGTTGAGGAACTCGGGGCGGAAGTGCTCGCGCAGCGCGGCCATGACGCGCTCGGAGGCTTCGGCGAAGCCTTCTTCGCCTTCGGCCCACGCGGTTGCGAGCTGCGATGCGCCGAGGTTCGAGGTCATGATGAGGACCGTGTTTTTGAAATCCACAGTCCGGCCTTTGGAGTCGGTCAGTCGGCCGTCGTCGAGGACTTGCAGGAGGACGTTGAAGACGTCGGAGTGCGCCTTTTCGATTTCGTCGAAGAGGATGACGGCGTAGGGGCGGCGGCGGACGGCCTCGGTGAGTTGGCCGCCCTCGTCGTAGCCGACGTAGCCAGGAGGCGCGCCGATGAGCCGCGCGACGGCGTGCTTCTCCATGTACTCGGACATGTCGATGCGGACCATGGCGGCCTCGTCGTCGAAGAGGAATTCGGCGAGGGCGCGCGCGGTTTCGGTCTTGCCGACGCCGGCGGGGCCGCGGGAGATGAAGCTGCCGATGGGGCGCTTGGGGCCGCTGAGGCCGGCGCGGCTGCGGCGAATGGC
>PKWK01000411.1 GCA_003133205.1 Granulicella sp. | reverse complement strand
ATGCCGCTGGTACCCATTGTTGGCGGACTGCTGGTGGGACTCATAGCGCACTATGGATCCGACAAGATTCGCGGACACGGAATTCCAGAGGCTATTGAGGCGATTCTGCTACGAGGTGCACGTATCGAGCCCTTAGTCGCGATACTGAAGCCTCTTTCGGCCGCTATCGCAATTGGCTCTGGGGGGCCGTTTGGTGCGGAAGGACCGATCATCATGACTGGTGGAGCATTCGGCTCACTGGTCGCGCAGTGGCTCAAGCTAACCGATGCAGAACGGACTACGCTGCTCGTAGCAGGTGCAGCTGCTGGCATGGCGGCGACATTTGCCGCTCCGATGGCTGCGATCCTGCTAGCCGTTGAGCTGCTGCTGTTCGAGTGGAGGCCACGCTCGCTAATTCCAGTGGCGGTGGCGAGCATCATGGCAGGCGCGTTGCGTATCAGTTGGCTCGGGGCCGGTCCGCTGTTCCCCGTGCAAATGCACTCTGCGATTCACCTGTGGCCGGTGATGCTTGTCGCAGGCCCTTTGGGGATACTCGTCGGCTTCGCGGCGGTTGGGCTGAGCCGCATGATGTATGGATTTGAGGACGCATTTGAGCATTTTTGCGGCCGGCTGCGAGTGCACTGGATGTGGTGGCCAGCGATTGGCGGTATCGGTATCGGAGTGGGTGGTTTCTTCTTTCCGCGAGGGCTCGGTGTTGGATACGACAATATCGCAGAGCTACTGCGCGGAAACGCGCCATTGGGCCTACTGCTTGGACTACTGGTAGCCAAGTCGCTCATGTGGGCCTTTTCGCTGAGTTCAGGAACGTCGGGTGGTGTACTGGCGCCGTTGTTGATGATTGGCGCGGCTATCGGAGAAACATTAGCCCGACTGGCACACATGCCGGGCGAGGCCCAAGCTTTGTGGGCATTGATGGGGATGGGAGCAATGCTATCCGGCTCGTTGGGCGTGCCGCTGACTGCGATCCTATTCTCGCTTGAGTTGACCCATGCCCTGCCCGCACTGTTGCCGCTGGCGCTAGCGTGTATTGCGTCCTACCTGGTGACGTCGCTGGTCATGCCGAGGTCGATTCTAACCGAGAAGCTCAGCCGTCGCGGGTATCACTTGTCGCGGGAGTATGGTGTCGACCCGTTAGAAATGGTAAGCGTCGCAGAAGTGATGACTGAACTGCCGTTGTCTAACGAGGGAGGAGCGATGAGCACCGCGCTTGCAGAACTACCTGAGGTCTTCGCTTACACCGACGAGACTTGCAGGGCCGTCGCTGAGGAGATGGCAACCACCAGGGTGCTGAGCATGCTTGTGATTGATCGCGAGACCGGGCGCATTCTCGGAAGCATTAGTGCGCAGGAATTGCTGGCTGGCCGGAGGCGGGCGGTTGTGCGGGAGTCGGAGCGGAACAGCACCTTTCAGCGTGAGCCACGGTAAGAATCGTGACTCACGCCGAAAGGCGCGCTCAAGTTATTGCGCAGGAGCCTTCATCTGGACCAGCAGCATACGAAGAGCTGTTTTGGCGGAGATGCCGTGAGGCAACATTGGGGACATATAGACAAAGGAGCCTGGCTGGGCGTTGACCTTGTCCGCTCCCAACTGGACTTCGGCCTCTCCTTCGATGAAGTAGAGAACAGCCGGTGTAGGCGATGAGTGCCCAGACAATGCCTCGCCAGCAGAGAATCCAAAGAGTGTGACGTTGGCGTGTTCGTCCTTGCACAGAACACGGCTCAGAATGCCTTTTTCAGGAAGTGCGAACTCCGTCTGCAGATTGGCCAAAAATGTGTAGTCCATGAACTTCTCCTTCGTGTGAAGCTACTTGTTGGATGCGGTTGTACGCGGCAAGCTGCAATGCACTCGTCCTCTATACGTTGTCAGGAGCTGATCTGGCGGTGCCACCGTGCCAGCACATGGTGAGCAGGAAGACACTCTCATCCACCGCCTGAACGTCATGCGCAATACCGCGATCGAGCATCAGCAGATGGCCAGCAGGAAGTTCAACAATTTGATCGGGCAACCTCAACCGTATATGACCGACGAGGGTGTGGATCGTGATCCTTCCATCTACCCGATGTTCTTTCGTCTCCGTGTTCTGCTTCATGGCAATTAGTAAAATGCCACAAGCTGGAGAGTTCAGCAGTGTTTTGGAGCTTCGCCCTGTCCCTCGTTGCCACGAGTCTGCGAGTCGTAGATTCTCGATCTCTGCGGGCAGATTGGATTGAAGTAATGGCTGATCCAATTCGGGAAGCCTGGTAAGGGCCTCGCCTTCACTATAGTAGCGTTTCATTTGGCTCTCCTTGTCGATAAGGTTGCACGCGGCGCCTTCGTGGGGAGTGTCCATGAAAGCCACCGCGCCGGTATGGGTGCATTACGGCTATACGCTGTCTACGCGCGCCGATTGTTCGGATCGTGCAACGATGTACTTCCGCCAGCGGACTTTGCGTCGTCGTAGGAGTGGCCGGTCAGCAAGCCGAGGATGAACCAGGCGAAGAGCGCGGCTCCGGCGGCAAACAGAACGTCGCCGGGAACACGCATCCAGCGGAGAGCCTGCATGTGTCCCGTTTGCAGAAACTCCGCTGAGCGAGCGTACCAGGTGCCGTACTGGATCGATGCCCACGCCTGGAGAAGGCCGACCGGCAACAAGCTGAGGAGCACCATAAGGCTTAGTCCGATATTGAGGAACCAGAAGGAGAACTTGAGCGCTCCCTCCTTCCACGGGCGTTCCGGGCCCATCGCCCTCATGCAGAAGAGCGTGAGTCCAAGCCCAAGCATTCCGTACACGCCGAAGAGTGCAGTATGGCCGTGAAGGGGAGTGAGGTTCAGCCCCTGCACATAGTAGAGCGCGACCGGCGGATTGATGAGGAAGCCGAAGAGACCTGCTCCCACCAAATTCCAGAAGGCGACCGAGACGAAGAAGTAGATCGGCCACTTGTAGTTCGCGATCCAGGGTGCCTTCTGCATCGGCTGCGCCAGACGAATGTTCTCCCACGCCTCATAGCCGACCAGAGTGAGCGGCACAACCTCGAACGCGCTGAAGATCGCGCCCAGAGCAATTACCGCCGGTGTCGCGCCTGCAAAGTACAGGTGATGGAAGGTGCCGATGATTCCTCCGGAGAGAAAGATCGTCGTCGAAAAGAGGGCGGCCTTGGTCGCTGTGCGAATCTCGATCAGCTTGAGTCGCGTGAAGAGAAACGCGATCACCACGGTGGCAAATACTTCAAAGAAGCCTTCGACCCAGAGGTGAACGACCCACCAGCGCCAGTACTCGGCGGTGACAAGATTGCTGCGCTGTCCGTACATGAGGCCAGCGGCATAGAAGAGCGGGATCGCGATGCTGGAGATGAGAAAGAGCGTGAGCAGGGAGCGATCCTCGCTCTTGCGGACGAGCGCAGGCTTGAGCGCGGCCACCATCAGCGCCAGCCAGAGAACCAGGCCGATGAAGAGCAGGACCTGCCAGAATCTTCCCAAATCAACGTACTCGTACCCCTGACTGCCGAACCAGAACCACATATTGCCCAGACGCTGCTGGATACCCAACCACTCGCCGGCGAGCGATCCGCCGACCACAAGAATCAGTGCGCCGAAGAGCACATTCACGCCGAGCCGTTGATACTTTGGCTCGTGTCCGGTCACTGCCGGACCGACATACAGGCCCGTCGCCAGCCACGAGGTGGCAATCCAGAAGATAGCGAGTTGCAGATGCCACGTGCGGGTCACGGCGTAGGGCAGGTAACGATCCAGTGGGAAGCCATAGAACCCGCTACCTTCAACTGCATAGTGAGCGGTCAGGATGCCCATCGCAATCTGCACGCCCCACAGGATCACGACCACGAAGAAGTACTTCATCGTGGCGCGTTGCGAGGGTGTCGCCTCGACCGCGAGGAAGGGATCTGTGGCTGGGTAGGGGCCGTGAACCAGGGCCCTCCCCTGAGACGCATACCACCAGACCATACCGCCGATTCCGGCGAGCAGACCGACAATGCTCAGGATGCTCCAGAGCAACGCTCCGGAGGTGAGTCCATTGGCGACTAGCGGCTCATGTGGCCAGTTGTTGGTGTAGGTGGTCGTTGAGTTGGGACGCTCAGTGCTGGCGGCCCATGAAGTCCACCAGAAGAATGCGGCGAGTTGGTGCTGCTTTGCGACGTTAGTCAAAGCACCGCGTGGAATGGCATAGTCGGCTCGTCCTCCGGCAAAAACGTCGCCATAGTAGGCTGCCAACTGACTGAATGCGGCAGCCCGATCGGCGTCGATGGTGACCCGGTTGGTTGAAGCGTCGTAAGTATTGGTCCGCATATCGCGAATCAGCCGAGCCTTGAATACGGCCTGCTGATCTAGGTTGAGAGCGTCAAAGTTAGCTGCGCCTGCCTTGACTGCCCACGTGTTTAGCAGGAACTCCGATTCGCGATGCAACCAGTCCGCACTCCAGTCGGGAGCAACGTACGCCCCATGGCCCCACACGGTGCCGATTTCCTGCCCGCCAATGGATTGCCATACACCCTGGCCATCTGTAATGGAACTGCCAGTGAAAAGAAGTTGCCCATCCGTGGTGTAGACATCCGGAAGGGGAGGGGCCCCGCTAATCATCTTCCGGCCCTCGCCACCCAGAACGATGAACGAGCCGATGATGACAACAGCCAGAGCCCACCAATAACGCTTATATGACATGATCTATTTTCCTCACTAATGAATGCGTAGCACTTTGCTGCACCTGACGATTCATGGTCAAATCAGGACGAAATCTGATTGGTGTTGATTGCAAACATGCGAAGTGCAGCCAGCACGCCGGAACCATACCGTGTTGAAGGAGTGTATGACGAACGACAGGGCGACTGTGAAGTGCATTGATTCTCATCACCGAAGAAACGCGACAGAGCTAAGGTAGCGTTCCGTTCAAATTAATGCAGGGACTTTAGTCACAGAGGGTAACCTCTTCGCCTAATTTTGCGGACCAAGAGGCTCGTCGCATCTAGGGCATGTGATTTCTCCAAAGCGGATAGGGGATCCCGGCAAGCCGGTTGATTGCGAGAGCCTGCGCGGTAAGCAGAATCACGGCACCCTCGATGATGATGAGTTCCTTGGGTTGAGAGATAATGCCGAGCGAAACGATGAGCGTCGTCGCTCCTGCGGGCGGATGGCTCACCCGGAACAGTGCCATGAGCGCACCAGTCGCCGAAAGCGAGAGCGCCGCGGCCAAAACCCTGCCGGCGTGTACACCGGGATGTGCGCCGAAAGGCGGACTTGAGGCGACCGCGAGCGCAAAGGCGCCATAACCGCAGATGAGGCCAATCGCGTGCCCTAGGATGGTATTGCGCGGGCTCGAGGCTTCCGCTAGTGGAGAAAAGAAGAAGAGATACGCGGTTGGGCCGAGCGATGGAAAGACAAATGGACTGCCCGTAAGAAGCGCCAGCACCGCGAGCAGCCCGATGGTAATGAAGCAATTTATGCAGACATAGACAGCCCACACCAGGCGTGGAGGGAAGTGCTGCAGGAGCCATTCCAATCGCATGTGCGCGAGCAGCACGCCGACATGCTCGAAGCCCCTGTGCTCGGCAGTTGCCTGGTTCGGCTCATCTCGCGTATCCAATTCATTCGGGAAGGTCATCAGATATTGGGGAGCAGGTCGAAGTATTCATCGTCTTCATTCTTACCGCCTTCACCGAGGCCGACTGACTTCTCCGACTCGACGAACTCGATCCGTTCAATCCACTTGACCATCTTGTAGCCAAGTTGATTTTCGACACGCAGCCGAAGCGGGGCTCCATAGACCTCGGTGAGAGGCTTCCCATTCATCTCGGACGCAAGCAGGCATTGGGCCTTGAGCACATTTTCGATACTTTGCGTGTCATAGTATGCACCGCCATAGAGGGAGCCGCCAAAAGAGAAGAATGCGACAACTTTGGCATTGGGCTTCGGTCGAACGAGGTCGACGAGAGACTTCATCGGAAGCCCACCCCACTTGGCGATGCCGGTCCAGCCCTGGATGCAGTGGTGCATCGTAATCTCCTCGGTTTTGGCCAGATTCTCGATATCCGCGAGCGAAAGCTCGACCGGGTTATCGACGAGGCCGCCCACCTTCAGCTTGAAGTTCTGGAATCCATCCCTGGCCATCTGCTTCCAATCCTCGCGTTCGGGGATCTTGCCGTTCGGCCAGAAGCGCGGAGAGATGTCTGCCTCGGTGTAGTGCTCGCTCGGCGAGAGGCGATTGAGCGTAGTCAACATCAAGGGATAGGTGATGAACTTCTGCATGTGCTGCAGACCGCGCGGATAAATCCAGGAAATGTAATGCGCCACGATCCATGTGAGGATAACAACGCCGATGCCGACGAAGCCCAGAATCATCCCAATGTGATTCCCATCGTCGGTGCCCATCACAATGTGGTTCATGTTCCGAACGAAGCCGGTCATCGCGATCAAGGTGACATGAACCACAATGAAGGCGAAGAAACTGAGCATGGTTAGAAAGTGAATGGAACGTGCTGACTGCCTGCCGCCAAACAGCTTCGGGTACCAGTGGAAGCGATTCACGGCAGCGGGGGACATGGCAATGCCGGTAAGGATGGCCAACGGGCCAAAGACAAAGACGGCCGAAAAATAGGCGATCTGCTGCAGCGCGTTGTAGCCGTAGTACCCGTTTAGCTCGGTCGGCAGGTGAAACGTTGCATAGTGTACCCACGTATTCCATGCTTGCAGCAGCACGAGCGTGGATTGAGGAACGAGCCGCCGCCACTGCTCGGTATCGAAGAGCATGATGACGAAGAAGATGCCGGTAATGATGAACCCGTAGACGTTGAGAAAGTGCCAGGAACGGGCCGTGCCGATGGTATGCCGGTAGCCAGGAGTGGCAACCATGGGCGAGATGTAGCGGGCATCATCCTTCGCGGTCCAGAGCCTATCTGTCGGTACCTGGATGGGAGTCAGCCGGATCCACTCGCTGCCGGGAGTGCAGTGATTGTTGAAATACAGGCGAGGATGATCGACCAGGATGGATAGACCACTCCGGATCAGCATTGTGACAAAGAGGAAGTTGAAGAAATGGCAGTAGCGCACCCACAATGGAAAGCCATGAGGACCGGCAAAGTTATTGGGATAGATTTGCGGGACAGGCGGGATATGGGGAAGCCCCACAAGGAGAACTTCAATCCATGCCGCAAGCACCGGGAGAAGCACCAGCGGAGCAGCGGCGATCAGTATCGAGGGGCGAATCCAGATCCGAAAGCGACGGTCGGGTGGATAATGAACGGCGGCGTGTGCCGCATCGAACGAGATCATTGCACATCTCCCGGGGGGATTTCATGTTTCTGAGGGTGCTGGTTGCCCACTACCCTCCCAATTGAGCGACAAGATCAGGAGCCGTAGTTCCTGTGCTGCAGACTGGCCAGGTTCAGTGATGAAGTTTCCGGAAGAGTATCGAGGGGGGAATTGTTATCTGTCATTTGGATCGCTCCATTGTGAAAGGTCCCAACGGGATCAGCGTCGATGTTGGCATTCGTGCCAATCGGTACGGATAACCGCGGGCACTCACGACACCGCCCGGCCAGTCGTATCGCAACACGATATAAGTACAATTCTACGCCACAATGGGTTGGCGTGGGCTGTCCCCTGCAAACACCGAATTACCGTGCAGGAGAGTGAGTGTCAGGTTAGTCGCAAACAAGAGAACCGCACCCAGCTCCAGCATCCCGGAGATAGGCAGCACTTTCCATGCGACTGAAAGGAACCCTTCATAGGCAAGAGGTTCGGAGGAGACGCGCAATAAGCACCCCGTCTGCAACAGCAACAGGCTCAGGAACATCAGTCGCTTGCTGAAGATTGCGCGGACCCCTGCAAAGTGGGGCAGTATGCGTGGTCCGATGGAGAACACCATGGTGGCCGCGAACCCCACCGTAAGAGCGTGGCGTGATGCTCCCCAAATGCCGCCACGACGATCCGCAAAGGCAGCCCAGATGCTCATGAAGCCTGCTACGACCAGCCACACATAAGCAATCCGAACAAATGACGGGAAGCTGGGGTGGATGCCCTGAACCTTGGCGTGTCCCTGCGGCCGTTGCACGAGGTGCAGCGCTAAAACGATCACAACAGCGCTGAACGCCAGCAGGAATGTTGCGACGATCGTCCACCCGGCGACGCCACAGAGTACGCCAAGCAAGTCGAGCGCTAGCGCCAACCGCAGTTTGGAAGCATCTGGCTTGGGGATCGCCAGGAATGCGGGCAGCCAACGTGCCGAAAAGCCCCATACAACCGGCACAACGAATCCCCAACCCATTAACACAAGGTATTTCTGATCGAGAGAGTGAGGAAACGAGAGTAGTGTTCCCTGGAGTGCCAGCCGTAGGCACTCTACGAAGTTGAAGATGACAGCGGCAGTGAGTCCCGCTGTACCTAACAGAACGGAAACCATCCAGAGTTCCATTCGTGGCTTCACCTGATTACCTTGCGCCGAATCGGATAGCTTGTGGTGAGATGCGGCTGTGAGAAACAGGAGGACTGCGATCACCTCGAATCCTGCCGAAACCGGGAAGAGTATTCTCCAGTGCCAGGCGTAGATGTTTGCCAGCCAACGCAGGGCAACACCCACAGTCCATAGGCTGAAACACGTCAGCGGGATTCTAAGGGCCGACCGGTCGCGAGCGGGCTGCGAATAGAAGCCAATTCCAAGGATGAAGCTCCCAATCCAGCCAAACATCTGGGCGTGACCGTGGCCCTCCATCCATGCGGCGGGTAGGCTGGCCGAGCCGTGGTGGGCGCTGATGGCCATCAGGTTGGAAAAGCCCAGCAAGGTGCCGGGTAATGCCATGAAGAAGAGGCCGCTCAGAATCCAGGCACGAAGCATCAGACTCTTCTGGCGCTCGCGGGTCACAATCGCGTATATCGAGCTCTCTCCAGTGCTACCCATGTGCAGCCTCCACCACCAACACTAGGCCCTACCAATTTCGCCCGCAGTAACTTTTGTCACTGCGTGGGATGGCGCTATCGGGTTTCATAGGATCATGAATCCGCTCATCGAAGCGATCGATTTCAACGAACGCCCATTCATTGCGATCTGGGAAGTCACGCAGGCCTGCGATCTGGCTTGTGTTCATTGCCGCGCCTCCGCGCAGCCGGATCGCCATCCGATGGAACTCACCACTGTAGAAGGGAAGCATCTGATTGACCAGATTGCCAACTTGAAGGTTCCGGTCTTTGTGCTCACCGGAGGCGATCCTTTGAAGCGGCCTGATCTCTTTGAATTGATTGGTCATGCCCGTGCCATGGGCGTTCGTGTATCCCTTACCCCGAGCGCTACTCCATTGCTGACCAGAGAGATGGTCCTACGTCTGAAAGAGGCTGGCCTCGCACGCCTTGCGGTGAGCATGGATGGCGCGTGCGCCGAGACGCATGACGCATTCCG
>PKWK01000161.1 GCA_003133205.1 Granulicella sp. | reverse complement strand
AGCGCCAGTATTCGGCGGTGACCAGATGGCTGCGTTGTCCATACATCAGGCCGGCGGCATAGAAGAGTGGAATCGCGATGCTGGAGATGAGGAAGAGTGTGAGCAGAGCCCGGTCTTCGCTCTTGCGAACCAGCGCCGGCTTGAGCGCGGCCACCATCAGTACCAGCCATAGGACCAGGCCGATGAACAGCAGTATCTGCCAGAATCTTCCCAAGTCGACATACTCGTAACCCTGGCTGCCGAACCAGAACCACATGTTTCCCAGGCGCTGCTGGATGCCCATCCACTCGCCGGCAAGTGAGCCGCCGACCACAAGAATCAATGCTCCGAAGAGCACGTTGACGCCGAGGCGTTGATACTTTGGCTCGTGTCCAGTTACCGCTGGCCCAACGTACAGGCCCGTCGCCAGCCACGACGTCGCGATCCAGAAGATGGCCAGTTGCAGATGCCATGTGCGCGTGACGGCGTAAGGCAGATAGCGGTCCAGCGGGAATCCGTAAAATCCGCGGCCTTCGACTGCATAGTGAGCGGTGAGGATGCCCATCATGATCTGCACGCCCCACAGGATCACGACCACGAAGAAATACTTTATGGTGGCGCGCTGTGAGGGGGTCGCCTTTACCGCCAGGAAGGGATCAGTCGCTGGATAAGGGCCGTGAACCAGGGCCTTTTCCTGCGACGCATACCACCAGACCATGCCGCCGATTCCGGCGAGCAGACCGACGATGCTGAGGATGCTCCAGAGCAACGCTCCGGAGGTGAGACCATTGGCGACCAACGACTCATGTGGCCAGTTGTTGGTGTAGGTGGTTGTCGATCCGGGTCGCTCGGTGCTGGCGGCCCACGAAGTCCACCAGAAGAATGCCGCGAGTTGGTGCTGTTTTGCGACGTTCGTCAACGCTCCGTGCGGGATGGCATATTCGCTGCGGCCGCTGGAGAAGACATCGGCATAATAGGACGCTAGCTGATTGAATGCAGCCGTGCGATCGCTGTCGATGGTGACCCGGTTGCTCGAAGCGTCGTATGTATTGGTCCGCATATCGCGGATGAGCCGCGCCTTGAATACGGCTTGCTGATCCAGGTTGAGGGCGTCAAAGTTGGCTGCGCCTGCCTTGACGGCCCACGTGTTCAGCAGAAACTCGGATTCGCGATGCAGCCNNAATCGGCGCTCCAGTCGGGAGCGACGTATGCGCCATGGCCCCACACGGTGCCGATCTCCTGCCCGCCAATGGACTGCCATACACCCTGGCCATCCGTGATGGAACTGCCGGTGAAAAGGAGTTGGCCGTCCGTGCTGTAGACATCGGGAAGGGGTGGGGCTCCGCTGATCATCTTGCGGCCCTCTCCACCCAGAACCATGAACGAGCCGATGATGACGACAGCCAGGGCCCACCAATAACGCTTATAAGACATGATATTTCCTCACTTGGAACGCGTGGCAGATTGCCGATCCTGGGTATCCAGGGTGAAGCCAAGACGAACCATCAGGCCGATTGTTGAGTGCACACATGCGAATTACGGCCGGCATGCTGGACTAGCGCCCGTGTTGGCGGAGCGCACAAAAACGAATTTCAGGGTGACTGCGAAGTGCATCGGCTCTCGTCCTTGAGAAGCGCAACACAGCTACGGTAGCGTGTTGCTCAAACCAATGCAGGGACTTTAGTCACAAAAGAGACCAGCCTCATCGATTGAGTGAGCGGACCGGACGGCATACCGCAGAACGTCCTCGACGAGGCCCTAGCAGGTATATCGTTACACGATATAAGACGCGCGTGCAAGCGAGCGTCGGGTGGCGGCCGATCAGGAATTTGCGATTCAGGGGATCGTCGAAGGGGCTAATGGGTGATGGCGCGGTGCATGGTGGCCATGTCGGCTCCGGCCATGGTGGCGGAGCGTCCGGCCCGGGCCGCGATCGCTGGCTGGGCGCCGGCGACCAGGCCGAGACCGGCGACGGAGACGTTGTCGCGGGTGGTCTTGGCGGCGTACATCTGGGTGTCGGCGGATCGGATGATGGCCTGCACGCTGTTGCCATCCTCGGGGAAGGTGGCGAGACCGAAGCTTCCCGCCAGGCCGAGATTGAGACCTGCGCCCGAGAGGAAGCGGGCGACGCGAAGCTGTTCCCAGAGCTGCATGGTGGAGTCGATGGCGGCCTTTTTGCCCAGACCAGGGAGCAGGGCCACGAACTCGTCGCCACCGTAGCGGAAGCACAGGTTGTCCGGCCCGAGAACCCGCTTCATCAGGCTGCCAACCTCGGCGAGCAGGCGGCTTCCGACCAGATGGCCGTGCGTGTCGTTGACCTCTTTGAAGTGGTCGAGGTCGACGAAGAGCAGGCTGAACTCGTGGCTGCGGTTGGCGGCTGAGAGCGCGATCTGCTCGTCCAGCATGGTGTAGAGGTGGCGCGCGTTGAACAGGCCGGTGCAGTCGTCGGTGATGGTGAGTTCATGAATCAGTTCCACCGAGCGCGCGTTCTGGATGGCGATGGCGGCATAGTCGCAGAGAATCCGGAGGAAGGACTGCGAGTACTCGCTCATCAGGTCGAGTTTGTAGTTGCGGAGCTGGATGACGCCCAGCGTCTTGTCGCCGGAACGGATCGGCATGCAGGCGATGGACTGGATGTTGAGCTCGGGATGAGCGCGCGAAAACGCGCTCCACTGGGGATCGAGGGAGACATCGGGGACGACCAGGGCAGTGCCGCTGGACGCCACCCAGCCGGCGACGCCTTCGCCGAGCGGAATGCGCAGAGCGCGCAGGCTTTCCGCATCCTCGCCGATGGCGATGGGGTAGTAGAGTTCCTGGGTCTTCTCGTCCACCAGCAGCAAGGACCAGCTCTCCGGGCCGAAGAACTGGGCCATCTTTTCCATGATGGTGCGCAGGATCTCTTCGCGTTCGAGCGCCTGAGTGAGAGCGCGAGCGACGTCATGGAAAACACGCAGATGGTCCATCTGCTTGCTTTCGATCACCGCGAATGGCCGCTTCTCCGCCAAGTTACACCTCAGAATTAGCAAACCACGGAATGGCTAAAGCCCGGTATACCTCAAAAGGGGGATGCCCGCCTATTAATGTGACGAATCGACTTTAGCCGCCGATGTGCACCATGTTTCTTGAAGGTTTCTCGAAGCCGGGCTCGCCGATGTGATGGCGGGCTTCTTTCCGCATAACGGTACGCCTTATATACGCGGCGAGTTCTTCATCGGTTCCGCCTCTCTTCATCTCGCCGTAGAGGTCGTGGTCGGACTGCGAGAAGAGGCAGGTGCGCAGGGCTCCGTCGGAGGTAATGCGGACGCGGCTGCAATGGCCGCAGAATGGCCGGGAGACGGGCGCGATGACACCGATCTCGCCCACGCCGTCGGCGAAGGTGAAGCGCTTGGCGGTCTCGCTCACAGCGCGTGGCGGCAGCTCAACCAGGCCCGCGGGGACGCCGCAGGAGGGACGCCAGGCGTTGAGCCGGGTGAGAATCTCGTCCATCGTGACGACGGTCTCGGGCTTCCAGGTGCGGTCTTCTTCCAGCGGCATGAACTCGATGAAGCGGACGATGACGCCCTCGCGGCGTGAGAATTCTGCGAAGGACTCGATCTGAGAATCGTTGAATCCGTGGAGCAACACGCAGTTGATCTTGACCGTTCCGAGGCCGGCGGCCTGCGCGGCGCGAACGCCGGCCAGCACGCGCTCGTAGCTGCGGGGGACGCGGGTGATGCGGGTGAAGGTCTCGGAGTCGACCGCGTCCATGCTGACAGTGACGCGGTTGAGGCCGGCGGCTGCAAGCGGTGCGGCCATGGATTCCAGCAGGTGACCATTGGTGGTGAGCGCGATATCCAGCGGGTGGCCGGATTCGCCTGCTTCGAGATGCGTGCCATCGGGGTGGTAGGCGGTGCGCATGCGGGCGAGTTCGGCGACCATTTCGACCAGGCCGGAGCGCAGGAGGGGCTCGCCACCCGTAAGTCGCACCTTTTCAATGCCAAGCGAGACCAGGATCCGCACCATGCGGAGATAGTCGGCGATGGGCAGCTCGGTATACTGCGCGCCCTCGTTGCCGGTACGGCAGTAGACGCACTTGTAGTTGCAGCGGTCGGTAACGGAGATGCGGAGGTCAGTAATCGCGCGCCCGAACGAGTCGCGCAGGCGTGTCGCGGGCGTTCCCGGCGCGAGCGGCTCCAGCTCCGCTGCGGCGGCTTTTTCCGAGAGCGGCGATGGGAGCAGGGTGGCGATCTTGGTTTCTCCGACAGTGTTTGGATGTCTTCGCCTGGCGTCAGGAAGCGGGCGGGTGCAGTTTCGATGCTGAGATTATTGCTGCGGACCGTGCTGGATTCAGTATATTAGTTTCAACTGCCGGTGATCGCATCTGCCGGGCGAATTGTATCCCCGGAACAATCATCGGCCAGAAAGGCTTGAGAATTCAGTCCGTGGGAATTCTGAGCCGGGCAGCTCACTTATGTCTACTCTTATCAGCGTCCAGCAGTGGCTTGGCGAACAGATTGTGCCGGTGTCTTTTATCGGCTTCGCCATTCTCATGGGTATCGCGATGGTGCACCTATCGGCGAAGAGCCGGCGATCTTCGCTGGTGCGCGACCGCTCGGGGCGCACCGAGGAGACATTTGCCGAGTATCTCGCCGCGTACGGATTCGATCCGGAGATTGCGCGGGCCACTTACCGCTATCTGCAGGAGGTCCAGAAGGTGGCATTTCCAATCCTTCCGACCGATGATCTGGATCGCGATCTGGGCCTGGACGGCGAAGCGGTGAACCAGACCCTCCGCAACCTGCTGGATAAGACGGGGCGCCAATATCTGCCGGGCCTGCTCACTTCGCCGCTGGTGACGGTGGTGGACCTGGTGCGATGCATCCAGGCGTCTCCGCGGCTGGAGTTTGTACTGCGCCGCCGGAGCGCCTAACAGGCAGCGGTCAGTTGCCGCGCACGGCTAATTTGCAGAAGGCAATTCAACGTGATCGATCACGAGCATATCGACGGGAGCTTTCGTCGGCTGCAACCTCAGCCCGAGTTCCTCTTGTAGAGCCGTAAACAGGGACGGCCCGGCGCCTGCGCCCGGCTGATCCACTCCCTGGCCCATATCCGGCGTCCATCTCAGGGTGAAGTCGTACTTGCCCGTGAGTCCCGTCTTGTCGACCACCAGGCGACCCCCAATCTCGGGCTGCATGCTGAGAACGGTCACCAGCATCGGCGGGTCCGCATCACTGCCCTCCAGCAGGCCTTTGCCAGCAAACCGTATCCAGCTTCGCGGCTTTGCAGGATGGTCCTCATTGCTGGAAGGAGGTTGGGGGACGGAGGGCATGAGCTTTGACCCGCTCTTCGCCATCAGCAGTTCATAGATGGGAAGCTCCACACTCTCATGGTGCAACTGAAGTTTGAAGCGCTCCGCCAGCAGCTCCCGGAGCATCTGTCGCAGTCGATCCCCCCGCTGCTCCGCGGAGAGCTTTTGCAACTCTGTGCTGAGCGACGCGTCCTCCTTCGCCTCGATATCGAACCGGGCCGATTCGATCCAGGCGGGTCCTCCCGATATTTGCCGATCTGCACCGTAGTTCAGGTCGTAGGAAATCTTGACGAGTTCCTTCAATGTCATGCCCGTTGCCTGAAACCGGTCGCCGGAGATCATCACCGAAGGCGGATGGGGGTTCTTCCCATCCATTGACTTCACCGTGGCTACTTCAAACGAAGGCGGCGGGGTCGTCTGCGCGACGCTGTGGGTGCCGATGGCTATTGGGACGATGAGGAGCACTCGCGTCATCAGCGAAAACAGCTTGCCAGCAAGATTAGAACTATAGGAAGCTCGTCGGTTCATAGAATTGGTAAATCCTATCGGTTTCGGAACGCCGTCGGCTAGGTTTTTGCGGCCAGGATGGCCTTGGTGAGCGCGGGAACGATCTCGAAGAGGTCTCCGGCAACGCCGTAATCGGCGACTTCGAATATGGGGGCGTTCTCGTCCTTGTTGATGGCGATGACCGTCTTCGAGCCCTTCATGCCGACCAGGTGTTGGATGGCCCCCGAGATGCCGATGGCGAGGTAGAGCTTGGGCGAAACGGTCTGGCCGGAGCTGCCCACCTGGCGCTCCATCGGAACCCAGCCAGCGTCACAGATGGGGCGCGAGGCGGCAAGTTCCGCGCCGAGGGCGTCGGCGAGGGCCTGGACGAGCGGGATGTTCTCCTGCTCGCGAATGCCTCGGCCGACCGAGACGATGACCGGCGCGGCGGCGAGATCGACGGTGTGCGCGGACTCGCGGAACGGGGCCGATGGGGTGGTGCGGATCTGGACGGCGGTGAGGTCGATCGCGATGGCTTCTATGGGAGCGGGAGCGGTTGCGGCTTCGAGCGAATCGGCGCGGAAGGCTCCGGCCTGGACAGAGACGAAGCAGGGGGCCTGCGCGGGCTGGGCGGCGGCAGGGCGATAGTCGGCGTTGAGCTTGCCCTGGAAGAGCTGGCGGACGAAGACCGGACCATCATGAATCGCGATGACGTCGGAGATGAGGACCTGCTGGGAGCGGGTCGCTAATGCTGGGGCAAAGTCGCGGACTTGATAGGTGTGAGGGAAAAGCACGTAGGCGGGGGCGGTCTTCTGGATGACCTGTTCGAGCGCGTGGACGTAGGCGTCGGCGGTGTATTGCTTCAGGAGTGGGTGCTCAACTGCGAACACTTTGGCTAGCTGCTTGCCGCTGAGTTCGTCGAGCAGCGGGGCGATGCCTTCGCCTGATCCTAAGACTGCGGCCGAGCAGTCGACGCTCAGTTGCTTCGCCAGCGCCTGTCCGGCAGCCAGAGCTTCCAGGCTGACGCGGTTCAGAGCGCCATTTCCATTCCCATTCTTATGCTCGACGACGACCAGGACTCCGCTCATAGCACCCTCACTTCGGACTGGAGTTTCTCGACCAGTTGCGCAGCAATTTCGGCGGGTGTGCCGGTGAGCATCTGGGTGCGCTTCTGCTTTTCGGGCAGGTGGACGCGCGTAAGTTCGATCGCGGGTGCGGTAGTGGATGGGACGGCGGAAATGGTTGCGGTGGGCTTGGATTTGGCCTTCTTGATGCCCATCAGCGTGGCGTAGCGCAGCTTGTTGCCGCCGGACTGGATGGTGAGCAGCGCGGGCAGCGGCATGTCGACGTGCTGGAACCAGCCGTCTTCGAGTTCGCGCTTCACGCGCAGGCCGGTGGGGGTGGCTTCCACCTGCATGATGATGGTCGCGTGTGGCATACCGAGCAATTCGGCCAGGACGACACCGGTCTGGCCGAGGCCGAGGTCGTCGGACTGCAGGCCGGTGAGGATGAGGTCGGGCGATTCGGCGCGGATGGCGTCGGCGAGCAGGCGCGCGAGCGCCAGGGTGTCGCGCTGGGCAAGGTCGTCCGCCGCGATGTGGATGGCGCGGTCGGCGCCTTTGGCCAGGGCCTCGCGGAGGGTGGAGGCCACACGCTCCGGCCCGGCGCACAGGGCGATTACTTCGCCGCCATTCTTTTCTTTGAGTTGCAGCGCCTCTTCGAGCGCGTAGGCGTCCGGCTCGTTGATAGTGTAGTTGAGATCGCTCTCGACGATCCACTTGCCATCCGGCGCAACGACGATCTGGGCGTCGCGCTCGGGCACCTGCTTGATGGCTACGATGATCTTCATTCGGTGCTGCTCCGGGTTGCTGCTCCGCGCGACAAGTTAGTGCCGCGGCTGGTTGGAATGCTCGGTCAGTGGTGAGTTTAGCAGCGTAGGAGCCAGATGCTTTGCGAAATCAGTGGTATCGCTCCGGCGACCGCAGCGTGGGCGGCGATTGGCCAATGTTCTAATAATGAGCGTAGTGTCGAGTGAGCGACGTAAGCGCTGGTGGGCCCGTAAGTCGCAGACGATAACCGATGCTAATGATCCCTGACATGCGCGGCGATAGAAAGAGATGCGCCATTGCGCTTCTCGTATTCGGGCTGTGCTGGCCTGCGCGCGCGCAGCTTGTCGCTCCTGGCTCGCCGACGGCCGAGTCTGCGGGAAAGCTGATTGTGATCGGCTTCATGGGTGGCAATGTCAGCGCGGGCAATCTGGTTCATCGCGAGGCGCTGGTGGCCAAGGAGTTGCAGCAGAGCGACCCGCTGGGGCTGCACGCTGCCGTGTTCTCGAACCACGACGGGCAGAGCGCGCTGCACACCGTGCTTCAGCTTCTGGGCGCGGACCCGAATGGGCGGCTAAGCGCAGCGGAGAAAAGAGCGGCGCGGATCGTCATCTACGGCCATAGCTGGGGAGCATCAGAGACGGTGACGCTGGCGCGGCGGCTGAACGAACTGGGGATTCCGGTGCTGCTGACGATCCAGGTGGACAGCGTGGCAAAGTCGAACGAGGACGACCGCAGTATCCCGCCGAATGTGCGTGAAGCGGTGAACTTTTACGAGACCGAGGGGCTGCTGCATGGCCGCCGCCTGATCGCGGCGATAGATCCGAAGCAGACGACGATTCTGGGCAACTTCGAGTCGAGCTACCGCGGCCACCCGATCTCGTGCCCCGGTTACCCGTGGTTCGCGCGGACGTTCATGAAGCCGCATATCGAGATCGAGAACGACCCCTCGGTGTGGACGCGGATCGAAGCACTCATCCAAACAAAGATGCATTGAAGCGCACGGCCGACGGGGCTAGGGAGCGGTTGCCGTCGGTTTCGTCCGCTTCAGTGTCATCACCCCGGCCGGGCCCTGGTCCGACTTGGTGGTCAGCTTGATCTCGTCGCCGCTGACGATAGTGCCCTCGTGGGAGATGAGCATGCCGTTGACCGAGACGTTGAATGTGATCTTGTCGCCAGCGACTACGCCCTCGGTGATGGAGATCGGATCGCCCTGCGGACCTTGCACCGTGCCGGTCAGCTTGGCGCCCTCCACCTTGAAGGTGAACGCGAGGTGAAAGCCGTTGCTGCCATCGGGGCCTTTCATGTCTCCGGCCCAGGTTCCGGAAACATCGGCGGCGGCAAACGCGGATGCGGTGGTGAACGCCATGATCATGGCGACGCAGATATAGAGCAGCTTCTTCATAGTTTGGTCCCTCGCAGCAATCTCACAGCGCAGAAATCATAGATGATTCCACGACCCGCTGTCCCCCTCATTCAATATGGGGTGGTGTCCTAAGAGTGCGTTGCTTTCCGCCGACACCCGCTGACCTGATCTAAAACACAAACCCAAAAATGGAGGAAACGAAAATGGAAACACAGTCACGCAATATCGACTCAAGAAATGTATTGACATATGTTGAGTCGTCGTTTAGTCTTGCTCTTGTGAGATTAGACGACATAGAACGCGCTTTGCTTCAGCAGTTCACCGAGGACACAAAGCAACTGAAGCTGAATCACGAAGAACAGAATAGGCTGCGTCCGCATGTAATGCGGCATCGTGATCTCCTGAGAGACGAGGAGGCCCGCAATACTCGGCTGCGCCGCATTATGGCTGCTCTCGGAACGGATAGATTCGAGACTCTCGATAAGTCTATGAGGGCGGGAAAAGATGTTTCAAAAACCATTGGGACGGTCACTGCGGACGATCTTCCCTTGTGGGAGGTAATGGTAGCGATTGTCGAACAGAAACCGGGTATCCAAGTGATCGAATTGCAGTTGGCTCTCGAACACTTTGGCCGGAAGACTTCACGACAGGCGATTGAATCGGCCCTCGCCACCCACAAGAATGAGTTTGAAACAAAGGTTCGCGGGAGAGAGAAATTCGTCTCCCTGAAAGGAGCGTAAATGCCGCCTCCACCAGCAGTACGCGCAAACAGTAAGACCCGCTAAGGACGCCAATCCCTAGCAGGTCTAGAAACCACAACCCGGCAAGCCAGATAGTGAGTCCCTCAGAGTCACCCCGGCGATGGAGAGCGGGATTACAGGCCGGGTGTGGTCGCTGGGCGATTTGCTTGCGGCGTGAGGTTAATTCGAGAATGACAGTGACATCGCGGCGGATTAGGACTTACTCCTAAGAGTACGAAGTAATTGCAGCGGACGGTCACAACTCCAAGAGAATCCTTTAGAGGCGCGAATAGCCGTTGACACGCCATAAGTATCAACTAAGGAGCAGAACATGGTTTCTTCCGATGATGCCTTGTCATTCTTCAGAGAGTGGATGAACGGCAGCAGAAAACTGGGGGTAAATGCAACGCTAGGTTCTTTCGCAGCGAGCGGCTCTGGCGTCATCGCATCTCTAGATGGCGGCACGATATGGGTGTGGGATTCCGCGTCGGGATTCTCGATGCATGTTCCGCTAGAGGGTGCCACGTTCAAGTCACTCGATCCGGAACGCGGATCGGGCGATCCTGCATTCGACGAAGTGACTAAAGAAGCCGGGTTTAAATTTTTCTGGGAGATCGGCTTGCCGGATGGAATGATTGTCGTGTTATCTGACATGGACATGAATCCCCTCTCTGCGCTACTCTGAGCGCAAGGGGAATCCGGCCCGACATCTCAAAAGGAACTCAGCAAGCCCGCCTGCCAGCGGGCGTTGCTGTTTGCCCTACATTCTACTCTGTGGCTGCTATCATAGCTCGCTATGATTAGCACAGTAATCATCATCGTTCTCTTGGTCGGCATCCTGGGATGGACTTGGACTTGCGCCGCTTACCTCCGGTACATCAGTGGTCAACTCAACACACTGATCTATGAGATTCAGCAACTCGCGTTGCCTCGGAAGAATTAATGCTTGAATGAGATTTCCTTCCCAACGTACTTTTCAGACACAACCGCTTATTCCACCTGCCGCTTGAATATCGCGTGATACATCCACAGATTAGCTGACTCTACCCCTTTCCACTTCTGCGCCATCGGCAGCGCAGGCAGGAAAGCGACCAGCTCCCATCCGTCCTCACCCATTTCGTTTAGATGCGATTGAATAATCTCATCGCTGGGAGGCGAATCCTTCAAGTCACCCTCGAAGGGAACCTCATACTCCGTGTTCATCGTGATAACGCGATACTCCCATTTAGGCATAAGGCATTCTAAGGGCCAAACGTCAATGGGAGCAACGCAGAGTTAGGACACTACCATATGGACTGCAGCGGCTTCGCATGGAGGCTGCCCTTAGCAGAATTCCTGCGTTGCCTTTATGATTGGCGATCATGTCCAATAAAATTCGCTGGGGAGTCCTCAGCACCGCCGCCATCGGAGTGAAAAAAGCCATCCCCGGCATGCAGCAGGGGCAATACTCGTCGATCGTCGCCATCGCATCGCGCGATCTGGCGAAGTCGCGGGAAGCCGCGTCCGCGCTGGGGATTCCCACTGCCTACGGTTCGTATGAGGAGCTGCTCGCCGACCCCAACATCGACGCCATCTACAATCCTCTGCCCAACAACATGCACGTTCCGTGGACCATCAAAGCTGCGGAAGCGGGCAAGCATGTGCTCTGCGAGAAGCCGATCAGCCTGACCGTCGCGGAGGCGGAGACGCTGCTCGCCGTGCGTGCGCGCACCGGAGTGAAGATCGGCGAGGCCTTCATGGTGCGCAGCCATCCGCAGTGGATTCGCCTGCGCGCGCTGCTCGACGAAGGTCGCATCGGCGAGTTGCGCTCGATGGCCGGCTTCTTCAGCTACTACAACGTCAATCCCGCCAACATCCGCAACAAGATCGACGCAGGCGGCGGCGCGCTGATGGACATTGGCTGCTATCTCATCCAGGCGGCGCGCTTCGCCTTCGCGCAGGAGCCCACGCGCGTGGTCGCCAGTATCGATCGCGATCCGCAGATGCGCACCGACCGCCTCACCTCCGCGATTCTCGACTTCCCCGGCGGCCAGTCGATCTTTACCTGCAGCACGCAGTTAGTTCCCTACCAGCGCATCCACTTCCTCGGCTCGAAGGGACGCATCGAGTTGGAGATTCCGGTGAACACTGCGCCCGATCGGCCTACGCGACTCTTCATCGACTCGGGCGCCGACCTCTTCGGCGGCGGCATCACCACGGAAACTTTTCCGGCATGCGATCAGTACACGCTGCAGGGCGATGCCTTCTCGAAGGCCATCCTGGATAACACGGAGGTGCCGGTGCCGGTTGAGGATGCGATCAAAAACATGGCGGTGATCGAAGCTATCTTCCGCTCGGGAGAATCGGGCCAGTGGGAGACTCCGTGCCGGAGATGAATACCTCTTCGCCCAATCGACCTGCGAACGTGTCAAAGGCGGCATGGATGGTGCGTCGCGGCAAGGCCTCCAGGACTTCCTCGGTGCAGCGCGGAGCTTGCCGTCCACGGCCGGACAGAGGCCTGACGGCGAACCTTGCCTGATCCTGATGTATAAATAAGGGGCCCACTGGGAGGGCAAAACAGAGGAATTACGTCATGAGGAGGTTATGTGTTCTCAGTTCAGATAATCAAATTGATCGAGGCTCACGCGGAATCCCTGACTCATGAGGTCGTAGCGGACCTGCTGACCAATGAGCACACACCTTCCTATCTTCGTATTCCTAAAGAAGAGGTCGCACAACGCGCTTTAGCGTTCTACCAGAACCTCGGTAACTGGATCTGTGATCCAAAAGACGATGCGATACGTGCCGAGTACGAGAGGTCGGGGGGGAATCGCTGTCGCCAGGGAATTCCTGTGAGCGAAATCGTCTACTCGTTGATCCTAAGGAAGAAACATCTTCGTCGGTACATCCGTGAATATGGGTTTGTCGAATCCTCAGGTGAGCGGTTTGCCTCCGGCGAACCGCTTCCCCTCGCACTCTACAACATCCAAGAATTAAATTACGTGGTTGGGGATTTCTTCGACCGGGCTTTGTACTACATTATGCGGGGATATGAGATGCAAGCCAAAGCCAAGCAGAGCGCCGTGGCAAGGTAGCAGGGTTAACAATTGTCCCTCAGACGTGGCGCTCGCAAAAATTTGCAGGAAACACGAAGTTCCGCTTTTAGAACAGGATGATCCCTCATATTTGGACGGAAGGCGGTAGCCTTCAGATTGGTGGCACGAGCCGGATGAGCCGAGAGGCTCACGTCCGGTCCTGTGAGCGGCTCTGGGTGAAACTCCCAGGGCCGACTCGACCGCATTCTGAAACAACTTGCCAACTAAGGAGTCTTCTCAAAGACCAGCCGCTGCTCTGAATCTCCAAACGTCGAATGTTGCTCCACCTGGTCTATCAGTTGCGAGCCGCTATCCGACAAGAACAGCCGGTGTTTCGAGTACGAGGCAAGGCCCAAGCGAACCTCGACAAGTTCGAGCGTGCATCCCTGCCACTCGGCCGTCACCCTTACCGTCACTGGTGGCGTTCCAGAAAACTCCGTATAAAACGGAACGCTGGCGAGATTACCTGCACCGCTGCCATACTGGAAGGAGTCTAATAGCTGATTCCCCGGACCGACTTCCGCCGGCGCGACGACGCTGGGGGTAGCAAACTCCGCCGCGTCCGAGGGTATGGATCCACCAATGGCGACCACAGGCGTTCCCAAACCGGAGCTCGAACCAAAGTCGTTCGACACCACGCTGGCCAGCGCGAATACGACGATGGGCTTCAGCGAAGTCTTCTCGCTGGCCGTCGACAGCTTCCGAGCCAGCAAGGCGCGCTTCATTCTGACGATGGTGGGCATGGTCATCGGCTCGGCGTCGATCATCCTGGTGGTGACTGTGGGGCTCACCGGCAGGCAGTACGCCATCGATACCATTTCGAGCCTCGGTCCGAACAAGATCGAAATGCAATACAGCGGCGGCAGCATCATCGGCCCCGACAACACCAGCACGCCCGACTACATGACCCGCGAAGACATGCAGGAGGTGTACGACACGATCCCGGGCATCATTGCCTACTCGCCGATGCTCGAGGTTCACGATCGCATCAGCCTGGGCGGCGGGATCACGAAAGACACCATGCTGCTCGGCGTTTCGCCGCAGTATAAGGACGTGCGCGGCCTGGTCGTGCTCGAAGGCCGCTTCTTCGATGAGCAGGATGCCGCCGCACACGCCAAGGTCGTCGTCCTCAACAAGCCTTTGGCGATCGAACTCTTCGGCAACGCACAGGCCGCGGTCGGCCAGACCATCTCCGTCCGAGGCATTCCGCTCAACATCGTCGGCGTATTCAAGGAGAGCATCGACACCTACGGCCAGTCCGAAATCAGCGACGAGACCATGCTCATTCCCTACGAGGTCGCGCGCTACTTCACCGGCACCGACAACGTGAAGGAAATCTTCTTCAAGATGGCGAATTCCGCCATGGTCGAGCCCGCGGCCAAGCAGATTACCGCGCTCATCTCGAGCCGTCATCGCCCCAACAGCGTGTATCGCGCACAGACTCTCACCGAGATCCTGAAGGACATGGGCGTCATCGCCAACATCCTCACCATCGTCCTGACCATCGCCGCCGCCATCACGCTGATCGTCGGCGGCGTCGGCATCATGAACAGCATGCTGGCCAATGTGCAGGCCCGCATTCGTGAGATCGGCATTCGCAAGGCGCTGGGCGCCACCCGGCGAGAGATACGGCTGCAGTTCCTCACCGAGGCGGTCTTCCTCTCGCTCTCCGGGGGCATCATCGGCACCGTCCTCGGGCTTGGCATCCCACTCTCGGTGCGCCTGCTGACGCCGTATAAGCTGCCCGTGCCCTGGCAAGCCGCCGTCATCGCGCTGGCCACCTCGGTCATCGTGGGCGTGGTCTTCGGCACCGTCCCAGCCAACGGCGCAGCCCGCCTCGACCCGGTCGATACACTCAAGTACGAGTGATCAGGGCTTAACGAGGCTGCTGAAAAAGGGCCTGCTGTTGCTTTTCGGATTAGCGTGGGGCTTTAGAGGGTGCTGAAAAAGTCCGTTTTGCTTAAGGGCACCGGTTTACCCGTGCCATAAGTGGCCTGAATTCAATGGGGCTTTAGCCCCTGAGGTCAGTTTCTTGGTCCGGCCGGGACTTCTTCCCCAGTCTCTTCCCTACGAATAAACATCCACAGAATCAGCGAGCCTTAGCCCCGGGCCTTTTGTTCGAGGTGTCGAACCTGACTCAGCACCCTTAGCCCTTTGGCGTTTCTACCCGCTAACGCAGGAAGGGGCGCACGTCCCGCGGTTGTGGAGAGGTGCGCCCATCTTAATAACTTCCGTGCGTGACTTTAGGACACTAGCTGCGCTTCTCAGCCTCAGCCTGAGCCGGCTTCATGCGCCACCTCAGCAGGCCCGCCATCCCGACAATGCCCGTTCCGAGCAGCAGAAGCGATGACGGCTCAGGAGTTATCCCCGTCACCGTTCCGGGGCAGCCGATGAAGGACATTCCGGTCGCGCCGGCCGCGTTCATAATGTCTGCCGCAAAGTAATTTCCGCCGCCGCTGCCCGTGCTCTTGACAAAGGAGCTGAACCCGATTCCGGACGCGTCGTAGATGTCAAAAGTGAGCGGCCCGGGGTTATGATCGCTCGCACCATGTCCGGGGTTGTCGATGAAATAGTCGAACTTGCCCCCGCTCGGTCCACCCGTCGTGACAGAACTAAGGTGGACATCCCCACCTGTCCCGCCATTCAAAGCATCGGTCCACGGAGAGTCGATATTCATAATCTTAATGGTCGGGTAGGACGGGTCGCCGGCGAGACTGAACGCGAATCCCGGATGCTGCCCCGAGCCGGTATCCACGAACCACTTAGCGCCGTCCGTCAAACTAACCGTAACCTTCATATAGTCGGTTGACGCACTGTTGGAGAGGGCCGTGCCGGTGGAAGTGATCTTTTGCAGGTCCACATTAAAGCAGCACAAACCACCATTCCCCGACACGCCCGTGAACAGGTCGTCGGCGCGCGCCACTGAGGATGCAAGCAGAACCAGACCGGAAAGGGCGAACAGGACGATCTTTTTTGACGGCTTCATGGGACGAGTCCTCTGAAAAGAAATAAGGTTAATAAGTCGCAATAGTTACAGTGGTGCGCAATACCGGCAGTGATCAATACAGCTCTCATAGCACTTACACTGCCAACCTGGCGAGGGTTTTCCACCCAAATTTACATAACAAACTAAACAACTTACGTTCTCTTTTGAGAGCCCCCGGAACCCCTCGGATGGCCCTTGCGCAAAATCTTGCACACCAAAAGGAAAAACTATGGACAACGGCCACTAAGACGCTGTCCCCAGCCCTCAGGCTGCGGCCCGTAAGATCAAAGGGGCGCAATGCAGCGATCCTGGTGCAACCACCCTTTGCACGGAGCGGCCGGCCGACAAACCTAACATAACAAAGAGCGCATCTCTCCGAGAAACATCTCGCGGAAGAATACGCTCTTTGGTTGACGATCTGCTGCAATCGTTATGCGGCGGGTTCGGTTGCGGGTTCGATCGCGTCTTCCGGCTGGTCGCCCTTCACCGTGACCTTCAGGTGGCTGGTGACTTCGCGGTGCAGCTTGATTGGCACGTGGAACTCGCCCAGGGTCTTCAGCGGCTCTTCCAGCGAAATCTTGCGCCGATCGATGGTGTAGCCCTTCTCCTCGAGCTGGTGCGCGATGTCGCCCGAGGTGACCGAGCCGAACAGGTGGTCGTTCTCGCCCACCTTGCGCTCGAAGACCAGTTCGACCGCTTCCAGCCTCTTCGAAAGGTCCTCGGCCTCGATCTTCTCTTTGGCGAGTTTGCGGATGGACGAGCCCTTCATCTGCTCGATCACCGCTTTGTTGTTGGCCGTCGCCTCGATGGCGAGCTTGCCGGGCAGGAGGTAGTTGCGCCCGTAGCCGTCCGCGACCTTCACCACATCGCCGCGATGGCCGAGCTTATTGACGTCTTCCTTCAGTATCACTTCCATTGCATTTCTCCGATTTGGATGCCTGGCCGTACAGGCCGGCACAGACTGCGCAAAATTGTTAGGCCGGGACCTGCATGGGCTCGGCGACTGTGGTCGGCTGCGGAATCGGATCGCCAAATTCGCGCATGATGGCGAGGTGTCCGCTAATGGCTTCCTGCATGTTCTTCTTCGTATCGGGCAAGGTAGGTCCGGTAGTGATGCAGCCGGGGAGGTCGGGAACATAGGCGCTATAGCCGGTCGGGGTCTTTTCGTAGATGACCAGATACTTGTTGCTGTTTGCGCTTTCCGTCATAGTTACCTCCTCTTCAAACCTGCCTGCTTAAAGATACTCAGTTCGGTGCCGATCGCGACGTCATCCGAGGGGCGGCCGGGGATAGTGACTGTACCCGGCTTCTCGGGATGGCGGAAGTGGCGGTGGCTACCCGTCGTGCGGACGTGTTGCCAACCATCGCGTTCGACCAGTTTGATGAGATCGCGCACCTTCATTCGCGGCTTAGAAGCGCGCGGCGAAGGCGAGCAGGGCGATGTTGCGCGACTGCTTGATGGCGAGCGAGACCTTGCGCTGGTGGCGCGTGCAGACGCCCGTCAAACGGCGCGGAACGATCTTGCCGCGTTCGGCGACGAAGCCCTGCAGCAGGCGGACATCGCGGTAGCTGATCGCGTCGATCTTCTCGGTGCAGAACTTGCAGACCTTCTTGCGGCGGAAAAACTTCCGTCCGCCAGGTCCGCCGCCGGGGCCACCGGGGCCGCCTGCTGGACGCGGCGGGCGTGGGCCACCGGGACCCGCATAGGCGGGACGGGGCGTATACGGCCTGGCTGCTGCCGGTTCGGATTGCGGTGCGGATTGAGGCGTGCTTGGAACGCTTGTTTCGTCAGCCATTTCGTGTTTCCTCTCATCTCTTCCGAGTTGTGCCGAACCCGCTCCAGGGTCGCGGTGGAGCCTTTGAAAGCCCGCCGTGCAAGCCGGGGGTTGAAGCGGGTGCGGAGGTTGAATCGTTCACGCGGGGCAGCAGAGCAGCCTCGCAAATTCTGTGCGGCGGGCGGCTCTAGACCGCGGTGGCGACGGGCTCGACGGCAGCAACTGCCTCAGGCTCGGCAGCGGCGGGCGCTTCGGCAACGGGCGCTTCGGCAACGGGCGCTTCGGCGGCGGGCGCTTCGGCAACAGCAGGCGTTTCGATGGCTGCGGGCGCGGCGACCGGAGCATGCTGCGGCACGATCGGCTGCGCGCTGCGCTTCACCTTGGAGTCACGCAAAGCCTTCACCTTCGCCAGGCGCTTCTCTTCCTCGTCCATGCGCACGGTGATGAACTTGATCACCGGCTCGGAGACGCGCAACCGGCGCTCGATCTCCGCGATCAGGCTGCCGGGTGCGGCAACCGTGAGCAGAACATAGAAGCCATCGTTGAACTTCTTGACCGTGTAGGCAAGCCGGCGGCGGCCCATCTTTTCGACGGTCTTGATCTCGCCGCCACCCGAGGTGATGTTCGCCGAGAAGCCTTCGATCAACTTGTCGAGATCGGCTTCCTCGACGTCCGGACGGACGATAAACATGATTTCGTAGGTACGATTATTCATTTCGGTTACTTCTTTCTGCGAAGTTCTGCTTCGCACCGCGCTGGCGTATCTTCTGCCAACCCGGTCTGGAAATTCTGCCCTTGTCCTTGCCGCTGCTTCCACTTACCACTAATCACTGCTTCTATTGAACTCATTCATCGCGGCGCTCACCCCTCGGGCGAGTATCGCCTCAACCGCGCTTCGAACCCGGTCGAGCACTTCATCCAGCACCGCAAGCTCCTGCTTGCGCATCGGCGAGAGCAGGTAATCCGTGCCACCCGCCTTCACTTCTCTGCCATCCGCCAGCGCCGGCTTGCCGACGCCAATGCGAATCCTCAACCATTCCTCCGTGCCAAGCGCGCCGGAGATCGACTTCACTCCGTTGTGCCCGTTCGCCGAGCCGCGTTCGCGAATGCGAATCGTGCCCAGCGGAAGGTCCAGCTCGTCGTAGATCACGATCAAGTCCTGCGACGGAATCGGAATCTCCAACTCACGAACCAGCGCGGCTGCGGATAGCCCGCTCAGGTTCATGTACGTCTCCGGCTTGGCCAGCAGGACTTCGTGTCCTGCCAGCGTTGCCTTCCCCGTAAGCGCCCTGCCCCGGCGGTTCGCGACGGTCGCGTTGCAGGACTCCGCAATGCGATCCACCGCGAGAAAGCCGGCGTTGTGCGGGGTGAACTGATACTCGATGCCGGGGTTGCCGAGACCGATGATCAGTTTCACGCCGCGAGTTCCTCTGTGCGAACAACTCCGGGGCTAAAGCCCCATCCTGGTCGCGCCTGTTGTGGCAGGGGTAAAGCCCTGCCCTATCCAAAAACCAGCCTTACTTCTTCTTCGCGTCGGACTTCGCATCGCCCTTCGCATCCGCAGCCGGTGCGCCTTCGGTCTCGCCCTTGCCCTTCTTGGCAACTTCGGGTTCGGCCGCGACCACCGTTGCATCCACTGCCTCGGGCTCCACAACTTCCTCGCGGATTGCGGAGACGTGTGCAACCGTCAAGCCCTCGTCGTCGAGGAACTTGATCGAGCCGGAGTGCGGCAGGTCGGAGACGTGAATCGCGCCGTTGATTTCGAGCGCCGAAACATCGACGTCCAGGTGGCCCGGAATATCGGTCGGGAGGCACTCGATCTCGACCTCGCGCAGCACATGCTCCAGGATGCCGCCCTGGGCCTTGACGCCAACCGGCACGCCAATCAACTGGATCGGCACCGAGACGCGCATCGCCTTGTCCATCGCAATGCGCTTGAGGTCGATATGCAGCAGCGCACCCTTGATCGGCTCATGCTGCCAGTCCACGATCATGGCCTTCACCACCGAGGTCCCGGTTACATCGAGGTCGAAGATGGTGTTGTGCCCGGAATCAGAGTGGAGAATCTTGATGATGACCTTAGGGTCGACGGTGACGGCGACGGAATCCTGCCCGGCTCCATAAACGACCGCGGGAATCTTGCCTGCGACGCGCACGCGGCGTGCGGCGTTCTTGTTGAACCGGCCCTCACGGGGCGTTGCGACGACGGCGGGAATACTGGAGGTTGCTGCCATGGTGAATCATCCTTTCGGGCACGAGAAGACAGGGGTAAGGGGTAAGTGATAAGTGGTAAGAAAAGCCCCCGTCGCTGCCTTCTTTCGCTCCCTTTGCGGCTCTGCCGCTAAATCTAAACTGCACTTCCGTTTCTAACTGACCACTTACCACTTACCACTGACCACTTACCACTGCCTCTAATTGAATAGCGTGCTGACGCTGGTCTCCATGTGAATGCTTTCAATCGCGCGCCCTAACAGACCGGCAATCGATAGCACCTTGATCTTCCCCACCCGCAGCGCCTCTTCACGCAGCGGAATGGTATTCGTCACGACCAACTGTTCCAGCCGTGAGTTCGCAATGCGTTCCACCGCCGGGCCCGAGAGCACCGGATGGGATGCGCACGCATAAACTTTCTTCGCGCCCTGTTCGATCAGCGCTTCCACCGTTCCCACCAGCGTTCCGGCGGTGTCGATGATGTCGTCGAGGATGAGGCACGTGCGGCCGTCTACATCGCCGATCACGTTCATCACCTCGGTCACGTTCATGTCGGTCCGCCGCTTGTCGACGATGGCCAACGGAACTTCCAGCTTCTTGGCGAAAAAGCGCGCGCGCTCCACGCCTCCCGCATCCGGCGAAACTACAGTCAGATCGGACAGTTCGAGATCCCGGAAGTAGCTCACCAGCACCGGGCTGGCAAACAGGTGGTCTACCGGGATGTTGAAAAACCCTTGAATCTGCGCTGCGTGGAGATCAACCAGCAGGGCCCGGTTTGCGCCGGCCGTGCTCAGCAGATCCGCCACCAACTTCGCCGTAATCGCCACGCGCGGCCGGTCTTTTCGGTCCTGCCTCGCATAGCCGTAGTACGGAATCACTACCGTAATCCTGCCGGCTGATGCGCGCTTCAGCGCGTCAATCATGATCAGCAGTTCCATCACGTGCTCATCCACCGGGCGGCACGTTGGCTGGACCAGAAAAACATCCACGCCGCGCACGTTTTCGAGCAGCTGAAAGTAAACTTCGCCATCGGCGAACCGCTGGAGTTTTGACTCGCCCAGCGGCACTCCGACAAACTTGCAGATCTCCTCGCTGAGTGCGCGATTCGCCGATCCGCAGAAAATCTTGAAGCGCTTGTCTTCACTCAGCCTGGGAGAGCGCTTCCGCTCCGAAGCTGCCTTGGGCGTATCCGCCGAAGGCTTTGGTGCAGGCTGAGAGGTTGTTATATTCTCCTCAGCCTGCTCCGAAATAGGGGAAAGGACCGCAGTCGTGTCTTGGTTGTTCACGTCGAAACCCTCCAGGCTGGTTGACCTTGGTAGCTCCTGCTGCTTTACGTCTTACGGCGCCTCGTTGCGACGCCGCTACTTCGCCCTGCGAAATAATCAGACTCGGCCCTTCAAACTTCTTGCTTCTGAACCTCTACATACCCGCCTATTGCGGCGTCTCTGCAAAATCCAAAATCCGTCCAACTTCCGCGGCATGTTGCTGCCGCCAAAAGAACCCTAAGTTGCTTGGTCTGCGAAAACCATTGGCTCACGCAGGCCTTTCGTTCGCTCTCATCGTCTTGTGCGTCGACTTTTGGCTGGGCGACTAGGATTCGAACCTAGACAAAGTGCGTCAAAGGCACTTGACCTACCATTAGTCGATCGCCCAGTACGGTCACCGGTTGTTCCCTACGCCGGCAAGCATCACTCTGCGAACATTCTGCGCCAGTACTCTTGTCGGGGCAAGGTTTCCGTGAGGATCGCCTTGCAGCCGGTAGCCTGGACGCGTTGTTGAGCCTCTCTTGCATCTGCCTCGGACCGGTAAAGGCCGAACAGAGCAGAGCCTGAACCCGAGAGCGCCGCATACAACGCGTTGCCACTCGAATCTGCCGGATGGGCATCGAAAAACCCATCAGCCGAGGTACCCATCAATAAACGCTTGATTTCACGCAGGAGGGGATACTGAGGAAAGACGACCGTTTCAAAGTCGTTTTCGATCCCGGTGCGGACAAGCGCGAGAAGAGCATTCTCGGCTAGACCGTTCGGTGGGTTGCCCTTTGCCTGTTGCTCAGACCACGGGCCACGAACGATACCGGATGTGTCAGACGCTATCTCTGCCCCAAGGCGAACCCCAAAAACAGACGCATAAGCGTGACTCAACTTCTCTAGCCTATCGGGTTGTGGAGGGGAAGTCAACCCGACCTGTTCGACCCCTCCTTTGGAAGCGTCATCTCGACCGGAGCGCAGCGAAGTGGAGAGACCCCCGTATTTCACTCGCGCCCCAGCCGCCGGACTCTTCGCCGCGCACAGCGAATCCCACTCCTGAAACGCCCGCGGCGTCGACACTCCCACCTCAGGCACCGCCACCACACACCACGTCGCCGGCAGGTCCGGCATCGCCGACACCAACTCCCCGCGCCCCAGCCCAAGCACCGCGCCTCCGATCAGAAACAGCGGCACATCCGATCCCACCTCCGCCGCAAGCTCCAGCCGTTCCGGCACCTCAAGCCCCAACTCGCGCTCCAGCCCAATCAGCGCCGCCGCCGCGTTCGCCGACCCCGCTCCCATGCCGCCCTGCACCGGCAATTCCTTCTCGATATGGATAGCCACCTCGGCGGCCATGCCCATCCGCTCCAGCGCCCGCTCCACCATCTTCCACGCCGTATTGCGCGCATCGGTGGGCACGCCGGGATGATTCGTCGTCAGCGAAATCTTCGACTCGCCAAGACCTGGGTGCCCCACATCTCGCTTCTGAGATGTGGGTTTAGCCTCGACCGTCACCAGATCATGCAGCGCCAGCGTCTGATACAGCGTCGCCAGACCATGAAACCCGTCCGCCCGCACCGGCCCAATCGCCAGCCCCAGATTGATCTTCGAATACGAACGAACACGTGTAGCCATCGCTTGCAATTCTATCTACGCAGTCCGTCCCAGTACGAGCAAATCGGTTCCATCGGTGCCAATCGGTGTTAAGCCTTTCGCTGACTCGCTAACCTGTGACTCGCTGCCACTAGAAGATCTGGAAGCTCACCTCGACATTCAGCTCCACCGCGACTGGCTTGCCGTTTTCCATCGCCGGCCTGAATTTGTAGAGCTTCACCGCATCCACCGCCTTGCCATCCAGACCCATCCCCGCACCGCGCAGCACGTGCACATTCTGCGGCCGGCCCTGCTGATCCACGATCAGGTTCACCAGCACCACGCCCATGAACTTCGCCTTGCGCGCCTCCTCGGAAAACTCAGGATCGACCTGGTAGATCACCACCGGAGACGAAACCCCGCCGCCAATCTTCTTGAGCCCCCCGCCATAGTTTCCCCCGGACCCGGCCCCAATCCCCGAGCCATTGCCCGACCCCAGCCCCGACCCACTGCCATTCCCCATCGACGTCCCGATCAGCGGCGAATTCGGCATCCCCAGATTCGGCATATTGCTGTTCGCCATCTTCAGGTCCTTCTGCACCTCGATGGTCGGGTCCGGCATGGGAATCTTCGGCTGCTCCAGCGGAGGCGCCTTCGGCGGCGTGATCTGCGTGTCCGCAAACTTCGGCAGATGTCCCTGCATCACCGGCGTCGCCCCACGCTGCCCCCCACCGCCACCCATCGCATCCTTCGCCGGAGCCGTCGGCGCCGGCGCCGTCACCAGATCCACCATCGCCATCTTCTGCAGACTCGCGAACGGCACATGCGACTTCACCGCCCAGAACAATAGCGCAATCGCCGCCACATGCAGCAGCACCGCCGCCCCGGTCGACCGCGCATCCCGCTTCGCCGACATCTGCGCCAGGAACACCTCCGGCGCAAACACCACTGGGTGCCCCAGGTCTCGATTCTGAGACCTGGGTTTGCGGGCCGACAACTCCCGCACCCAAACCCGCGTCCGCACATTCACCCGCACCCGCTCGGGCACCTCCGGATTCGCCACCGTCCGCAGCACATCGTTCAACAGCACATCGAACTCATCCATCTCGCGCATCTCTGTCATCGCCGCTCTCCGTTCAGCCTCGTACTCCGCATCGCCTCAAACCGTCGCTTCAACTCCGCCCTCGCCCGCATCACGCGCGTCCGCACCGTGCCCTCGGGAATCCCCATCGCAATCGCAACCTCGCGCGACGTCATCTCCTCGATCGCCGACAGCACCAGCGGCTGCCGCAACTCCTCCGGCAGCGCCTCGATCAGCCGCCGCAGCAACTCCCTCTCGCCGTGCCCCACCAAACTCTGCTCCGCCGACTCGCCCCCCGCCGCGAACTCCCGCCCCGCCTCATCCTCCAAACCCTCTGTCAATCGAGGCCGCCGCGCCACCACATCCAATCCCACCCGCCACACTGTCCGCGCCAGAAACGCCTTCTCGTCCTCCATGCGCAGCCAGCCGTCCGTGCGATAGAGCTTCAGCAGCGCCTCCTGCACTGCGTCCTCCGCATCCTGCACGCTGCGCAGCAACCCATGCGCCACGCGAAACATGAACCGTGCCTGCCGCTCCGCCATCTGGGCAAATCGCCGATCACGCTCCTGCGCCTCGATCTTCGCATCGGCGCCCTGCGAATCAGCGCCCTGCGAATCCACGCTCGCGACATCGTCCTCCAACCCAGCATTCAGCGGAAACTCCACCACCCCGCCCCCAACATCCCGCGCCAACGCCTGAACCGGAAGCCCCATCTCGCTCAACCTCTGCAAACACCCTGCACGTGCCCTTCAATATCCAAGACCAACCTGCTCGCCGAACTGTTCACATTTCTTTGACGAACCCCACCCGCGATTCACGCGCTCGCGCAAACTCCGCTGCAGGTTAAGACGAGATATTCTGTCAGCAGCCTTTCCAGGCCCACGTTCTGGAGCCTCCCCATGCGTCTCGGCACTCGTGTCTTTGCCAGCCTTGTCGTCCTGGCCCTCGCAGTCACCTCCATTGCGGCCCAAACGAGCGTCCAGACGAGCGCCGCCGCGCCCAATCCCTACCGCATCGTCAGTCCGCCGCCGACGCTCGCCAAACACGCCATGGTCGTCAGCATCCATCACGACGCCTCCGACGCCGGCCTCGCCATGCTCAAGCAAGGTGGCAACGCGGTCGACGCGGCCGTCGCGGTCGGCTTCGCGCTCGCCGTCGTCTTCCCGCAGGCCGGCAACCTCGGCGGCGGAGGCTTCATGCTCATCCGCATGCACACCGGCCAGGCCCACTTCCTCGACTACCGCGAGAAGGCCCCAGCCGCGGCCACCGCCGACATGTACCTCGACGCGCAGAAGAACGTCGTCCCCGGCCTCTCGACCCTCGGCTACAAAGCCATCGGTGTTCCGGGCACGGTCGCCGGCCTGGTCTACGCCGAGAAGACTTACGGCAAGCTCACCCTCGCCAAGGTCATGGCGCCCGCCATCAAGCTCGCCACCGCTGGCTGCATCCTCCCCGAAGAGGTTGCCGACAACATCCGCACCTCCCGCAATCTCGCGAAATTCCCCGAATCGCGCCACCTCTACCAGCGCGACGGCAACTTCTTGAAGCCCGGCGACCGCATGATCCAGCCCGAACTCGCCGCCACGCTGAAGCGCATCGCCGCCGACTCGGACACCTTCTACAAAGGCACGATGGCCGCCGAGATCGCCGCCTCCATCCAGAAGGGCGGCGGCCTCATCACCGCGGCTGACCTCGCAGCGTACGAAGTCAAAGACCGCGCGCCGCTCACCGGCAGCTATCGCGGCTACGACATCGTCACCGCGCCGCCGCCTTCTTCCGGCGGCATCGTGCTGCTGGAGATTCTCAACATCCTCTCCGGCTACGACCTCGCCCACACCGGCAACGACGTAGTTGACGCGCTCAGCAAATCCCTGAAGAACGTAACCGCCTACGACATGGCGCACGCCGGCGACCGCACGCCGCAGCAAGTCCACCTCATCACTGAAGCCTTCCGCCGCGCCTACATGGACCGCGCCGACTACCTCGGCNNCGGCGATCCCGACTTCGTCCAGATGCCGCTGAAGCAAATGGCCTCGCCCGACTACGCTGCCGCCTGGCGCGCCACCATCGACCCGCTGAAACCCTCGCCCTCCGCCACGCTCGCACGCCCCGCCGGCTTCCTGCCTCCGCCGCCCAAGGTCGCATCGTCCCCCGAACCTACGCAGACCACCCACTTTTCCGTCGTCGACGCCGAGGGCAACGCCGTCGCCAGCACCTACACCCTCAACAGCTACTTCGGCTCGGGCGTCACTGCCGGCTCACTCGGCTTCGTGNNCGAGATGGACGACTTCACCTCCAAGCCCGGCGTGCCCAACCAGTTCAAGCTCATCCAGAGCCCGGCCAACGCCATCGCCCCGGGCAAGCGCCCGCTCTCCGCCATGACCCCCACCATCGTGCTCAAGGACGGCAAGCCGCTACTCGTGCTCGGCTCGCCCGGCGGCGCCACCATCATCACTACTGTCGCCAACGACATCATCTCGATCCTCGACAACGGCCTCAACGTGCAGCAAGCCGCCGACGCCCCCCGCTTCCACCACCAGTACCTCCCCGACGCAATTCAGGTGGAGAAGGCCTTCCCGCTCGACGTCCTCGACAAGCTCAAAGCCGCCGGCTACACCGTCACCCGCACCGACGAAGCCGACGAACACAACCCCGGCGTCTGGGGCTCGAGCGAGATGATCTACATCGACCCCAAAACCCACACCCTAATGGGCGGCGACGACCAACGCCACAAATTCGGCAAAGCCGCCGGGTACTAGGCCATTTTCCCCTTTCTCTGGACGGCGTAGGAGTCCGCTTCTGAGGGCGTACTATCTCTCCGAGGTGGAAACGTGCCGAGTAAGATTTGTGTCGCAGGGTTCCTGGCATGCGGGATGGCATTGGCACAGACGCCGGTTACGACAAAGCCCGAGGTTGCCGCGAAGCCCTTGGCATTTGACGTCGTATCCATTCGACCGAGCGGAGGCTCCCCGGGCGACTCCGGATGGACGCCGGACGGTTACTTCGCAAAGGGACAAACTTTGTACACGACGATCATGGTGGCTTACGCCCTGGACTCGACCATGTTCAGCCACTCGCCGGACCGGATGTCTGGCCAGCCGCCATGGGTGCGCAAAGACCTGTACGACATTGATGCGAAGCTCGATGAGGCAAGCGCGAAGGTGTGGCAGAACCTGAACCTAGACCAGCGCTTGGAAGCGCTCAGGACTATGCTGCTTGCCGTGCTGCAAGACCGCTGCAAGATGATCGCGCACACCAACATGGTGGACGCGCCGGTCTTCGAGCTGGTGGTCGGAAAGCACGGGCCAAAACTGAAGGAGACCCCGCCGGACGAAGCTGCTCCGGAGCGTTCAGTCACGATATCCGATCAAGCGCGGATGACTCCAACGCTGCCCGGCGCTGTAAAGCCGCAGTTCGTATTCTTCAGAACCTCGATGATTGACCTGGCGACAGTACTCTCCATGTATTCCAATCGCCCGGTCGTAGATCACACGGGATTGTCGGGCAAATATGACTTCGCCGTGCCGCGCATCGATTCAGCTCCTTCCGCAGCGGACGGCGCCGCGGCCGCGTCGGACCCCGACCAGTCCCCGAAGTGGGACCTCACCGAGGCTGGCCTAGAAATGAGGCCGTCCAAGGCCCCGACCAAGATGCTGGTCATCGACCACATTGATCGCCCATCGGAAAACTGAGGCCTCTACTTCCCCAGCGCCTTCGCAATCCCAGCCTCCGCCAGCGGCGTCATAATCGCAAACCCCGCAGGCGTCGGATGCACCCCATCCAAACTCAGCCCAGGCTTCATCGCGCCCTCGCCATCCGTCAGCGCCGAGTAATAATCCACCCACACCACACCCTCGCTCTTGCACCAAGCCTCCAGCCGCGCATTCATCGCCTGGATCTTCGGCGCCGGCTCCAGTCCTTTCCGCCACGGAAAATCCCCCGCCGGAGGTATCGCGCCCACCACCACCTTGATCCCGTTCGCCCGCGCCGTCTCCACCATCGCGCGAAAATCATCCAGCGTCGCTTCCTGCGTCATCGGCCCGGTGTTCTTCGCAACGTCGTTCGTCCCCGCCAGGATCACCACCACCTTGGGATGCAGGTCCACCACATCCTGGTGAAATCGCACTACCATCTGCGCCGACGTCTGCCCGCTGATGCCGCGGTCCACATACGGCTTGTCGCCAAACGACGCCTTCCAACTCCGCCCCCACAACTCCGTAATCGAGTCGCCATAGAACACCACCCTCTGCTCGCCCGCCGCCGGAGCCGCCAGCGCCGCATTCCGCTCCCGGTAGTACCCAAGCTGCGCCCAGTCCAGCATCTTCTTCTGCAACGCCGCAAGCTGCTGCTCCGTGCTCAGCGGCGGCCGCGCCGGCGCCGCCGCCTGAGCCGGTGCAGCCACTTGAGCCGGCGCACTCGCACCCGACGTAACCTGTCCCGAGGGTGCCGCCGTCCCCTGCGCCCCGCACACCATCGCACCCCACCCGATCCCACTCACCACCAACGCCCGCAGCAAAATCTTCATCGCTCTCCCCCTCCAGAAAATCATGCGTTCCGATTCTAGCCGCCCCACATCCCTCCTCACACCGGGTGCCCCATTCATCGC
>PKWK01000037.1 GCA_003133205.1 Granulicella sp. | reverse complement strand
CGGCCAGTCCGCCACCACGCTCAGCGGAGGCGAAGCCCAGCGCATGAAGCTCGCCCGCGAACTCTCCAAGCGCCAGACCGGCCGCACCCTCTACCTGCTCGACGAACCCACCACCGGCCTCCACTTCGACGACGTCCGCAAGCTCCTCGAAGTCCTCCATCGCCTCACCGATCTCGGCAACACCGTCATCATCATCGAGCACAATCTCGACATCGTCCGCAACGCCGACTACGTGCTCGACATGGGCCCCGAGGGCGGCGAACGCGGCGGACGCATCATCGCGCACGGCACACCCGAGCAGGTCGCATCCGTTGCCGGCTCATACACCGGAAACTTCCTCGCCCGCCACTACGCGCCCCATCAAATCTCCACCAACGGAAGCGGTGGCCTCAGCCACGCCGGCCCACAACCGCTCGACATTGCCGCGGCTCCCGATCGCGCGAAGACCGCCCGAGGCAAATTCGTAGCGCCCGAAAAGAAGACCGGCGTACCGACGGCGCGTCCCTCCAAACCGCCTACGAAGACAGTCAAAACATCAGCCTCCGCGAAGGCGGCGAAAAAGAGTTCGACCACCCGGCGGAAAAAATCAGCATGAGCCTCTTCGTCACCAACATCACCGCCGCAAACTCGGGTCCACTCCTCCTCAACGGTGACGAACCCGCTGCTCCCGAGACACCCGCAACCCAACCCGAAGAGACCACTCAGGCCCCGCAATCTGAACAATCCGCCGCGGAGCCCGGCCCCGTCCCCACCCCGCAGCGCATTCCCAACCTCGGCCACGCGCTTTTGTTTGTCAGCTTCGCGGGACTGCTGCTCATCCTGCTAGAAATCGTTCTGACCCTGATGGGAAAGGCCCCCGCAACAGTAGAAAAGGGCGTCATCGCACTTCAGCATCCCAAGCTGCAGATCGCCACGATGGCCGCAACCTATCTAGTGACCCTGACAGCAGCGTGGGTCTTCTATCCAACGCTCTGGCGACGGAAGTTTCTCGACGGGCTGCAATGGCATTGGGCAACCGCGCGCAGCCAGGCCAACCGGCTGATCGCCCTCGGCTTCGTGCTCGGCGTAATGATGCAGATCGTCACCTACTTCATCACGCCGCCCAAGACGATGCCCATCGACACGTTTTTTCTTACGCCCATGAATGCGTGGCTCATCACTCTGTTCGGCACCATCGTGGCCCCGGTGTTTGAGGAGATCTGCTTTCGCGGATTCCTCGTCCCCGCATTCGCCATCGCCTACGACTGGCTGAGCCTGCCCCGCACCGACGAAGCGCGCACTCGCTGGCAGACCACCACGGCGCTCACCCCGCTATCACTGATCTTCTCGGCTGTGCTGTCGAGCCTCTGCTTTGCCCTGATGCACGCCCAGCAGGTAGCCCATCTCTGGGCCGCGCTGCTCGGCCTCTTCTCCATCTCGCTAGTCCTCACCTTCGTTCGCGTCAAGACCCAATCAGTCGCCGCATCCACCCTCGTCCACAGCACCTACAATTCCTTCGTCTTTCTCACGGTCTTCATCGCCACCGGAGGCTACCGCCACCTCGACCGCATGACCCACTAACTTTTGTTTGTCATTCCCGCAGGGAATCTGCTTTTGCTGCCGCCCCTTTTGGTTTGTCATTCCCTCTTACTTGTCATTCCCTTTTGCTTGTCATTTCCGAAGGGAATCTGCTTTTGCTTTATCCTTACCCCACATGCCCACCGACCCCCGCGCCGCCCTCCTCGACCTGATCGCCACCCTCTCCTTCAAGCTCGGCGACTTCACCCTCGCCAGTGGCCAGAAGTCCGACTACTACATCGACTGCCGCACCACCACGCTCCACGCCGAGGGAGGCCGCCTCGCCGGCCTCGTCCTCTACGACCTCATCCGCGACCACATGCCCCACGCCGTCGCCGTCGGAGGCCTCACCATGGGCGCCGACCCGCTCGTCTCCAACACCGCCTCCGCCAGCGCCTGGGCCCTCGCCGAATACAACGAAATTCTCGAACTCTCCACCTCACTCTCGCTCGACGACGAAGACCCCGGCCCCGCACCCACGCTCATCCACGGCTTCCTCGTGCGCAAAGCGGAGAAGGCCCATGGCACAGGCCGCCGCGTCGAGGGCTTCCTCCACCCCGGCGCCCAGGTCGTCATCGTCGACGACGTCTGCACCACCGGCGGCTCCACCATCACCGCCATCGAAGCCACCCGCGAGGCCGGAATGAACGTCGCCGGCGTCCTCTGCCTGGTCGACCGCGAGCAAGGCGGCCGCCTCAACATCGAGCGCGTCCTCGCCGAAATCCCATCCAACCGCGACATCCCCTTCCACAGCATCTACACCGCCACCGACGTCCGCAAAGCCCACCTCGCCCTCAACAAATAATCGGAACACCCGCAACGCTTGTCATTCTGAGCGCAGCNNCGCAGCGAAGAATCCCCGCATTCTGCCCGTGGCGCCACGAAACTACCGGGTTGGCCACTTCTCGCCGCTAAGATAACAACCATGCTCAAACTCATACTTCTTCCGGGAATGGATGGCACGGGGAAGCTGTTTGAGCCGCTCGCTAACCAACTCAACCCCACCTTCGCAATCCAAGTAGTCCAATACCCAACCGATCAATGCCTTTCCTACACGGAACTGGAACGCCTCGTCCAGTCCGCTCTTCCCGCTTCCCAGCCCTTCGTAATCCTGGCCGAATCGTTTTCAACTCCGCTCTCAGTCATGTGCGCAGCCCACAATCCACCCAACCTGAAGGGCCTGATCCTCTGCGCCGGATTCGTCACCACCCCAGTTCGCGGCTGGCGTCGATTCCTCTACTCCCGCCTCGCCCCAATCGTCCTCAACCGAGCCCTCCCCGACATCGTGATTCGATCATTTCTAGCCGGGTCTGGCGCGCCACCCTCATTGCAGACGGCAATACAATCCGCGATTTCGTCCGTTGAGCCGAATGTGCTAGTGCACCGCCTCCACACCATTCTTACGTGCAACGTACGCGCAGAACTCGCCACGGTGACCGTACCAATCCTGTATCTCCTGGCCAAACAAGACCGCCTGGTCAAAACCTCCTGTCTCAATGAAATCCAACGAATAAAGCCATCTCTGACAGATGAGCAACTCACAGGCCCGCACCTTCTTCTCCAGCGAGAACCTGACCAATCCGCCGCAGCCATAAAAGCATGGTTGCGTGGCCACGAGATTTGGGCGCCCTGAAGCCCTATTTCCAGGCCGCGCCTTTACTTACCACTGACCACTTACCACTCGCCCCACTGACTACCCGTCCCCGCCCAAAATCGTGTCAACCCCCTCCGCTCACAACAATAAATATTTCATCGCAACAACCCCTTCCGCACCAACAACTTCCACCTTTTCCACACCCCGAAAATAGTTGGCATAGTAGTTATGGTCAACCTGCTATCCTTAGGATAGTAAGTAAATAAAAGGCTCAGCCCCGCGGCTGGGCCTTTCGCATTTAACCAATGGTCTAGACCAAACACAGAACAAGTCCAGACCTAACACCTTTAGAAAAGAGACATTAGGACCTAAGTCCAGAGGTATTACCATGCAGGATACGACACCAGCCGAAACCGAAACCACCGACCCGAAACGCCGCTACCTCTGCCGCCACATCTTCATCGACGGCCACCGCTGCGGCTCGCCCTCCCTCCGCGGCGAGAGCCTCTGCTACAACCACGGCCGCGTACGCCGCGAGAACGGAATCTGCGGCCGCTCCGGCACCTTCCCCATGCCCCGCATCGACGACCGCGCCTCCATCCAGCTCGCCCTCTACGAAGTCCTCAGCCGACTCGCCGGCGGAGACATCGAATACAAGCGCGGCGCCATCCTCCTCCGCGGCCTCGCGATCGCCTCGTCCAACCTCCCGCGCCACGCGCCAGCCAACGCCGAACAGCAGCCACAGGTCGAAGAAGTTACCGCCGACTACCACCTCGGAGACCTGGCCCCCATCGCCGAAATCCCCGACACCGTACCCCAAACTCCGGCCCAAGAACCACCCGTCGACGAGGTTGTCATTCTGAGCGGAGCGAAGAACCCCCGTATTCAGCCCGGAGCGCCACAAACCTCCTCGTTCACCGATAACGCCGTCACCCCGAGCGAAGCACCGGGCCCAAGCTCAAAGAACACCAACGTCCGTACTTCCGCCGCAATCACCCGCCCCGTTCTCGCACCGCAACCTCTCACCCTGGCCGCCGTGCAGGCCACCGCCCACCCGCAACCTGCAACTGACAACCTGCAACTCCCAACCCCGCCGCGATACACTAAATACACCCATGATTCCCACCCTCGAATGGCTCCCTGAAGGCGTAAATTTCCTCGACCAGACCAAGCTCCCATTCCAGGAGACCTACGTCCTTGCCACCGACTACCAGCAGGTCGCCACCGTCATCCGCGACATGATCGTCCGCGGGGCCATGGCCATCGGAGTCTCCGCCGCCATGGGCGTAGCCCTCGGCATCGACCGCAGCACCGCGACGACCATCCCCGCCCTCACCGCCGAAGTCGACGTAATCTGCAAAACGCTCGCCGAGACGCGCCCCACCGCCGTCAATCTCTTCTGGGGAATCGCCCAGATCCGCGACCTCTACAACGCACTAGCCGCAAAGAACACGCCGATCCCGGAGATCAAAACCGCCGTCGTCGCCCTAGCCCGCCAACTCTACGACGAGGACATCGCCAACCTCCGCAAGCTCGGCGCGTTCGGCGCAGCGCTCCTCCCGCAGGAAGGAACGGTCCTAACCCACTGCAACGCCGGCGCACTCGCGGCGTGCGGCTACGGCTCCGCCCTCGGCGTGATCCGCGCTGCCATCGAGCGCGGCCAGAAGATCGACGTCTTCGCCGACGAGACCCGCCCCTTCAACCAGGGAACGCGTCTCACCGCATGGGAGCTGGTCAAGGACAACATTCCCACCACGCTCATTTGCGACAACATGAGCGGCTACTTCATGTCCAAGGGCCGCATCTCCGCAGTCATCGTCGGCGCCGACCGCATCGCCGCCAACGGTGACACCGCCAACAAGATCGGCACCTACTCGGTCTCGATCCTCGCCAAAGAGCACGGCATTCCGTTCTACGTCGCCGCGCCCTTCAACACCATCGACACCGAAACCGCCTCTGGCGACCTGATCCCAATCGAACAGCGCAGCGCCCGCGAGGTCACCCACGTCAACGGCGTTCAAGTCACTCCGCACGGAGTAGCCATCGAGAATCCGGCCTTCGACGTCACACCGGCCAAATACATCACCGCAATCATCACCGAGCGCGGCGTGCTGCGAGCCCCCTACACCGAGTCAATTCGCGCCATGGCTGCCGGCGAACCCGTTCAAACCGAACTCGCCACCGCCTAGATCGCACACGCTGGAGGTCAATACCTCTCTCGACCCATGTGACGTACGTCACGGACAGCCACGCCCTAAGCACGTTCTAATTGGGATCAGTCGAGCTCCCTTAGCCAGCATTGAGTCTGCTAATGGAGTTTGAAGTTCGAGGTGTTCCATGCCCGCCCTCCAACGCGTTTCGGTCTCTATCAAGAACATTCTATTGGCGTCCGACCTTTCCGCTGCCTCGGACGCAGCGGCCGCCTATGCCAAAGGGCTGGCCCTGAATTTCCGCTCCTCCGTTGAAATCGCCCATGTCTTCGATCCATCCCTCGTCACTTCCTACATGGAGTCAATTCTTGGGTTGCAGGTCAAGGAGAAGCAACACGTCAGCAACGAGAGCCTGGAGCGCCTGCAGAAAGAGTTCGCAGACGCCGGAATTGAAGCAACCACCTCCCTGCCGGAAGGACATAAGCCCCACGTCACCCTCCTGAAGCTAGCCAAGGAGCACGGGACCGACCTGATCGTCGCGGGTACCCATTCCAAATGGGGATTAGAAAGACTGCTCGTCGGCTCAACCGCGGAAGAACTCATTCGCAATGCAGCGTGCCCGGTGCTTACTGTGGGGCCGCATGCGAAGCATCCTCAGGATGGGCCGGTGGTGTTCCGCACCATCGTCTATGCAACCGACTTTTCACCGGAAGCCGCCAAGGCCGCGGTCTTCGCTCTCTCGTTTGCACAGGACAGCGGCGCGCACATTTATTTCTGCTACGTGGCCGATTCGAAGGCCACTCCCGAGGAGAGAAAAGCCCTGGATGCTCCTTTCAAAGCCGCGCTGAAGAAGATGATTCCCGAGTCAACCTACGAGTGGTGCAGTCCGGAGACCGTGGTCGAACACGGGGACGCAGCCGAAGGCATTCTGAAGCTTGCCGATCGAATCCATGCGGATCTGATCGTACTTGGTGCGCGCAACGCGTCGTTCTGGCTCACCCATATCGAGCATGGCCTCACCCCTGACCTGCTCGCGGAGGCAACATGTCCTGTAATGACCGTATGTTAGAATCGTCGCTCAGGATAGTTGATCTGACGGGGAAGCATTCGATGGGGATACTCTCCCCATCCTCCACACATCCGTCGTGGCGCAGAGGCCACTCATAACATGCCTCTTTCTTCCCCAATCCGCCCCCTGCGCCAATGCGGCAACTGTGACTTCCGCTCGCTGCGCATGTTCTGTAGCCTAGGCCCCGAAGCGCTCGAAGAATTCGAGAGCATCGGCGCGCATTCAACGCTCCCACGTGGCGCCAAACTCTTTCAGGAAAATGCGCCAAGCCAGGGAGTCTTCGTCATCTGCTCAGGTCAGGTCAAGCTGTCCTGCACCTCGAGAGAGGGCAGAACCCTGATTCTGAAGATCGCCATGCCGGGAGACGTTCTCGGCCTTGGCGCGGTCATCTCCGGATCCAAGTACGAAGTAACTGCCGAGACGGTCCAACCCGCGGAGATCAAGAGCATCCGGCGCGAGGAGTTTCTCGCTTTCCTGAAGAAACACGGACAGGCCAGCCTGCATGCGGCGAAGGCCCTCTCCGAGGAGTACAAGGCAGCGTTCTTCGATGCGCGCCGTCTGGCGCTCTCCGGCTCAACCGCTGGGCGGCTGGCCGGGGTGCTGCTCGACTGGGGCCGTGCGGAGTCCTGTGGCAAGCCGGAGATGCGCCTTACCATGGCGTTGACCCATGAGGAACTGGCCAACCTGGTCGGCTGCTCACGCGAGACCATGACGCGCATGCTGGGACGCTTCAAGCGAGAGAAGCTGATCAAGATGCACGGCGTCTCCATTCACATCCTCTCCCCGGAGCGGTTGGAGCGGATTTCCGCCTGAACCTTGGGCTGAAAATCCCTCGTAGCCCCATAGTTCCCCCCACATGCACAGACGTGACCCCTATCACAGATTTGTGTTGTGAAACCACTTAATATCCAACTGTGAAGAGGTGGCTCATGGTTCATTGCTGCGCCAAGTCGGCACCCCAAACAGAGTTCAGACCTTTAAGAACTCGCGCTGTTCCAACGGGCTTTTGTCCGATCGAGTATTCCAAAGATAGGGGCGGCCATGCTCGCGCACACCTCTAACCCGTTGCCACCAGGACGTTTCGGTTCCAGCGGCCTCGATCCTTCCGTCGCGTATCAGAAAAGAGATACACCTCCCATGCAAACGCCCGCGACTGATACCATGCCGTCCTTAAATCGACTCCTCGTTGCGACCGACTTCTCGGCTGCGTCGCAAGCAGCCTTCCGCACCGGTCTCGACACTTGCACCGCAGTTGGTGCGAACCTCGTCATCCTGCATGTCTTCGAATATGCCGAGCCCGCTCCTCCGGAGACCGGGGGATTGCTGATCGAACTGCAGAGCCTCCGTGAGCAGTGCTCCAATACGCTCGAAGACATGCGCCAGCAAGCCGCGCAGGCAGGCGTGGCATGTGAAACCGTCCTGGAGACCGGCATCGCTTCATCGATCATTCTGGACATCATCGCCGAAAAGGGAATCGATCTTGCCGTCCTGGGAACCAACGCTCTTCACGGATTTGAGCGTCTGGTCTTCGGTTCGACTGCAGAAGTGGTCCTGCGCAAGTCACCCTGCCCGGTCTTGACCGTCGGGCCCCGGGTAGGAAGTTGCGCCAAGGCCTGCCATGCCGATGGGCCGATTGTTTTCGCCACCGATTTCGACTTCACTACCATCCAGGCAATCCGCTATGCCGCGTGCTTCGCCAATCTGAATGGGTCGCCGCTCCATTGCCTTCACGTCTTGCCACGTACGCTCGAAGCCGGTTCGCAGAGCGAGATCGTGCCCTCCATCATGTCCGAGGCGCTCCAGCAACTCGCGGCTGAGAGCGGCGTGGTCATCGCCCCGCCGATCTGCGCGACCACCTTCGGCAGCGAGATCTCCTACGCTGTGGTGGACTATGCCCGCGAGCATGAGGCAAAGATGATCGTTCTTGGCGTGCGCCAGGCGTCGCTGCTGGCTTCGCATGTCCCCGAACACATCACGTACCGCATCATCACCGAGGCCAACTGCCCGGTGCTGACCATGGCGTTCGCTTCGCAGACAAATGCAGTGCATGCAGGTGCCCGACGGTAGCCTAACCTTCTCATTCCGCGTGATTTGGTAGTGTGACGACGGACACAGACCCGTTCTCGTCGTCATGCCAGACTTCATGGTTGGGGGGTCACTCATGCAATCTGCGACAGCAACCAATTCCTGCGCTGCAACCAACCCGCACTGCAAAGGGGTTTGCTCCGGCTACGGAACCCAGACCGTCTGCCCTCCATTGATCGTTCTTGCGGTGCTGTCGACGCAACGGCCCGAGGCCAGCGCAGGCACTGCCTGACTCGCGCTGCGGCTGAGCGCAACGACCGGCGATGACTCTGCCGCCGGCGGTGACGCCCCGCTGCCGCGCACCTAGATAACTACCGCTTCTAATTAGTCCCGCCCACTAGAATCCCCTCCTCGTCTCGGTGCAACCTCGCGATTTCTGTCCCACCTTCCATGCCACCCTGCATGAGAAGCAGCCGCATGCCCGATGCGCAGAGCTCCGGGAGTAACATCTTACGAGGCAGGCGCTTCTTCTCCCTCACCCCGAACATCCAAAGGCTCGATGACTCCCAAACGCAAGATCGGCATCACCTGCTACCCCACTTATGGCGGAAGCGGCGTCGTCGCCACCGAACTTGGCATCGAGCTCGCCGCCCGCGGCCACGAAGTCCACTTCATCACCTCGTCGCCGCCGTTCCGCCTCAACGGCCGCGAGGCCAACATCCACTTTCACGAGGTCGATCTCTACCATTACCCGCTGTTCGAGCATCCTCCCTACGACCTGGCCCTCGCCACTCGCATGGCCGAGGTGGCCGAGTTTTACTCGCTCGACCTGCTCCACGTCCACTACGCGATTCCGCACTCCGTCTCCGCCCTGCTCGCGCGCCAGATGCTCGAAACCCAGCAGCAGGCCTCGCGCCGCCGCTACCTGCCGTTCATCACCACGCTGCACGGAACCGACATTACGCTGGTCGGGCTCGACCGCTCCTACCTGCCGATTACGCAATTCGGCATCGAGCAGTCCGACGGCGTCACCGCCATCTCCTCGTACCTCCGCGACCGCACCCGCGAAGCCTTCAACATCCAGGGCGAGATAGAGGTCATCCGCAACTTCGTCAACTGCGATGTCTACGTCCGCAGCTCCACCAAGGTCGTCGCAATGCGCCCGCGCTTCGCCTCGCCGAACGAGAAGCTCCTCGTCCACCTCTCCAACTTCCGCCCGGTCAAGCGCATTCTGGATGTCGTCGAGGTCTTCGCCCGCGTAGCCAAGGCCGTACCCGCGCGCCTGATGATGATCGGCGACGGCCCGGACCGCTCCGCAGCCGAGCATCTCGCTGTGAGCCTCGACGTCCACGATCGCATTCACTTTCTCGGCAAGCAGGACAACGTCAACGAGTTGCTTCCGCTCGCAGACTTGATGCTGATGCCCTCCGAGATGGAGTCCTTCGGCCTCGCCGCGCTCGAAGCTATGGCCTGCTCCGTGCCCACGATCGCCACCCGCGTCGGTGGCGTCCCGGAGCTGATTGACGACGGCGTCAATGGCCTGCTCTTCCCTCTCGGCGACGTCGAGGCCATGGCCGCCGCCGCAATCGAACTGCTGCGCGACGACGCTCGCCTCCTATCTATGGCCGCCGCCGCCCGCAAGACGGCCAGCGACCGCTTCTGCGCCTCGCGCATTATCCCGCTCTACGAGCAGTACTACGAACGCGTCCTCGCCCGCAGCACGGCTATCCCATCCCCGGCCTAGAAAGTCTTGAAGTTGACCTCGATGTTCAATTCCACCGGAACCGGCTCGCCGCCCTCCGTTGCCGCCTTGAACCGGTACTGCTTAACCGCTTCGACCGCCTTCTCATCCAGCCCCATTCCTATGCCGCGCAGCACTTGCACGTTCTGGGGCACACCCTTCGCGTCTACGATGAGGTGTACCAGCACGATGCCGCCCGTGAATTTGCCCTTCTTCGCCTCGTCCCTCGCCTCGGCCGTAAACTCAGGCGCAACTTGATATATCACCATCGGCACCGACACGCCGCCGCCAATCTTCCTCACCGGAACGCCATCATACTCAGAAGGGCCACGAAACTCGACCGGGGCGTTCTGCCCCTGTGGCTCCGAGTCTTCAAACGTGTAGTTGATATTGATGGTCGTCTCCACCTCGGTCGGCTCGCCGTTCAGCAGATACGGCTTGTACTTCCACTGCCTCACCGCATCGATCGAACTCACAATCAGAGGCGGCGGCCCGCTGATCACCTGCAGATTCTCCACCGTACCCGTCTTCGAGATGATGGCGTGGAGCACCACCACCCCCTGCACATGCGTGGCCTTGGCGTCAGCGGGATAGATCGGCTGGATCTGCGAGATCGCCATTCCGGCCATCGTACCGGAGGAAACCCGCACTGGCCCGACCGGCTTCCCGGCAGCAGGGACAAGTGGCGGAGGCGGAGAAGGCGGTGGCGGCGCGGATACCGCCGCCGGGGCGCCGGTAACAGTCAGGTTTTCGGCGACCGATCCGACGCGGAGCTTGAGATTCAAGCCGACTCTTTGGCTCCCTCGACCCGGACGTTGTCTTGAAGCAGCCCCTGAAACCCCTTGGCCATAACCTCGACGTTGTATCTGCCAGGAGGCAGCGGAGAGAGGGCGTAGAGCCCCGAATTATCGGTCACCCGGGCCATTTTCAGACCGGTGTCCATATTGGTTGCGTGCACATTGGCGCGAGGCACGACGGCACCCGTGGAATCGACGATGGTGCCTGCGATGGAACCGTCTCCTTGCGACGCGTTTGCGGACGGCAGCGGAGCGGCGCTCTGTGGCTCGGAGTTGACCTTAGCCGGCGCCATGATCGCCACCGCGGCCCGCATTGCCTTAGACTGCGACTGCGCTCGCGCCGCCGTCACCACATACGATCCCGCCACTGCCAGGGCCACCGCCAGCACTGTGAACGCCGCGAATTGCGACGCTGCCGCATTCTCCTTGCATCCGAGTAACCGCTTGATCCGCATTGTGAGAACTCCTCCATTCGCGCCCAGAACAAATTCAGGGAAAGAGGCCCGGCGCTCTTCCAGATACGACAACGCCTTCGCGTACGCGAGCACGTCTCCGCCATTGCTGACGGCGACCTCGTCGCAGCAGCACTCGCGCTCGCGCCGCACCTGCTTCGACACCCACCATACCGCAGGGTGGTAGAACAGCAGAGCCTCCGCCACCGACTGAAAGACGCTCACCAGATAATCGTGGCGGCGCACGTGGGCCAGTTCATGGCAGAAGATCGCCTCAATCTGCTCCATCGAAAGCCCGGTGAGACAGCTCGCAGGAATCAGCACCACCGGACGCAACCAGCCGATGACCGTTGGAACCTGAACGCGCGCGGAGTGCAGCAGACTCACCGCGCGACGAATTCCAAGGCGACCCCTCAGCGCATCGAACGTCAACAGCAACTCATCCGGCGGCGGCTCGGTCCCCGTGGACTTCAACCGTCGCGCTACCAGCAGTCCGAAGTTCAGCCGCGCGACAAAGAAAATCACGCCCGCAAACCAGGCCGCCAGCAGCCACGGCACCGAGTGATCCAGCGCGATAGCCAGCCGCGCCGCCCAGGGCTCAGCCGACTCACCAGCGCTAACCTGCAGGATCATTCCGGGATCAATGGGAATCGACAGGCCCGAGATCTCGGCCCTCATCGCGTATTCGGCCGAGGCGATGTGCGCAAACGTGATCAACGGCATTGCGACCAGCAGCAGCAGGGCGAAGCAGGCAGTTCCATAGCGCGCCTGCGACGACCGCTCGCCAAGTAACGCCAGCACGCACCACAGCAGGCCTGCGACCATCGCTCCCTGCCAGCAGAAATGAAGGAGCGTCCAGCCCAGCGCGTGGACCAGCGGATGCACGGAGAATTCCATCAGCATAGTCATAGCTACCTCTTCTCAAACCGGTCCAGCAATTCGCGAATCTCCGCAAGCTCCGCCGCTGACACTTTCTGCGACGAGAGCGCTCCCAGCACCAGGTTCTTCGCCGAGCCATCGAACGCACGCTGCACGAGATTCCTCGCCAGGCGCTGTTGCGTCTGCTCCTTCGCGGCGCGCGCCTCGTAGACGTGCGAACGGAACCGCTCGCTGCGCTCCAGCAGGTCCTTCTCCACCATCACCTGCATCTGCTTCAGCACCGTGGTGTAGCCGGTCTCCTTGCTGCTCGCCGTGTGTACGTCGCGCACCGTGCTGGGTCCGCGTGCCCAAAGAATGTTCAGGATCTCCAACTCAGCCTCGGTCGGAAGCTGGACTGCCTCGATCTTTTTGCCTCTTGGTTTCATGTAAACACCATAGTACGACGTTTATCGTATGTCAACGATTATTATCGTACGTCGCGCTCCAGCCCACCCCATTGCTCGGTGACCCGGTCAGCAAGCTGGTCGATCAGGCCGTCGCGAACGAGCGCATTATCCGGCGCCGGCTGAATTGTGGCCCGCTCAAACTTCTTTCACTCCCGCGTAATCGCCTTTGCCACGTCCGCCCAGGTCGCCTGCAGCGCCTCGCCGAACTGTGCCCACGGCGCCGCTCCTGCTTCCAGCACCGGCATCACCAGGGTCACCTTGGTTCCGCGCCCGGGCCGGCTCACAATCTCCACCTCGGCCTGGCTCCCGTAGAGCACCTCCATGCGCTCGCGCACGTTGCGCATCCCGATCCCTCCCCCACCATTGCCGGCCCCATTTCCCACGCCGGCACGCACCGACTCGCTCGCTGACGTGGTCAGCTCGCTCACTGGCTCAGACTCCATTCCGATGCCGTCGTCCTCGACCTCCAGCAGCAGCCGCCCGTCCGAGAGGAGTCGGCTGCGCAGCGTCACCGTGCCGCCGCCGATGCGCGGTTCCAGTCCATGCTTGATCGAGTTCTCAATCAGCGGCTGCAGCAACATGCTCGGCACCACCACCGGTAGCGTATCCTCGGCGATCTCTTTCACCACTCGCAGCTTTTCGCCGAACCGCACCACCTCGATATCCAGGTAATCATCCGTGAACGCCAACTCATCCGAAAACGGCACAAATGCCTCGCGGTGCTTCAGCAGCACACGCAGGATGTTCGCCAGCTTCACAATCATCTCGCGGGCCAGTTCCGGCTGTGATCGCACCAGCGATGCAATAGAGTTCAGCGTGTTGAACAGAAAATGCGGATTGATCTGCCGCTGCAGCGCATCCAGGCGCGCCTCCATCAGCAACCGGCTCTGCTCCTCGAGCTTGCGTTCGATGCGGATTGCGTTCCATATCTTCAGCGGAATCCCCACCACCACCGGCGCGCACGCGCAGATCGCCAGTTCCACCAGCCAGTAGGGCGAGTGCAGTTCGAAGAACTGTCGCGGGTAATAGCGCGAAAGCATGCTCGTCCCAAACTGCATCGCCGTGATCAGTACCAGCAGCAGTATCTGCCGGTCGAACTGCGGCCGCCGCAGGTTTCTCGTCACCCACCGATACAGGCTCAGGTCGATCATCGGCGAGAACGACCACACATCCTCGCGCTCGGTGAACCGGCCAAACAAGCCCGCAATCAGCCCCACCGCCAGGTTCACCGGCAGCGTCCAATACTCGCCGTGCCACACCGCGGGGATCGCCAGCGCAGCCCCGCCCAACATCGCTGTCCCCGGCCCCAGAAGCAGTCCCAGCAGAATGGTTGTTTCAAACGAGATGTCTGCCGCATAAAAGTTCGGCACCCGCACCCGAACCCACACGCCGAGCGTCAGCGGTACGCAGATCGTCGCCAGTAGCCCAAGCACTTGCCGATGGCTTCTACGCGGCACCAGGAGCAGTTTCTTGAACGTGGTCGAACGCGCCAGCGAACTCGACACCGCCGCCGCTACGCCCAGTTTGATCAGCAGCGTAATCAGGATGAGGCTATCCGACACCTGCGCCACAACCGCGTGTGTCATCCCATGCGCCATATTACTTACTCTAATCGCACCGCCCAACATTGGGTGCCCCATTCATCACGCTTTGTTATGCGTGGGCATCGCGCGGCATGCGAGACCGTGCACCTCTCACTTGCCAGCGCGCAGACGGCCCTGCACCCAACCCCTGCCCCGAACATCCAACCCTAGGTACTTCGAACCGTATAATCAAACTATGCCTTTCGAATCCGTTCGCAAGCTCGCCGATGCCGACTTCCCCACCCGTTGGGGACAGTTCCGCATCCTCGGCTTCGAAGGCGTCGTGGCCAATCCCGAGCCCTGCAACGACGACACCCCCGCGCCCCCCCGCCGCGTCGAATCCGCTATCGCGCTCGTCATGGGCGACATCGTTCCCGCCAAGCCCGGAGCTGAACCGCCCATTGTTCGCATCCACTCCCAGTGCCTCACCGGAGACGTCTTCCACTCGCTGCGCTGCGACTGCCGCCAGCAACTCGAACTCGCCCTCGCCGCCATCGCCGACGCAGGCGCCGGAATCCTCCTCTACGAGAATCAGGAGGGCCGCGGCATCGGCCTCATGGCCAAGCTCCAGGCCTACGAGTTGCAGGACCAGGGCTTCGACACTATCGAAGCCAATCTCGAACTCGGCTACCTCGCCGACTGCCGCGAGTATGAACTGCCCGCCGCCATCTTGAAACTACTCGGCGTCGAATCGGTCCGCCTCATCACCAACAACCCTGAAAAGGTCGAAGCCCTCGAAGCCGTTGGCATCACAGTCGCCGAGCGCATCTCCGCCGAGGTTCCCTCCGAACCCACCTTCGAAAGATACCTCAAGACCAAGCAAGATAAGATGGGCCACCTCGTCAACTAGCGCGCGAGGTGCCGCTCCCGCCACAGGTGATACACACCCCACGCTGCGGCGGAACAGTTGTCCACAATTCTGCCGTCAAGCAGCATCGCCTCGAAATCCGCCACGCTCACCCGATGCACTTCCAGACCCGTCTCTTCCGCATCGCGATCGTGCTCGCCTTGCGAAAGTCCCTCTGCGAGAAAGACATGGTGCTTCTGATTCATCACGCCATAGCCTATCTGAAGCGTGGTCAGGAGAGTCATCCGCTCCGCGCTCAGGCCCGTCTCTTCACGCAGTTCGCCACGCGCCATCTCTTCCGGGTTGGCCTCGGCGATCTCCCAGCCTCCCTGCGGAAGCTCCATGTACCGCGCTCCAACCGTGTAGCGAAACTGCTCGACCAGGTAGAGGAAGTCGCCCTCGGGCGTCGAATCCACCGGAACAATGATGCACGCTGAATCTTTGTCGACGACGCCATAGATGCCGCGCTCGCCGTTCGCCCGCTCGATCACGTCCTCACGCACGCGCGTCCACTTGTTGCGATAGACCTCGCGGCTGCTGATCGTCTTGATCTCGGGCGCGCTCAGGCCTTCTTCTCCGTACCCCAGTACACGGCGTACTTCTCGTCCGTGACGCGGTACATCGGCTTCACAGGAAGAGCGCCTTTTGTCGCCGACTTAAAGGTAAGGTCCTTCGCCGACGCTACCTCGATCCAATCCGCAGCGTTGCCCGCGGGAGCAACTGGCGCTTCGGCTGGCGGACCGAGATCCGCAGGCTTCGGCCCTGTGTCGTACGCTCCGATCTTCAGCGGCCCATCCTTCGGTCCCGGCCCCAGGTCAGCCGCCAACACCAGCGGCCCGTAGAGCGCGGCGCGCAGCGTGGGATCGCCCGGCAACGGTTCGGCGTAAAGCCGCATCGGCAACGACACTTCGACTTTGTCGCCATCATGCCACTCGCGCGTAAGCGAGAGATAGCTCCCCGGCTGCGCAAACGCCTCCAACTCGCGGCCATTCACGCGAACCGAGCCGCCGTCGCCAGCCCAGCTTGGAATGCGCACATGAATGGTCCGCTTCTGAGGAGCCGCCACCTTGATGTGCAGCGTTGTTCCATGCTCTGTCGGAAACGAGGTCTCCTGCCGCAGCCCGAACTTCTGCTCCTTCCAGTCCAGTTCGGAAGCGATGAACTGATTGACCCAGACGCTGTTCGCATCATGAAAATAGATTGTGTCGTTGAACTTCGCGAACTCCTCCGCGCCCGTGCCCGTGCAGCACCAGAACGAATTCTCCGCCGAATTGAAGTGCCGCCAATATCCCGCCGCAAGCGGAAAGAAGTATTGCTTCAGTCCCTGCGGATTCTGCGTGCCCATACGGCAGTTCCACAGGCTGCGCTCGTACGCGTCCATCCAGCGCGCATCGCCAGTCCATGCAAACGCGTGGCGCTCGAGCTTCATCAGGTTGTAGGCCACGCAACACTCGGCGTCGTGATACTCCAGGCTCCCCTTCAGGTTTCCGGGATCGCTGCGCCACGACTCGCCAACGCTGGTATTGCCGATCACGTAGCTGCGCTCGGTCAGCACCTCTTCAAGAAAATATTGCGCGATGTCACGATAGCGCGTCTCTCCGGTCAACTCGTACATCCGCGCCGCGCCGATCACCTTGGGCACATGTGTGTTCGCGTGTAGGCCGCGCAGGTCGTCGCGATGTCCGGCGAGCGGATCGAGGAACGCCGGCTGCTCGAAGAGATGCGCGATGTCGAGATACCGCTGCTTGCCGGTCAGTCCGTACAGGTTCGCCATCACCTCGTTCATGCCACCGTACTCGGTGCGCAGCATGAACTGGCGCTGATCGTCGCCGATGCCCTGGAAGTACGCCTGCACCCAGCCGGCGATGCCCTCGGCCGTCTGCAGCGCCTGCTCGTTGCCGGTGTGAACATACATGTCTACCAGCCCGGCCATGATCTTGTGCAGCGTGTAGAACGGCGCCCACACCTTGCCGCCCTTCGCCAGTGTCTCGAACAACGTCTCGGGATAAGCGCTCAGATAGCCGTTGCCATTTGCCTTCTGACAACGCGCCAGTTCGGCTACCATCGTGTCGCCACTTTTGCGCAGCGTGTCGTTTCCTGCGCTCGCATAGGCCAGCGCGACCGCGGAGAGATAATGTCCGCCATTGAAGTGCCCGCGCAGTTCGCAGTCGGGCTTCTCCCACCCGCCGTAAGGCGTCGCGGACGAGGTCAGCCCGGAGGTCACGCGAAAGCTGTGCAGCAGCCGATCCGTATTCAGCGAGGCCAGATAGGTCTGGTTGATCTCGGACTGCGCCTTGAAGAGACCGTCCGACAGGCGCACCTGCGTCATGGGAAATGGCACGAGTTTGCCAGACTTGCCAGCCACGAAATCGTCAGCCTTGCCGGGCGGCGTATCCAGCATTCCCAGCGCCGTGCGGCCCAGCGTCAGGCTTCCTGCCACCGCCGTCATGCCCGCCAGAACACTCCGCCGGCTCGTCAAGAATCGTGCATCCATGAGAATCACTCTCCGCTAGACAGGCCCGTCAAAATGCAGGACATGGCAGCGTCCGAAGTCTACCAAGCCGCTGCCACTGTCACAAAACATTAGGTAGTCAGCGCAAAGCAAAGAGCCTCCACGCGGGAGGCTCTCTGCAATCCATGCTGCACCGTGTTTAGGCTTTTACCTTGAGGAAGATGATGACGAAGGTGAAGAGCGCGAGCGACTCCATGAACGCGAGACCGAGGATCAGGAAGACGAAGATTCCAGGGCGAGCGCCGGGGTTGCGGGCGAGGGCCTCGGTGGCCGAAGCGGTTGCCCTGCCCTGACCGAGTCCGCAGAGTCCAGCGGCAAGCGCCATGCCCAGGCCAGCAGCGAGCGGAACCCACTGCGACGCGGGGGAGTAGGTGCCTGCTGCCTGTGCGAAAGCCGGCGTTGCCAACAGCATCGCGGACAGCGAGATGAAGAGAAATTGCAGTTTACGCATGGTGTGACTCCGTTCTCCCAAAGTACGCCGCCAGTGGGTGGTTGATGCTCACCGTGCTGGCACCCTCACGCTGAACGGCGTTGGTGCGCACCGCGAAGAGGGAGAGAGCCTCCGCGGAGAAAGTCAAAGTGGTAGCTCCAGGCTTCAGCCTGGAGTAGTGCGAAGCACTAATGTTCGTGCGCCACTGCAAGCGATAGATAAATCATCGACAGCAGCATGAATACATACGCCTGAATAATCGCCACGCCAAAATGCAGCCCAAGCGCGAGCAGAGGTATCCCGATGGGGATAATCGAAAAGGCTACGAGCGCCAGCAGGTCTCCAGCGAACATGTTGGCGTAGAGACGGACGGTGAGCGAGAGGATGCGCGCACAGTGCGAGATGATCTCGATCGGCAACATCAGCGGGTAAAGCCACCAGACCGGGCCGAGGAACTGTTTGACATAGCCGAAGCCGTTCGCCCGAACGCCGTGGTAGTGGTAATAGACGAAAGTCGTCAGCGCAAATCCGAGCGGCACCACGACGTTCGCGGTGGGCGACTCGAGCCCAGGAATAAGCCCCAGGAGATTGCTCAACAGGATGAACATCCCGAGCGCCGTGACGTAGCTGACGAAGCGTTCGTGTCCGTGGCCGATAATCGATTCGCTCTGATCGAAGACGAACCCCTGAATCATCTCCGCGACGTGCTGGAAGGTTCCCGGCTTTTCGACGTTCAGCGTAAGGCGAACGACGATGAAGTACAGGACCAACAAGGAGAAGACGAGCAGTTCCATCGCGACCGTGTTGGTGATCGGCGTGTCTGGAAATTGCGGCTGGATATGCAGGGCGCTCAGCAAGTGATCGACTGGCGCGGCGAAATGGGCATTCAGGAATCGCGTGAAGAGTAGCTGTGTCGGCATAAATCTCGGAGATCTCGAATCGGCTAGACGGTCCAGCTCTTGACGAGGCGAAGGCCTTCAATCGAAAGCGCTGCCACCCCTAATGCAAGGCCGGTAACCAGAGCGTAAACCGATCCGTCC
>PKWK01000267.1 GCA_003133205.1 Granulicella sp. | reverse complement strand
CCGGAATCTTCGGCTCCGTCACCACGCGCGTATCCTGCGCCCACACACCCGACGCCATCGCAACCACACCACATGCCAGCAACCCGCACACTTGCCGCACACCTGCTCGCACACATCCCGAACTCAGAAACATCATCCAGCCTCCCGCTACCGCCATGCCAAACTAGCACACGTCGCAGCGCTCGGCTATATCCCAGGACACACGCGTAACAGACCCACCGTCAGCGATCTTACTTCGAACCCCCATCGTCCAGCGGGGTCATCAGCGCCACCACGCACGGAACCATCACCACCGCCACAAACACAAGCCCCACAAAAACATCATGCATCGCAGTCTCCTTAAGCTCGACAGATCCGACTCCGCCGAGGAGAAAGGATCGACATTACCGCTATCGGCGACGCCAGTTTTTCCGTTATGTGCGACCTCGCACCTCCACAAACTCAGGTCACGCCTGCGTTCTCCTTCCCCACCTCACACAGCACTTAAAAACACCGCTCAGACGCGAAAAGGCCGCCCGGNNGCAAAGCCATCAGAACTTTCTGCGTGCATACTAAGTTTGGCCCAAACCGGTGTCAAGGCCAAAACTTCGCCGCCACAACATACTCAAAATAAACCACTTAATTCCTGATAACTAGACGGTTACATTCGTTTAATTTTCGCCTTTGACAATCATCCCGGAGTATAACCCTCAGCAAAATAATGGGCTTACCCTAATTCCTGCACCGGCCAAGGTGCATTCCACCCGCCGAACCGCTTTCAACTGACCGCTCAGGCCTCCGGGCCCCTCAACCGCTTGCCCCCGATCCCACGCAGATCGATCCGCAGAAACTCCGGCTCGCTCGCCGCAGGCTTGCCCTGCATCACGCGGATCAGCGCCCTCCCGCCGCCGAAGAACAGCGCCAGCACCACCATCGCCACGGCACTGAAGGCGCAGAAGATCGCAATACTCTCCAGCAGGCTGTACGTCTTCTGCACCTCGGCGTGGAACTCCAGCGGCATCGGCTTATCGAAGCTCACCTCGCTATGCAGATGAATCCCGTCCACCATCTTCTGCGCGTCATTCGCATTCCACGTGCCCGTCGTCATCACCACCAGGGGACCCTCGCGCCGAAGCTTCACCGTCCCGGCCGCAGCAGCCGCACCCGGCTGATTCATCAGCGCCTCGACCCCCCGCCCCTTCTCGCCCGCGATCTGCGGCGTCGGATAGAGCAGCAGCGTCAGCACGCCGCCGCTCTTCGACTTCGCCGTCACCGCCTCCGCGCTTTTGTCGAATCCCACCACCTCCGCCGGCAATACACCACCCATCGCCTGATAGCCCACCGGCCCCAGCGCATACTTCACCGAATCCGCATCGAACCCCTTCGCGGGCAGCAGCGTCGGCAGCAGCGGAACCAGCGCCGTCGTCCCACCCACCTTCGGCAGATGATCGATCAGCTCTTTCATCAGCGCAATCATCGCGTCATGCCCAAGCTTGGAGTTCGCCCGAACCACATTTACGCCGCTGCGAAGCAACAACTCGTCCCCACTCGAGACCGCGTCATCGCCCAGCTTCTCCGGCCGCATCCCCGGCTTCCTGAAGTAGTCGTATGCCGAGATCGCCCCACTCGCATCGACGAATCGGTACACTTCCAGCGTAGCTTGATGTGGTCCTTGCTGTGCGCCGCTTACATAGTCAGACCGAGCAAACCGCTTCAGCCCATCCTCCATCAGCACCGGCGCATCCGCCGCATCCAACCTGCCGAGCCCTTCGGTCACGTCGCCCTCAGCCACGCGCGTCAGCTTACCCAGCGTCGCCGGCAATAGCGGAGCCGGCGGCTCGATCAACATCGTCTGCGCCACCGGAGCCTGCGCGTCGAGCCCAGTCCCCGCAACCACCCACACCACACCTACCGCGGCCATCAGCGACAGCCGCAACCCCGCGCCACACCTAACCCGAAATCCCCGAAAAACACCCATACTGCCGTCAGACTACCACCGCACCCACCTCGGTAGCTCGTCCCGCCGTCTCTCCTGACCACTCACCACTGACCGCTTACTACTCGTCCTACTGCCCCACCGCGGCCCGCTCCGTCGCAACCCGCGTCCCGCTCAGCCCGCCCTCGTACCGCGCAACACCCTTGTACAGGCTCTCCGCCACGCGCTGCCGATAGTCCGGCTGCTGCAACTGCTCCGCATCCTTCGGATTCGTCACAAACGATATCTCCGCCAGGATCGACGGCATGTTCGCCCCGATCAGCACCACGAACGGCGCCTTCTTCACCCCGCGATCCTTCAACCCCGCATTCCCCTTCTGCAATCCCGTATACAGTGAACCTTCCACGTCGCTGGCGAACTCGCGGCTTTCCGCAATCTTGTCCTTCAGCGCGATCTTCTTCACCAGGTCGCTCAACTGGTGGATCGACTGGTCGCTCACCGCGTTCTCCCTCGCCGCGACATCCAGCGCGGTCGGGTCCGAAGTGAAGTTCAGGTAGTACGTCTCCACCCCGCGCGCGCTCGGCTCGCTCGACGAGTTCGCATGAATCGACAGAAATAAATCCGCCTGCGCCTTGTTCGCAATCGCGGTCCGCGTCTCCAACGGAATGAACGTGTCGTCCGACCGCGTATAAATAATCTCCGCACCCAGCCGATCGTGCAGCAACTTACCCAGCCGCAGCGCCACGTCGAGCACAACGTCCTTCTCCTGAATCCCATCCACGCCCAGCGTGCCCGAGTCGTGCCCGCCATGCCCTGCGTCGATCACGATTCGCCCGATCTTCAACCCCAGCGCCCGCACCAGCGACGTCTCCCCATCCGCCATTGGGGCCGCCGCCCGCGCCGGCGTAGCATCCGACACCACAGCCGTAGAATCGGCCGCCTTCCCCCGGCTCTTCCGTGTCTTCTTCGAACCGGCCAACGAAGGATGCGACCCAACCACGGATGCGGATGCCCCATTCATCGCAGTCGTATCGCGATGAGTGGGTTCGGCCTGCGGCGCACTCTCTAAAGATCCAGATTGATTCCCCGCGTCTTTGCTCGAACCTCGTTCCTCGTTCCTCGAACCTTCCTCCACCACCGCCGAGATCGGCTGCGAAGTCGGCTTGCTCGTCGCCTCCACCTTCCCCGGCATCTCGCTGACCGCCGCCACCTCGGCCGAACTCGCCTGCTTCACCGCAATCGTGTTCGGCACCGTCGGCGCCGGGTCCGCACGCCTCTGTGGAGCGCCAATCGTCACGCCCGCTGGCCCCGCCTTGCTCCCATGAATATCAATAATCAGCCGATACGGATTCGGCAGCAGAAACGCCGAGTACTCCGTCACATCGTTCACATCCAGAACCACCCGCGTCACATCATCCGAATACTGCGCCGCCCGCACCTTCTTCAGAAACCCGTCGTCCGTCACCGTAAAGCTCTTGCCCACCAACTCCGGCGCCACCCGCGCCCCGTGCAAATCAAAATAGATGCGATCCGGATTCGGCACCCGCGCCGCCTCATACGTCACGTTGTCGCCCAGGTCGATCGCCACGCGCGTATACGTCGCCGTCGACCAATGCCGAATCCCCGTTACCAACGCCCGTTTCCCACTCCGCTTCGCACTGTTCACATCCGCGGCCACAAGCACTTCACCGCCGAGCCCATCCGCCACAGATCGCGGTACGGCCCGTACTCCGGGTGCCCCATCCTTCGCAGGACTAGCGTGAAGGGTTGGTTGAGTGACTGCCGGACGTTCCGTCGCAACACTCTTCGGATTCGCGCCGGACGTCTGCGCCATAGCCGGCAGCGACGAACCTCCGCTAGCCGCCGATCCCAGAACCGGAACAGAATCGGGTGCCCCATTCATCGCAGCAACATCGCGATGGGTGGGTTGGGGCGCCGCATCTCTCCGTCCAGGCGTCTTCCCCAACACCTGAGCATTAGCACCTGAGCCCTGCTCCAAAGAAGCCAGCCCCGCCTTCGCCTCTTCCGCCTGCTCGCTCCTGGGATGTTCCTTCAGCAGCAGCTTGTACTTCTCCTTCGCCGCAACCGCATCGCCCAGATCATCCTGCTCAGTCTGTCCCTCGGCCAGCAAAGCCTGCGCGCCCAGCGAACTCGCCGGATACTGCGTCCGCAGAAACTCGTACTGCCCCACCGCCGCCTTCAAACTCTTCGCATCGTGCAGCCCACGCCCTTGCTCGGCCAGCAACTCCGCCACCGCATTCACCGCTGCTGCCGCATGCAGGTCCGCCGGATTCGCATGATAGATCGCGCGATACACATCCATCGCCCGCGTGTAATCCCCGCGCGTTCGCGTCTCGTCGGGCATCGCCTCCAACGCGTCGCGCCCCTGCTCCGCCTGCTCCCATGGCGACAGCGCGACAATCCTCTTCGCCGCGCGCGTCCTGGCCGCCGCCGCTGTATCCACGCCACCCCGCGCCCGCGCCGCACCGCAGCACATCGCCGCAACACAACTCAACCCAGCCACGCATCCTGCGCACCGCAGCCACCGCATTTGTTTCCCCAGGGACACCCGTTTTGGCTTTTCTATGCGCATCGCCCCCTCAGTTTAAGTCGCCCCACCCCACAACCCGATGTGAAAACCCACCCAGTACTCCCCGCGATACCCCCGCCAACTTCCCATCCCCTTGATTTGTCATTCTGAGCGCAGCGAAGAATCCCCGCATTGGCATTGGCATTTGTCTTTGCTTGTTCCCTTGTTTGTCATTCCCGCAGGGAATCTGCTTCTGCCGTTGTCAGTTTCTGCTGTTGCCAGTTCGTGCCGTTGTCTGTTCCTACTGTTGTCTGCTCCTGCCGTTGTAAGCTCGTGCTGTCATCCTGAGCGTAGCGAAGGACCCCGGTGCTCTCCACTCACCAAAACCGCGCGAACCTTTCAGCCACCGTCGTTCGCGCCTTTGCTGTTGTTTCTGAGATAGGTCCGGGCTTCAGAGGATGATGAAAAAGGCGACGATTTGAAAGGGCGCGACTTCAGTCGCGCCATAAGCGCTTTCTCTTCAAGGTGGCTTTAGCCACTGAGGGAATCTCCGCGTGGGGTAGGCGACTTTTTCAGCACCCTCTTTAGCCCCGGGCCTTTCTCTGCGGAGATTAGTCAGCCTTTATCCGCAGCCTGTTTAGCCGCTGGGTCGGCCTTTCGATTCCCCACCAGGCCGTCGCGAAGCGCCGCCCTAATTCTTCGCCGCCGCAAGCATCGCCGCCCTGCGAGCTTCCTGCTCCCGTGTCAAATGCGGCGTAATGCCGATCATCCGCTCGATCAGCATAAGCTGCCCGCGATGATGCATCTCATGCTCCTTCACGGAAATCAGCATGTCGAAGCGCGTGCGCGACGGCGGGTTGCCACCCGGAGGCATCGTGACGGATTGAGCAAGAAAATCCTCAGGCAGCGTCTTCACCCAACTCTCGAACTCTTCGCCCGCCGCAGTCAGGCGCGCGATAATCTGCGCCTTCGTCATCGTCTCCTGTTCACTCGCAATCAGCGGCCCGATGAACGCCGGGAAGTCGAACCCTTCCATGGTGGACACCACGTTGTCGCGATGAATCGCCAGCGCGAACTTGTGAACATTGGAAATATGAATCAAAGTCTGCGCGACCGTGCGCGAACCCTCAGCCGGCCGGAAGCTGTACTTCTCTTCCGGAATGTCTTCGGCAATCTTCAGCGTGTTGTTGCGGACGACGCGGAAACTCGCCGCAATCTCTTTGGCTCCGTAGTAGGTCATGCAGCCAATTGTAGCCCGCTTTTATTGCGGCCTTATTACACGCTGAGCCGACCACAAACACGAAAGCGTGACCTCCCACCCAGGGAAGGCCACGCTGTACGGTCTTTCAAACTTTCAGGAGGGGAGGGCCTGTCTTACTCGCTCCCCGCAGAGAGGAAGCAGGGAAACATCACAGCCACCGTGAACAGGAGTGCAACCAGCGCGTCATGCATTGTTGGCCTCTCAGCTTTCTAGGGTGAAGGGACTCACCAGCCCTCCCAATATCTCGCCTCCCAGCCGCGACGCCCATCCCACCGAAGGCCCACGCCGACCGAACCTCGGTGGTATACGCCTACAACTTTCGTGTTACCCAACCTGCCGAATGCCCAAATCAGCACTAGCAAATTCGGCCAGACAAATAAGTCCGCCTTGCTTAAGGGCACGGATTTATCCGTGCCATGTTTCAGCACACTCGCCCACCTAGTCGCACGGAGGCAAGTCACGCAAAGGCTTCTTCTTGGCAAACAGACCAAGCAGTGTCTTTAGAAGCACATATAGCACAGGGATAAAAAACAGGTTGAGGATCGTCGAGACCAGCATCCCGCCCACCACCGCCGTGCCCACTGAGTGGCGTCCCATCGCTCCCGCGCCCGTGGCAAAGCACAGGGGAAGCATGCCCAGGATGAACGCGAAGCTGGTCATCAGGATCGGTCGCAGCCGCAGCTCCGCCGCAACGATCGCCGCGTCGATGATCGACCGTCCGTGATGAAGCTGCTGCTCGGCAAACTCCACAATCAGAATTGAGTTCTTCGCCGAGAGCCCGATCAGCATCACCAGCCCGATCTGCACGTACACGTCGTCGCTGATCCCGCGCGCTGCCACCAGCCCCAGCGCACCCAGCACCGCCATCGGAACCGCCAGCAGGATGATGAATGGGAGAAAGAAGCTCTCATACTGCGCCGAGAGGGTGAGATACACCACCAGCAGCCCCAGCCCAAAGATGAGAAGGGCCTTGCCCGCCGACTCCTGTTCCTCGAGCGCCAGCCCCGTCCACGAGAACATCATCCCGGGCAGCTTATTCTTGTTGAACAGCTTCTCCATGTTCGCGAGTCCCTGCCCGGAGCTCAGTCCTTCCGCCGGCGAACCGTCGATCTCCGCCGAGCGGAACATGTTGTAGTGGTTGATCACCTGCGGCCCGGAGGTCTCCGAGAGCGCCACCAGATTGTCCAACGGGACCATCTGCCCAGCGTTCGAGCGGACGTAATACTGGCGCAAGTCGCTCGCATTGCGCCGGAACTGCTGGTCGGCCTGCACATAGACGCGATACGAACGGTTGTTGAAGTTGAAGTCATTGACGTAACTCGATCCCATAAACGTCCCCATCGCCGCGGTGATCTGCGACATGGGCACGCCCATCGCCTCCGCCTTCTGCCGGTCGATGGTGATGGAGAGCTGCGGATCGTTGGCCGTGAACGTAGTGTTGAGATTCACCAGCCCGGAAGCCGGGTTCCGGGCCTGGCCAACCAGCGTGTGGGCCACCCGGTCAATGTCCGAGAAGGTATTGCGTCCGCCATCCTGCAAGATGAACTGGAAGCCGCCGACGCTGCCGATCCCCTGGATCGCCGGAGGCTCCACCGCAAAGAGAATTCCGCCCGGGACCGCTAAGAGATTCTGTGAGAGCCGTGCAACGACATCGTGCTCCGAGTGCCCCGGCCCTAGCTTCGTCCTGTCAACCACCGGCTTCAGCGGAGCGAAGATGATGCCCGAGTTGGGAGAGTTTCCACCGGAAATTGAAAAGCCCATCACCGCAAACGTCCCGTACACATCCTGGTCCTGCTGCACGATCGCCGCGCCACGATCGGCAAAATCGGAGGTGTAGCTCAACGAAGCCCCCGGAGGCGTCTGCACCATGATCATGAAGTAGCCCTGGTCCTCCACCGGAACGAAGGCCGTAGGCACATGGTTGTACATGTATACCATAGCGCTCAGGCCCGCAATAAAAAGCAGCAGAAACGCGTAGCGCCACTTCACCACCCAGGTCACAGCGATGGAATACACGCTGATGGTCTTGCGAATGAACGCTTCCACCGGGTCGAGGAACGTCGCTAGCAGCCCGGTGGGGCGCGTCTCCGGGCGGAGAAAGACGGCAGCCAGCGCTGGCGAGAGCGTAAGCGCGTTGAACGCCGAGATCGCGATTGAGAACGCGATCGTCAGGGAGAACTGCTTGTACATAATCCCCGTCGTTCCTGGGAAAAAGCTGACCGGGACAAAGACCGAGATCAGCACCAGCGACGTCGCGATGACGGCGCTGGTGACCTCGGCCATGGCAATGGTGGTCGCCTTGTGGGGATCGTGGACGCAATCGTCGGTGCCTGCGACGGTCTGCCCCTCTAGGTGGCGCTGCACGTTCTCAATCACGACGATCGCGTCGTCCACCACCAGCCCGGTCGCCAGCGTGATCCCGAACAGCGTCAGCGAGTTGATGGAGAACCCGAAGAGCCGGATGAACGCAAACGTCCCAATCAGCGAGACTGGAATCGTAATGGCGGGAATGATCGTGGCACGCCAGTCCTGAAGAAACAGGAAGATCACCAGGATCACGATGACGATGGCCTCGGCCAACGTCTTCTCCACCTCGACGATGGAGTCGTGAACTATTGTGGTCGTATCCACCGCGACGAAGCCCTGCAGCCCCGGCGGGAAGGACTTCTGCAACTCGGCAAGCACCGCCTTGCAGCGCGTGTCCACATCGATGGCGTTGGCATTCGAAAGTTGCTGGATGCCCAGGCCGACAGCTTCTCCACCGGAGTACTTAAGACTTGTGCCGTAGGATTCTGCACCCAGTTCGACGCGGCCAACATCTTTGAGCAGAACGACGCCGGAGCTGTTGCTTTGCGCAGTCGTAGCCCCCGATCCGCTGGTCGAGTTCGCGGCGTTCGACTTGAGAATAATGTTCTCGAACTCGTGCGGGTCACTGAGTCGGCCTGCCACGCGCACAGCCATCTGATACGACTGCTTCGGGTCGGCGGGTGGAACGCCGAGCTGCCCGGCGGGGACCTGGACGTTCTGCTCCGCCAGCGCGTTGGTCACGTCCAGCGGCGTCAGCCCGCGTGCGGCCAGCTTCGTGGGATCGAGCCAGATGCGCATGGCGTAATTTGCCCCGCCGAAGCTCATGACGTTGCCCACCCCGGGAACACGCTTCAGCGCATCCGAAACATAAACGTCCAGATAGTTCTGGATGAAGTCCGGCGAGAGCGAGTGGTCGGGCGAGATAAACCCGGCGAGTAGCACAAAGTTTGAATTGGCCTTGGTGATCGAGATGCCCGTGCCGTTGACCGCCGCCGGCAGCCGTCCCTGCGCGGTAGCCACACGGTTCTGCACGTCCACCGCAGCAATGTCGAGATCGTATCCGGTGTTGAATGTGATGGTGATGGTCGAGGTGCCATCGTTCGAGGAGGTCGACGACATGTAGCGCATGCCCTCGACACCGTTGACGGCCTGCTCGAGGATCACGGTGACGGCGGACTCCACGTCCTGTGAGTTCGCGCCAACGTAGTTACACCGGATGACCACCTGCGGCGGTGCAAGCTGCGGGTACAACGAGATCGGGATGCCGGGCAACGATACCGCGCCAGCAAGAACAATCAGAAGTGCGCAGACCGTGGCGAAGATGGGACGGCGGATGAAGAACTCAACCAAGTGACTCTACCTTTCACGTCGCGCCTCAACACAAGCGCTTCCACATTCCTGTCTTGCTTAACGGCACGGCTTCAGCCGTGCCATAAACCTCTGCCTGCAATGGGGCTTTAGCCCCTGAGGGCATTCCTTCCCGCGCGACCCCTAACTCCCCCCGGGCGCCGCCGGCCCCGATGCCTGCATCGGCTGCACCGGCATGCCCTCCTGGAGCATTTGAATTCCGGAGAGAATCACGCGATCACCCAAATTCAAACCGCCGAGGACAGGGTACACGTTGCCGACTGGCTCGCCCAGCTTGACCGAGACCTGATGGGCCGAGTACCCGGAGCCCCGCGCTGCGGCGACATAGACGAAGCTCTGCCCGCCGATGCGAGTCACGGCGAGCACCGGAACCGTCGCCGTCTGCGACGTGCTCCACGTAATCCGCACATTCACAATCTGCCCATTGCGCAGCCGCTCCCCGGTCTTCGGAATCGGCGCCTTCGCCAGAATTCCCTGCAGCCCGTTGTCCACCTCGGGAGACACAAAATTGATATTAGAATGCGCCAGCACCTTTCCGCTCTCATCGAGCAGGTCCACCGCCAACCCGCTGCGAACCTGCGCCGCGCGATCGGTCGGGATATAGATGTAGGCCTCGAGGTCATTGTTCTCGTCCACCGTGGTCAGCATCGTGGTCGACGAAACATAGTCGCCCAGGTGAACGGGAATATCACCCACAATGCCGGCAAACGGCGCGCGTATCTGGTAGTACGCCAACTGCTGCTTCTGCGTATTCGTCAGCGCCGAAGCCGAATCGAGCGCGCCCTTCGAGTTCTGGAACGACTGCACCGCCTGGTCGTACGCCTGTTTGGAGATGATGCCGGCCTTGAACAACTCCTCCTGGCGAGCGAGATCGGCCTGGCTATATTCGTAGACCGCCTTCTGCTGCTGCTCGGTCCCCTGCTGCGACTGCACCGTCGCAACCTGCTTCAGCGGGTCGATCTGCATCAGCAACTGGCCGGCCTTCACCGCGTCGCCGGACTTCACCAGAATCTTCGTCAGGTTGCCATCGACCTGCGGCTGCAAGGTCGCCGAACGCCGACTCTTGATCGTGGAGACGTACGTGTTCGAACTGGGAACGGCACTCAAAGAAACCGGCTGAACCTGCACCGGCATCGCTTGCGGAGGGGGAGCGGCGGGTGGGGCCGCCTTCGTGCATCCAGCCATCAGTGCGGCAAGTGTCAGAACGAGCACTCCGGCGAGCGACTTCCCCGACTCTCGCCGGGAATTGCAGAATCCTTGCAGCAAAAGCACAGCGTGTCTCCTTAGAAACCTGCACATCGACGCACAGTAGCAAGTACGACGATGCGGCAATAGCCGGGGTCGAAAACCATCACCGCAGGCTGCCGAATAGTTAGTTTGATGTTAGGCGTCAACCCCGCGATGCGAAAAGGACGCGAAAAGAATGTAGTACGTCCCCATCCTACAGCGGTCTCCCAGCCAAAGGACAAGGCTGAAATTACGTGCCTTCCGCGTCCCTTTCACCGAGAGGACGTCCTGGTCTCGCTGTTGTTTTGCTTCTGGAATAGGTCCGGGCTTCAGAGGCTGCTGAAAATGTCCTTGCCGTTGTCTTTCGGATTAGCGTGGGGCTTTAGCCCCGGGCCTTTCGTTCGGGCTGCCGAACCCTTCTTCCAGTATGCCGTCTCGCACACCCGGACACGCCATAACTCCCAATTAGGATGAGTCCTCTCCGAACGCCGCTCGCACTCACTCGCCTCTCCCTCTCCATCTTATGTATGATGGACGACACACTCCGGCGGGACTGCCCGGCCGGACTGCTCATGCCACTAGGCCTTTTCGCGTATGATCAGCCCTGGCGTACAAGCTCACTGAAGCCACCGTACTCGAACGAGGAAAGGTTGGATCGATGAGCGTTCATCTGGTCAATCCCAGCGACAATTCATTTGGCACGGCCGTCATCACCCCGCGATGGCTCTTCGTCCTCGCCGCCGCGACTCCACGCCTTGCCGGCGACCCGATCCTCGTCGATGAGTCGCTGGAGCAGATCGTCCCCGAGACGATTCTGCCGGGAGACATCGTCGGCATCAGCGTCCACACCGGCAACGCACTGCGCGGATATGCAGTCGGCCGCATGGCGCGCGAGCGGGGCGCCTGGGTTGTCTACGGCGGCATTCACGCCACCCTCTTCCCCGAGGAAGCCCTCGAAGTCGGCCAGGGTCACGCCGTGGTCAAAGGCGATGGCGACCTGGCCTGGGGCAAGTGCGTCAACGACTGCCTCACCGGCAAGATGCAGCGCATCTACGAAGGCGGACGCATCGAAGGCAGCCAGTTTCTCGCCGCACGCTGGGACCTCGTCCCGCGCGACAAGTACATGTGGGCCTCGGTACAAACAATCCGCGGATGCCCGAAGCACTGCTCCTTCTGCAGCGTCTGGCGCACCGACGGGCAGAAGCCCCGCCAGCGCCAATTCCACAGCGTAATCGACGAGATCGTCGACCTCCGCCGGCTCGGCTTCCGCTTCATCGCCCTCGCCGACGACAACTTCTACCCCGTCACCCTCACCGACNNTGGGATCGCCGGTGGTGCCGGAGGTGTAGATGATGGTGGCGAGCGCATGTGCATCGATCTCGCCGGGGCTCATCGCCTGCGCCTCGCCCGCGAGCAGAACAATCTCGCCAAAGTCGAAGAGCTAATGGCGATCCGCACCGAGCGCTTTCAACTGATGGCCGAACTCGCCAAGTTGCCCAAGGACATGGTCTTCTACACCCAGATCACCATGGAAGCGGGCGAGGACGGCGAGTACCTCGACGCCATGCGCCGGGCCAACATCAAGGGCGCGTTGGTCGGCGTCGAAGCCGTAACTCCCGAAGGCCTCAAGGCAGTCTTTAAGGACTGGAACTACTCCGGCGAAGCGCTCGCGAAGCAACTGCAGACGTTCAAAAAGCACGGCGTCCACGTCCTCGGCTCCTTCATCTTCGGCCTCCCCACGGACAAACCCGCGACCTTCGATGCCACTGTCGAAATGGCGCTCAAGGCCGGCGTCACCTTCGCCCAGTTCGTCATGATGACCCCCTTCCCCGGCACCGTCGACTTTGCGCGTTGGGAGAAGGAACAGGAACTCCATCCCACCCTGGTCGGCGGTGTGCCGATCACCCGCTACTGGCTCATCCCCACCGAGGTCCGCCCCAAGATGTTCACGCCGCATCCTTCAATGAGTTCCGACGAGATTCGTGAACGCACCCAGAAGGTCTGGGACCGCTTCTACACCTGGAGTGCCATCTGGGAGCGTTCGGCCTGCACGCCCACCCTGCGCGCGCGGGTCGCCTTCATGTTCCTCTCTAAGCTTTACCGCCAAATGTATGCAGGTACAGGCATTTCGACCGACAGTGCCCGCAGAAAGAAATCCAAGAGATGGGCCCGCTGGACGGCCCGCCAATGCCGCAAGCTCTTCCAGGCAAGCCCCATGCCGGAGCTGCAATCGCCAGCCTGGGAACTCGCCTTCGCCTCCCCCGGACAACTTCGCCCCGCATTCCTGCGGACCGGCCCCAAGGAGGACCCCGCGCCCTTCTCCGTCCTCCCCAGCGACTAACCAACCTGCGAAAAAACGCCTCGCAGTTGCCTTTCGGATCACAGTTGCTTTCGGATTAGCGTGGGGCTTCAGACGCTGCTGAAAAAGGCCTTGCTATCGCATTTCGGGATTAGCGTGGGGCTTCAATGGCTGCTGAATAACCCTATGCTTTGCTCTTCGGATTAGCGTGGGGCTTCAGCCCCGGGCCTTTCGTTCGGAGCGCCGAATCTGATTTTTTTTCAGCACCCTCGTAGGGCAACTTCACATTCGACATCGCAGCCGCATCCGGCTTACGCTGTTGTCCATGACTCCGACGACTCCGATGAACCGCCGAACCTTCACTCGCCTCTCTGCCCTAGCCCTCGCCGCAACCCGCCTGCCCTCCTTCGCGCAGTCCCCCACCACCAGCGAGAAGCCCATCGGATACGCCGCCATCGGCCTCGGCACCATCTCCGACATCTTCATGCGCGCCTGCGCCAACTCGAAGACCGCAAAAATCACAGCCCTCGTCACCGGCCATCCCGACACCAAGGGCAAGCACTACGCCGCCATGTACGGCATCCCCGAAAGCTCCATCTACACCTACGAAACCTTCGACCGCATCCGCGACAACCACGATGTCGACGCCGTCTACGTAGGCCTGCCCAACAGCATGCACCGCCAATACACGGTCCGCGGCGCGCAGGTCGGCAAGCACGTCCTCTGCGAGAAGCCAATGGCCATCTCCTCGGCTGAGTGCAGCCAGATGATCGCCGCCTGCCGTACCGCCAACGTGAAGTTGATGATCGCCTACCGCGTCCACTACGAGCCCACCCATCTCGAAGCGAAGCGCCTCATCGAGTCCGGCGCGATCGGCCAGGTGCAGTCGTTCGAAGGCTCCTTCGGATTCAACGCCACCCCCAACCAGTGGCGCCTCACCCGCCAGTTCGGCGGCGGCGGCCCGCTCATGGACGTCGGCATCTACCCCATGAACGAAATCCGCTGGCTCACCGGCGAGGAACCCGTCGCCTTCACCGCCGTCGCAGCCACGCGCGATCACACCAGCGGCCGCTTCGCCGAGGTCGAGCAGACCCTCGACTTCACCCTCAAGATGCCCTCCGGCATCGTCGCCGCCCTCGGCTGCACCTACGGCTCCAATATGCCCGGCTTCCTCCGCATCCACGGCGACAAGGGCGCGCTCGAAATCACCAACGCCTACAACTACACGGGAGTCCACCTCGTCAGCATAGCCGGCGACCACGTCGACACCACCAGCCAGGGCGACCAAACCATGCACTTCCAACTCGAAGCCGAGCACTTCGCCAACTGCATCCGCACCAACACCACACCGAGAACGCCCGGCGAAGAAGGCCTCCACGACATGCTAGCCATCGAGTCCATCTACAAAGCCGCCGGCACACCCATTGCCTGATCGCTTAGCCGAAGTCGTAATGCTCGCCGGTGGTATCGCCGCTAAAGGGCCGAAGGCCCGCTCTATACTAGCATGGGGCGTAGCCCCATGTGCCGCCGAAGTTGAACCAGAGGCCTGAAGGGCCGACCTATACGAGCCGAGCCTGCGCTGAAATCTACTTCCGCGCAGGAGGCGTAAGCCCCAACTCCCCCATCACCATCTGCAGATCCTTCCAGGCCTCCGCCTTCTGCCGCGGATCGCGCAACAGAAACGCCGGATGATACGTCACCGCAAGCTTCGCCCCGCGACACGCATGCCAACGCCCGCGCAGCGAACTCAGCGACTGCTTCACCCCCAGCAGATACATCGCCGCAGTCGCACCCAGCGCAACGATCACCTCCGGCTGCACCACATCGATCTGCCGCAGCAGAAACTGCGAGCAGGTATTCGCCTCCACCGGCTCCGGCACGCGGTTCCCCGGCGGCCTGCACTTCACGATATTCGCAATGTAGACCTCAGTCCGCGCCAGCCCCATCGCCGCAATCATGTTGTTCAGCAACTGCCCCGCCTTCCCCACAAACGGAACTCCCTGCGCGTCCTCGTCCGCCCCCGGCCCCTCACCCACAAACATCAACCGAGCCGTAGGCGAGCCGTCCCCAAACACAATCTTCCGCCGCCCCGCATACGCCAGCGGACACCGCGTGCAATCACCAATCTCCTCCTGAATCGCCAGCAGCGCACCAGCCCGATCCGCAGCCGGAACAGGCCCCGCAGGCAAGGGGGCAAGATTGTTGAATGAAATGAGTTTCATTGGCTGGGGCTCGGCAAACGCCGCCGCATCTTGCCGCACCGGAGCCGTCTCCTCAACGGAAAACTCGACGCTCTCAGTAACAGCGATCGGCGCGCCACCCTGGGCCGAACCTGCGCCTTCGATCGCCGCATGAATCTCAATGGCTTCGTCTTCCGCCGCAGCCACAGGCGCGAACTCGCCCCGGCGATAGAAGTCATAGATGCCAAGGTCGCGGAAGTAGTCGACCCACGCGCGCAGTTGCGGTTCGCCTTCGCCCGGCATAGTCCTGGCTACAGTTCCGGTTCGAGCGATGCGATGTCTTTCGGCACAATTTGGCCGACGACAAACGTCACGCGGCCCTGGCTGATCTCATCCTGCGCCACGCGGCAGGCCTTCATGCTCTTGGTCGGCATCAGTGGAAGCGCGCCCGACTGCAACTGCCGTGCTCTGCGGGCCGCGCCTTTTACAAGGCTGTATTTATTGTGGAGAGGATCCTCGATCGACATTATTAGCACCTCGGGGGATAGTTCCAATCTACGCCAAACGCGCCGTTTTGTCCCACCAGGTCTCGCAGTGGATAACAGGGACCAAACCTGGCAATTGGAATAGGCGTCCTAAAACTCCGGGGCGTTCGCCTTCCGGATTAGCGTGGGGCTTCAGA
>PKWK01000394.1 GCA_003133205.1 Granulicella sp. | reverse complement strand
ACAGAAGTTTACGGACTCAATCCGCTTTGACCGCGATGTTGTCGCCGGCGAGACGCGCAAGCATCATCTTCAGACGCTCTGTGCAATGAATCATCTCGATTTCGGGCAACGTGGGACGCACGCCTATGCCCAGCTCTTTATGACAATTGCAAAGCTGGGCCTCGGAGACGAGGCTCTCAGTCAGGCATTTCTCCGCATGGCCTTCAACGTTATGGCCCGAAACTGCGATGACCATACAAAGAATTTCAACTTCCGGCTTAAGCGGGGCGCGGTTTGGGAGCTGGCTCCGGCCTACGACGTGACTCATGCCTACAATCCGAAGGGCGAATGGACGTATCAGCACCTGATGAGTGTCAATGGAAAGTTTGGCGACATCACTTCTGACGATCTTCTAAAGGCCGTATAAACCATGGCAGAACAATCACTTGCAAGAGAGTCCCCGGCGGTTAGCCGGACAGCAGTGGCACCCGATATATGTCCATAGCTTCTATTCCGCCTCAACCCTTTGCTTCAAGTGAGAATCTGATTGCTCGGAGAAGCTTCCGTCCGCTCCTCCGCCTCCTCGGCATCGCCAAACACTTCTTCACGAATAATCCGTTCGGTGGCCTCATTCAGATAGTCGTCGAGTGCCCGCGAGATCTCCAGATACTCCGGCCACAGAGTCTTGTTGATGAAGGACTCGGGTACGCGCAGGACAACCGTCGAATGCCGTTGGCGCGGATAGCGGTAGGGCCTGAGCCCATAACGGCGGCAAAGGGCCAGGAAAAGCCGACGGCTCCAGCGGTCCGGCAGGCGAAAGGTCATTTCAATGGTTCGTTCGGTCTTTTCCGCAGCGCTAAGCGCGGCACGAACACGGTTGAGCGCGGCGACGGCGGCGTCACGCTCGCCTGCAGTTGTCGCTCCCTCGAATAGCGCAGCGATCTTACGCAGCTTCTGGCGAAGCTCCTGTTCTGTGGTCAATGTAGCAATTTCCGTCTCGTCAGATTGATCGAAGGGGCAACAACTGGTATCAAGTTGAGTGTACTCGCACGTCGAGGCTCATTTCGATGAATCGCCTGCCATCCGTCTTACTGAGTGACGAGATGGGGTGTACTCACCGCGTAGAGAATTATTCAAACATCAACTCTATGTTCTTCATTAAGAGAAAAAGCCTGTCAGGTTGGGTCGCAAAGGCGGTGAACTCATTCTTGAGATAGAAATCCCGTGCGCCTTCCTTAGCGTCTACAACGACTGCCCAACATGACACGAGCTTTGAGGCCTGCCATGCTTTGTGGAGCGCATCCATCAGCAGCACCTCACCAAGCCCTTTTCCCCGCAAAGACTGATCCCTTCCCATGCGACCGATTAGCGTTGCACCAATCGGGCGCTTGGGAAGTTTCTTTGCCAGGTTCGCTGGCAGATCCACGCTGAGGATTGAGATGGGGGATAAAGTATAGAAGCCAGCCACAAAACTGCCATCGTGAGTCAGCACGAAGGCATTGGTCACCCTTCTGCTGACATCCTGGCGAATGGGGTCGCCCTGGAAGTATTGGTCGAGCGACTCGACCCCACATGAGAAAGCCGCTCGGTTGTGCTGCTCACCGAGCGGCTCAAAGTAGTATTCGGGTTCCTGGTCCGCACTCATCGTTCTAAGAAACGCTCCCTATAACGTTTCGCTGCCTGAGTCAGTTGGGGACCAAGCGAGGGTGGATTCGTCAAGGCCGCAGCAAAGAGTTCGGCATCCGGGCGCTCAAGAGTCCAAGTTTCATATTCTCGAATGGCCTGTTTGGCAATTTCAAGGGCATTCTGAATAATGAAATCCGTGAGTGTGAGCCCCTTGATATGAGCAGCCTTTTCAATAAAGATCTTCTGCTCAGGACGAAGCCGTACGTCAATCCGTTCGCGAGCCCTAGCTGTTTCCTTTCGCATTGGTGCGACAGCGGTAGCCATATTCCCTCCCATGTACGGCTGTACGGAGAGCGTCCGTACAGCGTTAGTATATCGCACTATGGCAACATTGAAAGAAGAATTTCACGTGAAGATTGCCACGCCTACATGTTATGTGTCCCGTATCTAACACATAGGAATATGGTTATATCCCATGATCCTTACTGCCAGAGACCCTCATTTGACGCGCCAAAAAACGCTGAAAGAGGTTATGCGACAGTATCTTCGAGTTGCTGCTTCAATTCACTGAACGAAAACAAGGGAACATCTTCACCACTCGCGATTTGTAATGGCCGAACGATCGGCATCACACCCTGCGCTGAATACCAATCCCAGCCACATGCCAACAAAGCTTCGCGCGTTTCGAACATCGAAGCTAACGTGACGTAATATGCTCGGATTCGAAAGCTCGGACTGATCGACTATTGGTTCGGCATATTCACCTTCTCAGGAAACAGTCCCGGCATCCATCGCGACGCAAGTGCAGCCGGAAAGACAAGGCGTAACGGCGCGCGCGGGCCTTCGGAGGCGAGCACCCCACGCTCGACCAGGGCTGAGACGATACGGCGCGCGTGGCGCTCACCCGCACCCACAACACCTGCGGCATCGGCACGAGGGAGTTCTCCCCGATAGAGCACAGCTTCAAGGATGCTGTACGCCACATCGCCCTGCCAGGTGGTGTCGGGCGCGCCATCCAGCAGCACTTCACTGGCCTGTGCTGGAGTTCCGCCAATGCTCCAACTGGAGGCTCCGCTGTTGTCAAAGGGATGAATCTGCGACGGCTGCGAGGTTGGTACGACGCCGACTGCCAGTTCGGCGAGTGTAAGGGGTGTGCGGCCGTTGACTGGGAAATCTTCCACCTGCTTGGTGGTGATGGTTTGGCCGACGGAGGCGTTGGCCGTGTCGACAAGCGGAGTGTCCGCAGTGACGCTGACGGTTTCCATCGCATTGCCGATCTGAAGTGCCATGTCGATCGACGGATGCTCATTGGCCTGGAGTGTGACGCCATCGCGCACCTCCTTCTTGAAGCCCGTTGACTCGACGACGACCTGATAGGTGCCAGGCTGCAAGAACGGTACGACGTACTGGCCGGAATTGTCCGTCTTGGTACGGTTGACGGTGCCTGTACTTGCCTCCGTAACCGTGACCTGGGCATCACGAACCAAGGCGCCCGTTGAATCGGTGACTCTACCGGAGATAGTCCCGCGGAATTCCTGGGCACTGGCGCTTTCGGGGACAGCCAGCAATGCGGCGGCTATGAGGAGGACGGTGCACAAACTCAAGGAACGGAGGGCGATTCGAACGAAAGATAGTCTGGCGGTATCGATCATTTTGGATGAACCTCGTTTCGGTTACCTGTTGAAGACGATGAGCGGAGAAGCCTCGATGAATGGTCTTGTATGCGACACGGCAATCAGTGATTCGAAGTGCTCGACGAAAGGGAGTTGGTTTCCATCCCCTGCAACTGCGTGGGCTGGGTGCAAATTATGGAGTTCGAGTCGTTCAGGATCAGGGTTGCTTCAGTGCAGTGGGTTGCAGCCATGCGCCGTCGCCAGCTGAATCCCAGACCGCGAACCGGACCCACTTCTTGCCGGTGGCGTCGAAGGGGATACGCAGTTCAGCCGCTGGGC
>PKWK01000386.1 GCA_003133205.1 Granulicella sp. | reverse complement strand
CGGCCACGGTGTGCTCGGGCTGGAGCGGCTATGTGCTCAGCCTGGGGCAGGACTTCGGCCTGCGGCTGCCGCCTGAGCTGGCGGGAACTCCGGGGTCGACGTTTATACTCTGGAACGGCCATTGGGAGTTTCTGGGCCGTGTCGCAAAGAAGCTGGCGCAGTTGAACATCGATCCGGCGACGCTGCCGCAGCGGCATGGCGTCTTCAACCTGATCGCGTTTATCGGGATACTGCTGGTTACGACGATTCTTGTGATTGGGATTAAGGAATCGGCGAACTTCAACAGCGTCATCGTCGCGATAAAGTTGGTAGTCCTGGTGATCTTTCTGATTATCGGCGGCGTAACGCTGCTGCATCATCCGGAGTTGCCGCGGGTGAACTGGCATCCGTTTCTGCCCGAGAATACTGGAGTCTTCGGGACGTTTGGTTGGTCCGGCGTATTGCGCGGTGCAGGCGTGATCTTCTTCGCCTACATTGGCTTCGATGCGGTGTCGACCGCGGCACAGGAGGCGAAGACTCCGAAACGGGATATGCCGATCGGGATTCTGGGTTCGTTGGTGATCTGCACGATTCTGTACATCCTGGTGGCGCTGGTGCTGACGGCACTGGTGAACTATCGCTACCTCAACGTGCCGGATTCGCTGGCGGTTGGGATCGATGCGACCGGAGTGAAATGGGGAAGCCTGCTGGTGAAGCTGGGCGCGCTGGGAGGGCTTACCAGCACGATGGTGGTGATGCTGCTCGGCCAAAGCCGAGTGTTCTTCTCCATGTCGAAGGACGGCCTGCTGCCGAAGATATTCAGCAAGGTACATCCAAAGTTCCGGACACCATGGATCTCTTCGATCACGGTGGGGCTTGTGGTCGCCGTGTTCGCATCCACCATCCCGCTGGACAAGCTGGGCGAGATGACGAGCATTGGCACGCTGCTTGCGTTCATCATCGTATGCGCGGGTGTGCTGGTGCTTCGATCGCGCAGACCCGATCTGCCGCGACCGTTCCGAGCACCGTTTTCACCTCTGACGCCGATTCTTGGAATCCTGATATCTCTGGCGATGATGCTTGGCTTGCCGGGTGAGACATGGCTCCGACTGGTGATCTGGCTCGCAGTTGGGCTGGTGATTTACTTCAGCTATGGCAAGGTGCATAGCAGGGTGCAAATGGGACTGAAACCGCTTCCGCCTGAGTAGCCGATCCGCTGCAAGGATGCGGCAGGAGCGGAAGAAGAGCTAGAGCGGGCCTGCGGGGAGAGTGACGGTGTCGACGGCTGTGGGGTCGTCGCGCAGGCGCAGATAGTAGACCGCGCCGGTGGGCGGCGGGACCGCGAGCGATGAGCCAACGAAGCCTTCGGGGATGCGTGTGGGATTTGTGAAGGAGTCATCCGTGGAGATGGCGTCGATGAAGTAGAGGCCCGCGCCGGTGAGGGTGCAGGACGCGGGCGGCGGCGCGGCGGCTGCGGGGGTTGCGGCAGTCTTGTCCGGCGCAGTGGGAGGCACCGAAGACGGCGAGGCGTCGGAGGCTGAGTCCGGGCTAGTGGCGCTCGAGGCCGACGCGGGCGCATCGTTGGCAGCATCGGGGTTGGCGGGAGGGGCATCCGGGCGATGAGCGCGAGACCGTTTCGCCGGTGGGGCTGGAACCGCGGGCGCTGCCTGGGGGCAGCTCAGACCGGTGAGCGTTGGCAGGCGGACTAGCGTGACCAGCGGGAGCCAATCTCCTGCGGAGCCATCGGGCGCGACCGCGCGCAGCCGGATGGGGCCGAACGCAGACGGGCCGAAGGCCTTCAGCGGCTGCAGGGTCGCAAGGAGAGTCGCGGGACCTTCGAGGATGAGCGAACCGTTGGAGTCGGCGACGCTGAGCGTGGTGTGCAGCGAATCATCGGGACTGGCGATCTCGATTCGACCAGCGCGCGGAAACGGCTGCGTGGATTTGAGAGAGAACATGAGCGCGTCGCTGACCGGCATGTCGTCCTGGCTGGATAGCTTGACGCTGAACGAAGACCTCGGCGCTCTGTCCGGCGGCACATCCGCTTTTGCGATGAGGGTAACGGCGGGACGCGCGGCCTCGACCATGAGCGGGAGTCTGATCGTGCGGCCATCCTGCAGCGCAACCTGGGCGGCGAGGCGATTGCCGACGGGCAGCGTCGGAGGCTTGGCGTCCGCGGGAAGGGCGAGTCGCAGCTCCGACTTGGCATTTGCCTGCGCGCCAGTTCCCTGCTCCGACGGCTTGAAGTTGAGGCCGCCGAACTCGACCTGGCGAACCTGGTCGAGACTTGTGCCGGTGAGGATCGCAGTTGTGTCTCCCGCGTGGAAGCGGAGGGCGTCGAGCTTCGCGGGCACGTTGTAGGAGACGAGGCTGACGGTCGCGAGCCTCGGATCGCCGAACTGGCGGATGGCGAGATGCAGATCGCCGGAATCGTGTGCGGGCGCGTCCAGCGTCACATCGACCGAATTCGGTTTGTCCGCGAGCTTCCACGTCTCATTCTCCTGCTTGCCGGACGCGGGTTCGAGCGCGATGCTCTGGATGCAGGCGATTCCGGTGGAGCTAATGAGGACGTGCTGATTCTTGCCTGCGATCAGAGGATCATCTCCAGCGAGTTTCCAATCCTTTCCGGGTGCGTCCTGGAGCGACATGGTCGGGCCTGTAAAGCTGTCGAAGCCCCAGAATCCTTCGACGGTGCCGGTCAACTCGGCGCTGTTCGGCGCATTCGGTGCGGAGTCGACAGGCGTCGCCGAGCCGGGCTCGGCAGTTGCGTCGCCTGAAGTGGGCGGAGCGACTTTGGCGGACTGTAGAGCGCGGCGCTTTTGCGCTGGGGCAAGCACCAGGCCTCCGCGGAAGGCGTCTGCGGTGAGCGGAATCTCCTGCGGCTGCGCGGGATCGCGTTTGGCGCCGGATGGATAGTTCAGGCGGAGCACGAGATCATGCGCGAAGCTGGTGGAGAAGACGAGCGGCGCGCCTTCGACCGGCAGCACAACGCCGGGCTTCTGCAGGCACGAGACCAGTCTTGGATCGGCGGCGCGCAGCGGCGGCGGGATCGTCGGCTGGATCGACGGCAGGCCGATGACGATCACCGACTTCGGGTTGTGGAACGACGGCGGAGTGTTCAGGCGCAGGTTGAGCGACTGCTGCTGCGGGAACGCAATCGCGGGAATGTACTGGTACTGCGCCGTGTGCAGCGAGCCCATGATGTGGACCAGGTCGACGATGCTGCCGACGTAGGCCGAGTAAACGCCACCGCCCGCGAGTCGCGTGCTCGAGGCCGTGCCGATGAGGCTCGCGGTGGCGCCGCCGGTGAGCGCGTCAACGATCGTCTGGCCGTGTCCGTCGTCGAGCAGGTTCTGGCTGCCGGATTGCGTGAGGCAGGTGTACTGCTGGTCCGGCGGAAGCTTGACGCAATCGCCATTCGGCTTGAGCGCGAGCGTGGTGGCGATGACGTTGGAGTGCTCCTGCAGTTGCTTCGGATCGGACGCTTCGAGGGGCGAGAGTTCGCGCATGGAGGCGATGTACTTCTCAATGCGGGCCTGCTCGAAGCCGGCCGCGGCGAGGTCCTGCGAGGCGCGGACGAAGATTCCCGGGCGTCCCTGAACGGCCGAGCGGAGCGTGCTGAAATCGCCGCCGGTGACGGGCGCTAGGAAGAGCACGGCTTCCTGGGCCTCGTCGGGCACGGTGACTTCGACGCCTTCCTGGCGGACTTTTTTGTCCCAGGTTTCGATGCGGATAAACCAGTTGTCGGGCGGCGGATTGGTGGTTCCGCGCAGGAAGGCCAACACCATCAGGTAATGGACCGACTGCGTGGGCGGAAGGTCGGGGTGCAGCCACAGCCGATCGCCGGGTTGCAGGTTCGGAACCGACGCGATGGGCAGCGTGACGCCGGCGCGCGTGACGCGAACTTCAACCTTGGGGCCAATCAGGTCGAAGCGGGCGTCGGCAGCTCGAACAGGGGTCGCTGCGGTGGCTGCGGCAAGCGCGACCAGGCAGGCTCGACGAATCCAGCGGCGCCGGACCGATGTGCCGGCGATCAGCCGGGAAAGCGACGCTGCTATGTTTGCCCTCAGGCGGCAAAGCTTGACCATTCTTCCATGTTAGACGTTCGCGGGCTCGGACACGATGCCGGGCGATGGCTGGGCGCTCTCGCAACTCCGGCTGTTCTGGGGTCGCGCCGATCCTGGGGGCGATTGTGGGAGCCGTGATCTCCAGTCGCTTCTTCGCGGCGCCGCAGGAGTCCGTCCGCGAGGCGATGGCGAAGGACCACTAGGATCCACACCCAGGGCCGGGGATGCCGCTTGGCGTCCCCGATAGGGGTACCCCCCCCGGGGGGGTATGCCTAAGTGCCTGCAGTAGAGCAACATGCTAAGATAATAATATACCTGACTGAGTGTAGAATAGTTCTACCGTGACAGGGCAGCGCGCTACATGTCTTTTGTAACTTTGTTGATCTCCCAATAGATCGCGCAGAGTACCCCGAAGATCATGCAAAGGATAATTTCGGTTCCGTTCATAGGCTGAGATTATATGCTCTAGAAATGCCCCTATTTGTGGACTCGTGGAAGCGTATCGAACGCGCCAGAATGCATGGTAAAGCCTTTAACTCGGAGTGGGAGAGGCTGCTTGACCCCAAAAGCCAGCACCACTGAGGTCTACCGAAAAGACGAGCGGACATGGGTCGCCAAAATAGTAAAACCCCCGATCCCGGACAACTTCCTGTCTATCGAGTTGGGCGAGTTTTTCTATCAACTCATGGCCGCCCTTGATGGAGTAGTCTTTCAGGCAACCGTGCTTCAGGGCGAAATTGATCCCCCCGCCAATGTAGATGGTCTGTACTTTCCATTGTGCAGAAAGCTCAGAACTTTCAATGAGAGTGCTTTCAACAATGGGCCACTCCCCCAAGAACTCAAATTTTGGATTGAGTCGATACAGCCTTACAACGCTGGAAAAGCTAAAAGCCCTGACCTTGAAATACTTATACGACCCCTCACAAATCTCCATACCTGTGCCAGAAAAGATAGGCATAGAAGACTGCATATTGTGGCAGCCGAGCCCACTAGCGTTCAACATAACTTCGAATTCGACGGCCCTGATTCTGGCATCCTGATCT
>PKWK01000186.1 GCA_003133205.1 Granulicella sp. | reverse complement strand
GGCCGTGCTGGAGTATTACAAGGCCATCGGGAGCGCAACGGACCTTCCGCTCTTTGTGCAGACCATCGGCGATATGCCCGTGGACATGATTGTCAAGATGTTCCGGTCGATCCCGACGGTGCGCGTGGTTAAGGACGAGGCTGGCGATCCTCTTGCGCGTGTGGGTGAGCTTCGAGCCAAGACGGACGGCAAGCTTGCGATCTTTGCCGGCAAAGGCGTTCGTCAGTTGATGGACGAGATGCGGCTTGGTTTTACGGGGTTCTGCCCGACGGTAGGAATGGCGGACCTGTTTCAGCAATCGTGGGAGTTGTACGAGGCAGGGAAGCTACGCGAGTCGTTCGACATGTTTGGCAGGATTCAGGCCTTCTCGACGATCGTCAATGCTGACCGATATGTGATGGTGGCGCGCGGGATATTCAAAGAGGACACCAAATCGCGCCCCACGCCCGGCATGGGGAATTCGGCGGGATCGCAGGCGTCACTTACCGAAGCCGACAAGAAAGCTGTCCGTGACGCGCTCAATACCTATCTGAAACCTTACCTGCGCGGCTGAAGTTACGCGATGCTTCCTATTGCCAGAGTCAAAGGATGAGTTCCAAACAGGATCTTCAACTCCGCGTGTTTCCTTTCAAGAAGCAACTTCCGCCTATGCGATTTTTCCAGGCCTTGCGCCGGATGTGGACACACTCGTGGCGCATGCTGCCGCTTATTCAGAGGCTTAGTTTGCCGCGTCTTCTTGTGATTTGCGTTCTGATGAGCTTGCCTGCGAGCGCGGCCTGGGCGCAGGGCATGAACAATCCGCCGCCGCAGCAGGGTATGCAGGCCCAGGAAGCTCCGCCGCTATTCAAGCGAACCTGCTCGCTGTGCCATGGCTCCGATGCGCGAGGCACGGATCGCGCGCCGACCATGGTGAATTCTCCTCAACTTCACGGACTGTCGGATAGCGAGATCGCGACCATCATTCAAAAGGGCAAGGGTAGGATGCCTGCCTTTCCTTTGCCACCATCCGATATTGAGCAGTTAGTGCGGTATATCCGGTCCATCAATACGACGGCCTCGAGTGCGGCAGTTGCGGGTGACCCGAAGGCCGGAGAAAGTGTCTTTTTTGGAAGTGGGCAATGTTCGTCCTGCCATGTTGTGCGCGGGCGTGGGATCTCGAATGGGCCGGATCTTTCGAACATCGCGAACAAGATGCGACTGGCCGACATGCAGCAGGTGCTGGTCAATCCGAGCGCAAGCATGACTGCTGGTTACACGATGGCATCGGTCGTCCTGAATGATGGAACGGCGTTGCGCGGTTTCCTGCGTGCCCAGGGCAGTCACGATTTAGTGCTGCAGACGAAGGATGGCAAGTTGCATCCGCTGCTGGATAGCGAGTACCGAACGATCACGCCCGATCCACATTCCGCCATGCCCGCGTTTCAGGGAACGGCAGATCAGCAGCGCGATCTGCTTGCGTATCTGGCCACGTTGAATGGAGTGGGAGTGGGACCGCTCAAGCAGGCTCAAGCTCCCATTGCGCAAACTGAGATCGCAGCGGTGGAACATCCGGCAAAAGGGAATTGGCCGAACTACAACGGCACTCTGGATGGGAACCGAAATAGTTCCCTTGACCAGATCAATGCGAAGAACGTTGCAAGACTTCAATTGCAATGGACGTACCCGATCAATTTTGTTGGCCTGGAGACGACGCCCGTTGTTGTTGATGGAGTGATGTATGTAACCGGGAACAACCAGGTGTACGCGCTCAGCGGTACGAGCGGGCGCGAGGTCTGGCGATACAAACGTCCCAAGAGCGCGGGGTCAACCATCTCGGGAGATGCGGCGATCGGCGTCAATCGCGGTGTGGCTGTGCTGGGCGATCGAGTCTTCTATCTCACCGACAATGCGCACCTGCTTGCGCTGGATCGTTTGACCGGCGCTCTGCTGTGGGATGTGGATACGCCTGAGGGAGCAGCAGGGCAATTCGGTGGGACGGCCGCTCCGCTGGTGGTGGGCGACCTTGTCGTTACTGGGGTGAGTGGTGGTGACAATGGAATTCGCGGCTTCGTCGCTGCGTACAAGGCGACGACCGGGGAACTCGCCTGGAAGTTCATGACGATTCCCAAGCCTGGCGACACGGGGCCGATTGCGGATACGTGGAAGGGTTCAGCGCTTGCGCTCGGCGGTGGAGCGACCTGGACCACGGGCAGTGCCGATGCGGACGGGAATGTTGTCTACTGGCCCGTGGGCAATCCACATCCCGACACCGATGGCGATGAGCGCGCCGGCGCCAATCTTTACACCAACAGCGATCTTGCCATCGATGCGAAGACAGGCAAGCTGCTGTGGCACTTTCAATTTACCCCGCATGACCTGCATGACTGGGACGCGAATGAGCCAATCGTCCTGGTCGACACCAACTGGAGGGGGCAGGATCGCAAGCTGTTGTTGCATGCCAATCGCAATGGCTTTCTGTATGTGCTCGACCGCACCACCGGCAAGCCGCTGATGGCAAGCAAGATGGTCGACACGCTGAACTGGGCTAGCGGCATCAATGAAAAGGACTGGACTCCCAATCTGCTTCCGGCCAACGAGACAACGCTGCAGGGCGTGGTGACGTGTCCTGCGGTTCGTGGAGCAACCAACTGGTACTCGACGGCCTATAGCCCGGCTACGCATCTCTACTACGTGATGACGGTCGAGGATTGCACCGTCTATCGCAAGGCAGACGATGGCGGGTATGGCAGATATATGGATCCTGCGCACCCTGCACAAAAAATCCTTCGCGCGTTCAATATCGAAACCGGTAAAGTGATCTGGCAGATTAGCCTGCCTGGGCCGGTGCAATCAAACTATTCGGGTGTCTTATCGACTGCGGGCGGTCTGGTCTTCTTCGGAGAAAGCAGCGGAGGCTTTGCCGCTGTCGATGCTGCCACGGGCAAGTATCTATGGCACTTCGAGACCAACCATGCGATGAAAGCTTCGCCGATGACCTACGAAGTAAATGGCAGACAGTATGTCGCAATCGCGTCAGGGGCAAACATCCTGTCGTTCGCTCTACCGGAAGGTCAGTAATATCTGTTGGGTCATGCGGGAACGAAGGTCGGAGGGAACATTAACCGTGAAACAGAATCTATCGCGCCGCACTTTTCTTAGTAGTTCCGCTGGATTTACCGCAGCCGGCTTAGGTGCTATTGCCAACCCGATTGCAGCCGCCGCGCAGTCCGTAGGAGTCAAGCCCGTTGACCTTCCCGATCTGACGATCAAAGAGGTCAAGGTCTACGTTACGGACATCAGCAAAATACATAAGCTGAATAGTCCGGAGACTGGCGAGTTACTCTCCGTTGTTACGAGCAGCGGTATTGAGGGTAACTACACCATTGGCGATCGCAATGCTACTCCGGGGTGGCTCGAGTGGGCTAAGTCGGCGTTGGTTGGCAAGAACATCATGGACCTTCTGCCGACACTTACTTCGACCACCGGGATGAAAGGCCCTGGGGGCTTTGATGGCGCACCGATGAGACGCGCGGAAGGTGGCGGAGGTGCAGGAGCGTTCGTAGCGCCGGGATTTGGTGCCGGGTCTTCGGGTGTGGGGACACACTCCGCGTTCGAAGGGCCGGCGCTGCAAGGATCGGGGCTATCAACTCGTGGTGGCGGCACATGGCCGAACTACTACACTGCCGCCGCCGACGTCTGCATGTGGGACATCCTTGGCAAGGCGGTGAACAGGCCGATCTACAAGATCCTGTCGGGCGGCATGCCGACGAAGGATCGCCTGATGGCCTATGCCAGTTCGCAACATCTGCCTACCGTTGAGGACTATGTACCCGATGCGTTGAAGGCGAAGAGCCTTGGCTACAAGGCTTACAAGATCCATCCCGGCGGAGGTCAGCATGCAACCGGCCCGGCGATTCCGACTTACATCGGACACATGGAAGAGATTCGCGAGGTGCGCAAGGCAGTGGGCGATGAGTTTGTGCTGATGCACGATCCTGTTCAGCGATACAACCGTTCGGAGGCCATGACGGTTGGACGGCTGCTGGATGAGCTGAACTACGCGTGGTTTGAAGACCCGATTCGTACGACAGACCAGGAAGGACTGATCGAGCTATGTGCGGCGTTGAATCTGCCAATCCATGTCGGCGAATTTATTTACTCAATCGCGGATTTTGCGGAGTACATCAAGCGCGATGCTCTGGATGTTGTTCGTTTGATCGCAGACAATGTTGGCGGAATCTCCGGAGCGATGCGCGTAGGCCTGCTGGCCGATGCACATGGATTGGAATGCACTCCGCATAACTGGGGGAACGTCCCGGATATGGCGCTGCACTTCCACGTGGAGCTTGCGCTTCCGAACTCCTGGTGGTTCGAGATGCCGTTCCCTGCCGAATATGCGGACCGGCCGGAGTACAAAGATAAGTTCCGCATCAATGAAGACGGATACATCCTGGCACCGACGGCTCCCGGGCTCGGCTATCCGATTGATCGCGATGCATTGGACAAGATGACCAAGCGAATTGACCGCTGATCGTTGTTGCGGTTGAGCGAAGGAAGATGAGGCGCCTCGATGTTTCGATACCGATTGCTTCTGTGCGCCCTGCTATTAATGTTTTTTCCGGCAAGTGCGCTGGAAAGGCCTGAGATAACGTTCAAGATATTTCAGTTTCCTCCGAACATGATTCCGCGAATCGATGGGAACGACGATGACTGGGCCATGGTGCCGAATAGTTACGCGATTGGCATGGACCAGCTTGAGGACACGGAGGCGCCGGGAGGACACGGCACGGATCGCGATCCGAAGGATCTCGATGTCAAAGTAAAAGTGGGCTGGGTAAAAGGATTGAACCGGCTGTATTTTCTTTACGAGGCGTACGACAATTACTGGGACTTCTCACGGCCTGATCTGCACAATGACATTTTTGAAGTGGTCGTTGATGGCGATCTTTCCGGAGGGCCGCTGATTGATATGTATCACCGCGATGTGTGGACGCCCGCAGCGGTTGGGCAGATGTCGACCCTCGATCCTCGAATCAGCAGTTCGGATTCATATTTTGCTCAGCAGGGAGCGCATGCGCAGAACTACCATATCTTCACGCCAGCAGAGGGAAAAGACTGGACGATGGACTGGGGATGCGCGCAGTACACGAAGGAACTTCCCTATGCGAATCATGCGATCAACTACAACTTCAGGCCGGGCCAGCCAGGCAAGCTAGTGCTGGAGTTCTGGATCACGCCATTTGATTACGCCGGATGCGAAGGGCCCGAACGAGCTGTCGAGAGTGTGCTTACGGAGAACAAACTGATAGGACTCTCGTGGGCAGTTATCGACTATGACGATGTGAACTCGAACAAGCGGAAGTTCTGGAACCTATCCCACAAGCAAACTTTCTTTGGCAACGCATCCGACCTGGTGGGATTTCGTTTGATGCCGCTCGAGCCGTAGTTCCGCAAGGCCATCGATGCACAGTGGTCCTTCAAGGTGGTCGACATGGATCAGAGGATCGTCGCGTTCAAGGATCGTTCGCAGGGGGAAGTAACTTCGTGGAAGTGGGACTTTGGCGACGGAACAACATCGAACGAACAGAGCCCTACACATCAGTACAAAGACAAGCCGGGCAGGGAAGGAATTTACACCGTGATTCTAACCATCACCGGGCCGGGAGGGACCTCGCGCATGGCAAAGGTGTGGGATGTCCATGTGAGAGGATGAGTCCATCGGAGCCTGATGCTAACCAAGAATAAGGGATGGGAAACAGGCATACCTGTACGCTACCTGCTGGTGGTTTGGCTGGGTGTGCTGAGTGCGGTGGCGTATCTGGACCGCACGAATATCTCGGTTGCCGGAATCCAGATTGGCCGTGAATTTGCAATTAGCAACACCCGGCTGGGCTGGGTCTTCAGCGCGTTTCTGATCGGCTATGCAAGTTTTCAGATTCCGGCTGGCCTGCTGGCAAGACGGCTTGGCCCGCGCCGCGTTCTCACCGTGGGAGGTGTGTGGTGGGGATTCTTTACCGCGCTGACTGCGCTGGTTCCTCCACACGTAGGCGGAGCGGTTCTCATCCTCATCCTGGTGCGCTTTGCCCTGGGTGCAGGAGAGGCCACAATGTATCCGGCCACAAGCCAGTTCGTCGAGCGCTGGTTTCCGGTGAAGGAGCGCGGCAAAGCCAATGGCATTATCTTCGCTGGCGTAGGTCTCGGCTCTGGCCTGACTCCGCTGCTCGTGAGTGCGATTATTCTGCACTATGGATGGCGAGCGTCCTTCTGGTTCAGCGCGTGTGTCGGCATAGTGACGGGGCTGGTGTGGTACTTTGCGGCGCGTGACACGCCCGAGCAGCACGCGTGGGTGAGGGATGCAGAGCGAACGCTCATTGTCAGCGAACGATGCGTGGCCGCCCAAGCTGTGAGGGAGGGCGATCCCGCACTCTACGGCAAGCGCAGGATTCCATGGGCGCGAATCTTCCGCAGCAAATCCATTCTCGCTTTAACGGTGAGCTACTTCTCGTTTGGCTATGTCGCGTGGATGTTCTTCGCCTGGATGTATATCTATCTCGCGCAGGTGCGCGGACTCAATCTCAAGGCGAGTGCAATGTACACCAGTATTCCCTTCGTCGCGATGACGATCGGCTGTTTGCTGGGGGGCATCGTGAGCGATTGGATCGCGGTCCGGTTCGGCCTGCGCACGGGACGCTGTCTGCTGCCAGGAGTTGCTCTGGCGCTTACTGCCGTACTTCTTCTACTGGGTTCCAGGGCGCACCACGCGCAGACCGCGGCCCTGGTTCTCGCGTGCGGAGCAGGTGTGCTGTATCTGGCTCAGAGCGCCTTCTGGGCGGTCTCGGCTGATATCGCGGGTGAGTTTACCGGCATTGTCTCCGGCATGATGAACATGGGCGGCCAGATCGGCGGGGCATGCACGGCGTCGCTCACTCCGCTGATAGCCGCTCACTTCGGCTGGGGAATCTCGTTTGTGACTGCGGCGGCCCTGGTGGTCATTGGCGCGCTCGCATGGATTGTGATTGACCCCACTCAACAACTCCTTCTTCTGTCGTCCGACCCAAAGGACAGCTAAAGGAATGCGTCACGACTCTTCGTTGTGCTGCTTCGCCGCGATTTGTTCCAACTGCCGTCGCCAGTCCAGTTCCTCGACAAACCCACGGCTGGACCGCCATTCTTCCTGGACTTTCACGAACAGTTCAAGAAAGACGCGTGTCCCCAGCAGGCTCTCTATGTCCTTGCGCGCAGATGTTCCTATCTGCTTCAGCATCGCGCCCTGCTTGCCGATCAGGATCGCCTTCTGGCCCGTCCGTTCGCAGTAGATGGCGGCCGCGATCTTGGTCAGTGGCAGCCTCCCATCCTTCATCTTCTTCAAGGAAGCCGGCTCTTCGAATCGCTCGATCACCACGGCCGTCGCATACGGAACCTCCTCGCCGGTCAGCATCAGGATCTTCTCGCGAATCAGCTCGGCCACGAGAAACCGTTCCGGCTGGTCCGTCACCTGGTCGCGGGGGAAGTACCTCTGGCCCTCGGGCAGGATCGCGACGACCTTGTCGAGAAGCAACTGCAGGCCTTCTTTCTTGCGCGCCGAGATCGGCACTACGTCAGCAAATGTATGCTGTGCGCTCCAGTGCGCAATCAGCGGCAGCAGTTCGGCTTTGCGCACCGCGTCGATCTTGTTCAGCACCAGGATTACGGGGCAGTCGAGACGCTTCACCAGCGAGAGCGCGAAATCGTCCTCCGCCGCGCTCATCGCCATGCGTCCTGTAGCCTTGACCTTCTCGCCCGGCACCTCTGCCTTCGCCAGCCGGTGGGTCACGTCGACGATAAACAGCACGGCGTCGCGCGACTCCAGAGCATCCTGCACCTCCTGCATCATGCGCCGATCGAGCTGTGTCTCCGGCTTGTGCACGCCGGGCGTGTCCACCAGCACTACCTGCGCCGCCGGATGCCCCGGCTCGCCCTTGGCCTTCTTCTTCAGCGGAACTTCGAGCACGCCGTGAATGCGCGTCCGGGTGGTTTGCGGCTTGTGCGTCACAATCGCGAGCTTCTGTCCGAGGAGCGCATTCAGCAGTGTGGACTTACCCGCGTTGGGCCGGCCAATGATCGATACGAATCCTGAGCGAAATGCCATCCCCCATTATCTCCCTCCAGGCTCGCCGACGGATGGAGGGCGTACTGGTGCGGCGAAGAGCGCGCCCGCCCAGACGAAGAGCACGGGGAAGAACTCGAGTGTGTAGCGGGGTTCCGAGTTGTCCAGCGTGAGCAGCAGGACTGACCGCAGAATGAGAGTGGCGGCCATGGCAATGGCGAGCTCTCGGAACGCACGCCGGCTGGAGCCGGGCTGATTGGGCGAGAGCCACGCACGGCGCTTCCAGAGGTAAAAGCCGGTGAGGCCCAGAGCGATGTAGGCGAGATTGAGCGCCGCATAAGCACCGGCGAAGGCTGTTTTCGCGCGGTGCTGAGCCCACCTCCACCAGTCGAGCGGGATGGGCATCATCTCGGTTCGCGGGCGCAGCGTCATGTCGAGCAGACGGGCGACCGGCAGGCCGACGTAGTAGAGGACGGGGTGGGCGTGGATGCGCTCGGCGGCGAGCGTGGCGAAGCGGGCATCGATGTCCGGCGTGCCGGTGGTGGTGGCGTTGTAGTCGTCGAGCAGTTGGGCGGTGCGATTGCGCAGGTCGTTGGAATTGGAATTGGAATTGGAATCAGAATCGGAGTGCGATTGTGATCCGGCGTCGAAGGCTCGTGGCGGCAGGTCGTCGAACGCGATGTGGTCGCCGTTGTATTTCCAGTAGACCTGCTCCGTGGAGGCGAATTCGATGGCCCAGGTGCGGTACCAGCGGCCGAATCCCACTGGCGGCAGCTCACCGGGATCGTTCGCGTACTTCGGGGCAAGCGGCTGGAAGACGTGAAAGGTATTCCAGTTGCGAATCGTCCACGGAACCAGCGGCAGTACGACACAGAGCGCCGCTACCACCACGGGCAACGCCGACTTCAGCAGGCGGTTTCGCGGCTCGCGCGTGGTGAGCGAACTCCATAGCATCGCCGGCAGGATCGCCGCGGCGAGCAGGCCCTGCTCCGGGCGCAGCAGGACGGACCATGCAACCGCAGCCGCAACGACCCACAGCCAGCGATTGTAGCCAGCCCCCGCTTCCTGCCAGCGCGCAAAGCCGTAGAACGACAACGCGATCGAGGTGAGCACGAGGGTCTCGGTAAGTGGCGCGGCAACGTAGCTAGCGGTGAAGGGACACAGGGCCGCAAACCACAGCACAACGAGTGCTGCGCATCTGCCGAAGATTCGTCCGGCGAGACCGCTGGCCAGCCAGCAGGTCGCGAGATCGGCCGCGACCTGGACATACAGCACGGCGCGGTAATGTTCCATGCCGAAGAGGCGGAAGCAAGCGGCGAGAAAGATGGGATAGCCGGGCAGCCGGATGAGGGTGGGGTCAATGGAATCAGGTGTGTCGCCACTTTGCGTGAAGCCGTAGACCCCATGCTGAAGCCAGTTCTTGGCGATGCCTCCGTATATCAAGCTGTCGCCGTCGATCACCGACATGTGGACGACAAACCAAAGGCGCAGAATCAGGCCGGCCACCAGCGCCGCGCTCGCCCAAAGCCAGAACGTCCGTCTCTCCCTATTCATCTAGCAAGCATCATACTGGGTAAGCCGTTGCGCGCCGGTTCGCTCGTTGACTATGTTGGGACGGTTACATACGATTGCGCAGGGGCGGCTTTGCGGCTACTTCAAACTTGCGCCTGAGAGCGCGACCTCCTAACCTTAACCCTA
>PKWK01000376.1 GCA_003133205.1 Granulicella sp. | reverse complement strand
AAGCCAAGTTGCCAAACTCAACTCCGTCCGAATTGATTGCCTTGGCACAGCCCAAAAAGCCTGTGGAAGATGACTTCACGGGGCTGGAGTATCGTGCCGACTGGTTCGCAAACTGGCTTGCCATGTGCCTCCCAAAGGAGGAAGAATTGCAGGACCAGGTGCTTCGCGAAATCTCCCTCTGGGCAAGAGAGCCACGGAGGTTCGTGAGCGAGCTGATGAACCGTGTCTGACCCCTTATAAGCGCCTGCGAGCAGACCTGAACCTGTTTGTCCCGGCGCTGATCTGGGCCTCTACTCCTTACCGGTTGCAGAAGGCGGTCTCTTCCAGGGGACCGCGCTCGCCATGCTCTATCTGGGGAGACCAATCGCGCTGCCTAATGAGCTGGATCATCCTCGCAGCTTGGCATACTGGTCTCGCGTCAGCTTCAACCAGACGGAACCTCTGCCCATACTGATCCCGTGCTCGATTGCCTGACGGCCCGCGAGATTGAACTCGGCGCCTCCGTGCCTGGCCAGGTCGAGGATCTTCAGGTCGCTCTGGAAGACGAAATGGCGAGGCAGAGATGTCTTGCAATCCTCCTCCAGGAATGACACCGTCCAGCCGTCCTTCGCCAGCATGAACTGCATCAGCACTTTGTGGCGTGGCGCACACCGCGCGCAGTAGCGTTCCCCTGTCCTTTGATTGGGTTCAGGCGATAGCGACACCTTACAGGCACAGCAGATCTGACCTGCCAACCTCATTCGCGTCGTGGATTCCCGTTCGCCGCCCATTGGCGAATAATAGGCGAAACTGATGTGGATATGACAATCTCCGACATGCAGGCTGGCGGAACGACCCCGCAAACCCGCCATTGCAGGCAGTTCGACCGCCAGTAGCAGACACGCACTAGCCGCGAGGTTCGCGCAATGGCGATTTCACGTAAATTGAAGAAAGCCCCGGGCGGGATCACGGGTTCCTATCGTTTGTCGGTACTTATGATCAGCGTGTAATCAAGAGAGGTGAGGCCTGGGCGGGCCACCAGGGCACAGCGCATCGCTTTAGCGTGCGTTCACCCGGATTAGCACCAGCGCGTTGGGCTCCAGCGCCAACATCAGCGTTCCCACATCAAGTCTTCGGTGCTCGGGCGCAGGCAGCGCCGTTCTGGCATTCATCTGCTCGACTTGGGCGGGCGTTGGGTACTGCGGGCTGCCCATCGCGGCGTAGACAGGCAGCACGTTGCCGTACTCATTATCCACACGCTGCAAGATGACCTCCGCGTTGGCGGGTACGCCCTTAAGAACGAGCATCATAGCTTTCGACTGTCCCTTGGGTGTCGCATCGGGCGGTCCCTTGAGCGCCGGATCGTGGATGTTCCACGCCGCGATCGCTAGCGAACCGTCCGCTGCCTTGGTAACGAGTACGTCCTGTGCAGGGTTGGGCAGGAGCCGGTCACCAAGCTGGTGCAGGAGGGCAAAGTCATAGAAGCTCGGCTTGTCGATGCCGAAAGCAGCGCGCAGGCCAAAGTTGCCCTCAAAGGGACGCGCGATTGGACCGTCCTCCTCGAAAACATCGGAGAAGGTCCAGAAGCTCATCATCTGTACGGTCCCGTCAGCGCACTGGCGGATAGTGTTCGCGACGCCCGGGCCGACAAAGGTGGTGTCGCGCGAGTCGCTCTGACCCTGCACGTTCCACTCCGTCCAGAAGAGCGGAAGCTGCTTGTGCCCGGCTGCGTCCATCTGCTGGCGCACCTTGTGAATGGCAAGGCACACCCGCTCATCCATGGGTGTGTCGCGCGGCACACTCGCATCGTCTGGAAAGAGATTGTCGATCGTGTCATCCGCATAACCATGGCTCGAGACGAAGTCGATCGGCACTTGGTGCTCGTTTACATAGGCGAGAAACGCCGCAACCCAGTCCGAGGCCGCGGTGGCCGGCCCTCCCACGCGCAGTCGCGGGCTGATGGCCTTCAGGTCGCGTGCGGTGTGCGCATACAGCTCAAAGTAGCTCTTGTCGCGCGGAATGCCGTTCCAGAAGTCAATGTTCGGCTCGTTCCAGACCTCGAAGTACCAGGTCGCGACCTCGGCAATGCCGAAGTGCTGCACAAGGTTCTGCGCGAATGCCGCGATCAGCGCATCCCAGCGCGCCAACGACTTAGGCGGCGATACGTTCTGCTTATACCAGAAGGGATGTAGAGCATCGGGGTTGGAGGCTAGCTTCCTGGGCATGAAGCTGATCTCCACCACGGGTTTCACTCCGTTCCTCAGCAGCCCGTCGTAGATCTGATCGACGTAGGCGAAGTTGTAGACCGAGTTGCCGTGCTCATCCTCGCTATAAGCCCCATTCTCGTCGTTGAGGATACCGTGCGCGCGGACGTACTGGAAACCGGTGACCCCGCGCACCGCACGCAAGTCTTCCAGGTACTCCTCGCGTAGCATCAGATTCGCGCGTCCAGAACCGAACATCTGTTCCCAGAAGTGAGGCAGCGGCGTGGTCGCCGCAGAGGCATCGATCTCGACACGCTCCGGCTCCGAGGTTGGCGCAGCGGCGGCGCGACCAAGCAGGGGTGCGATGGCGAGGATGACGGTCAACTGCAGCATTTTTCGGGCAAACGTTTGCATATGGCACAAGAGTGCCACAACGATCACATCTCAGCAAAGAAACCTATCAGGCCCTTGCCGGTCGAGGAGCAGGGAACTGGCATGAGATAGCTCGCGTGAAGGTCGCGAGCCTGGGTTTGTCGCGGCGACCAAGTAGCGACAGAGATAAACGGTTCGACAAGACCCGGGCAGATCGGCCCTGAGAAGTCGGCGAGGCTTTACTTTGAAGCGTCCGGACGCAACGGCCATGCCCAAGCTCGGGCAATCCAACCTATGCATTCGTCGAGTGCATAGGCCGGATTGGCAACCTTCGTTGCCGTCGGGCTAAACAACGCCCGCATTGAGGTGAGCTTGGTCCTCTCAATGAGTGAGCGGAAAATCGCTAAGTCACCTCAGCAATCTCTTCCTCGGCCAGAGCCTTGGCCGCCTTGCGCACGTCGGCCGGCTCGACTGTAATGAGTGCGCCGAAGCGGCCCGCACCCGCGCTCAGGGCATGCAGCGAGGTCACGTTGATACCTGCTTCCGCCAATTTGCACGCCAGCTTGGCAACTGCGCCGAGACGGTCTTCACCTTTTACTAGGAACGCCTTCTGCTTCTTGCCTAGGGTGAGGCCGGCTTTCTTGCCTGCCGCGCTGACTCCCGGCGTTTTCTCCTCCACAATAACGATGATTTCGGCGTTCCGAGCCGTCTTCCGGTAGCCCAGCAAGCCAGTCAAGTTCACTCCTGCCTCTTTGAAAGCCGTCAAGACTCGAGCGCCTTCTCCGGCCTTGTGAGGTATCGCTGCCACATAGTACTCAACTTGTGAAATGTCGTCAGCCATAGTCGTTCTCCTCCCGATAGCTTACGTCAAGTCAGAGAGCAGGACACATCTTTGATTTCAGCCCGTCCACCATGTAAGCGTGCGCCGCCCGACGACGTTATGGAGGCGGGTTCAAACCCGTCATCAAGCCGGACGGTTCCAAGAGTGCGCCGCTGCCGGCGAGTGTACTGGTACGGCTCGCACTGTCGGCGGATGCGGCGCTGGATCGAACAACAGGCTGCTACCCCACAGGCATCTTAACTCAGCGCGTGATCTCATGACCGGGTCGGGGCAGGATAATCGGACACTGACGCGTTTATCGGGACTCAAATGCCAGGAGCGAGCAACTACTTCCGATTGCTCTAACAATGAACTTAAGTATCGCAAGCGATGCTTTCGCTGTCATCGGCGCGCACGGATGCTCTTAACCCACGCGTCTAGTACTACAGTTGTAGAT
>PKWK01000255.1:5716-8339 GCA_003133205.1 Granulicella sp. | reverse complement strand
TGCCGTTTGTTAACGCCCAAAATACCGTGAACAATTTCTACGGGCCTGTTCCGGTCGCCTTCCTGAAGTTGCAGGCAGGAAAAACCACACAGTTCGAAATCGGCTCTCTTCCCACGCTGATGGGCGCCGAGTCCACCTTTACGTACCAGAACTTCAACATCGAGCGCGGCATCGTTTGGAACCAGGAAAACGCCATCAATCGGGGCATTCAGGTGAATCAAACCGTGGGTAAGTACCTGACCGCCTCGTTCAGCTGGAACGACGGTTATTATTCCAACCGCTACTCGTGGCTCTCGGGCTCGCTAACCTTTACAAAGGGACCCCATAGTCTGGCGTACGACGGGATGGGGAACGCCGGGCAGACCGCCTATCAAACGGCAGCTACGCCGGTGCAGAACAACAGCTATATGCACACGGTGATCTATACGTACACCAAGGGCCCATGGATCGTTCAGCCGTACTTCCAGTACAGCAACCTGCCGACCAACCTGAAGGTAGGCGTCCCCAAGGGCACATCCGCAACTGGCGGCGCGTTGAATGTCAGCTACGCATTCAAGAGAGGTTTATCCCTTCCGGTGCGCTGGGAATATCTTACGAGTTCGGGGAGTACAACCGATGGATCGGTCAACTTGTTGGGTTTTGGGTCGGGCAGCGCAGGCACCACTCTCACCGCGACGCCTACCTACCAAAAAGGAGGCATGTACCTTCGCAGCGATCTCGCGTGGGTGCACGCAACCAACTACACGAAGGGAGATGTCTTTGGCACGACGGGAACGGATCAGAGCCAATTCCGGGCCGTGCTTGAATTCGGCTTCATCTTCGGCAGCAATATCGAAAAATAGCCGAATCGAGGCGCTGGCTCCGCAGGGTTCGTAGCCTTCTTCGGACCAAAGCGCTAACTCCTCAGGACCGCGTCCCCGGAAGTTGAGGAGGCCGGTTCTGCAACGCAAATATTCTCGGGCGAATTGGGGGAATCTTTATGGGATTCCCGGAACCCAAAGGTTAGAATGCAACAACTCGAACCAACAACTTAGCATCTTGACCTCAAATTCTTAACGAATTAACTAGGAGACCCTCTATGGCAGAAGAGACAACCGCCCCGCAAATGCAGGCCACTCTTGGTCTGACCGGCTTGACCAGCAACGCCATGGCTCTGATCGCGCCAGGGGCCTTTCTTTGGCTAACCTTCTTCATTCAGGCAACTACCGGCGCAACCTCCCCTTCCATGTGGATCGGGATATTCGCGGCCCTGCTGCTCTGTTTGGCGACGGCCGTCTCCTATGCAGAGATTTCCAAGCTGTATCCCGGAACCGGCTCCAGCTACTACTACGCTGAGCAGGCACTGCTCTCCAAAGACAAAGCATTCAAGTACGCCCGCATTTCCAAATTCATCGTCGGCTGGGGCTCCCATCTCTACTACTGGGTTTACCCCGGGGTGATGGTCGGCGTCACCGGCATCTTCGTCGGATACGTCGTTGGCTTCCTCTATCCCAACTTCATGAGCGGCTCCAACCCCGGCCCGGTCTTCATGTCGATTGTGGCGGTCGTCTTTACGTTTGCCGTCGCGTGGATCGCCCAACGAGGCGCCAACGCGTCGACTGCCGTCAACCTGGCCATCAACATCATTCAGATATCCGCGCTGGTTCTGTTCAGCATCCTGGCTATTGGATATCGCTCCAACCACCCGGAAGGCGCCAAGGCGCTCAACTACGACTCCACTTCGCTGGCAACGTATACCTATAACTTCGCCACCAAGGCGGATGGCACAATCATCCGTGACGCCAGCGGGAATCCTACTCCTCAACTTGACGCAGCCGGCAAGCCCGTTCCTTTTACCATCAGCTACGCAGCATACGACTCAACCGGCAAGCTCTTCCAGGCGCATCCGGACGCGAAGTCTGTTGTTTCTGTGCATAGCTTCAACTGGATGATGATTCAGGCCACGGTCGCNNCTCATCCAGGGACTGGTGTGTTATCTCATCGAGTATTTTGCGGCGAACTACTTCCTGAACTCCGGGTACAGTATGCAGAGCGCGGCGGGCTCAGCCGCACCTATCGGCGACATGATGATCATTGTCGGCGATGCTCTGCTTGGCCAGGGACATGGCAAGTACTTCATGCTGGCTGAGGCGGTCACCGTCTTCCTGGCGCTGATCGGTACCACCCTGGCCTGCATGAACACCGGCGCCCGCGTGACGTACGCGATGGGCAAAGATGATGAGGCACCCGAGCACTTTGGCATGCTTCACTCCAAGACTCTCACCCCGCATCGCGCTGTGCGCACCTTGTCCTTCATCACGGCAATCATCGGCGTTCTCGCCATCTCGATTTGCTTCGGAGATGGTTCGGCGCCTACGGACGCCACGATTGCAGCCCTGCCCCACGGAATCTTCTCCAGCGTGGGTTATCTCCCGCACGATACGCTGGCCAAGCTTCCCAACACGCTGCTGATGATTACCCTCACCTCTAACTTCGGCACCTTCATCCTGTATGCGCTGAGCTGCATGCTGTGTGTGGTGGCGTACCACAAGCGCCCCGATCACAGCGTTCTCAAGCACACGATCATTCCCGTGTTTGGTTTGCTGGCTAACGTTGGCTGCATGATGTTCTATCTGATCGGGCC
>PKWK01000255.1:0-5693 GCA_003133205.1 Granulicella sp. | reverse complement strand
GCGTGCTGCTCGCATCCAAAGCCCAGTGATAGCCAGGCAAGCAAAACGCACGTGCTGTGCACGCAGGTGATCGCTTGGATTTCCGCCCCTCCGGGAAGTACTGGAGGGGCGGTTCTCCTTAGCCTGCAGAACAGTCAACTTCTCGCAACAACAACCGGCCTAACGGGCACGGCGGTGAAGATCCATGCTGGATGTGGTCTTTGGACAGGCAAGCGATGCCGGCAGAGTGCGCCCGCATAATGAAGACGCCGCCGGGTCGGTCACTCCCAGGTCGCGCCAGGAATCGCGGTCGCGTGGGTGGCTGTTCGCGGTCGCTGACGGGGTCGGTGGATTGGACCTCGGCGAAGTCGCCTCCGCAAAAGCAATCGAAGTCATCACTGAAGGATTTTCCAAGTCATCAGAAGGAGCGTCGCTGGCCAGCCTGCTGCCAACTCTGATCCAGCAGGCAAACGCGGCGGTTCATGATGAAGGCCTGCACTCGGAACGGCGCGGACGGCAGATGGCGACCACCGTCGTTGCCTGCGCGCTGCGGCATGACCAGGCGGTCATCTCCCACGTCGGGGACTCGCGCTGCTACCAGGTGCGCGATGGCAAAGCAAACCAAATTACCCGCGACCATACATGGGTTACAGAGCAGCGCAAGCTCGGCCTGATCACAGCCGCCGAGGCAGAGCGCTAGGAAAAGCGCCACGTCCTCACGCGGTCGCTCGGCCCGGAGATGTTCGTTACCGTCGACACCAGCAGCGTTTCGCTGAAGCCGGACGACCGTCTTGTGCTCTGCACCGATGGCTTCTATGGAGGCTTGTATCCCGAGGACATCGCTCGGATCGCCTCACAAAATAAGGACATCGACAGGATTGCGCGCGAACTCGTGCAGTATGCCGTCGAGGTCGATGGCTCCGACAACGCCACCGCGCAGATTATTCAAGTGCGTTCGATTGAGCCAATGGGAATGTATCGCGGGCGGCTCTATCCACTTCCCTTGCAGTAATCTGGAGCGCGCGACCTGCCGATCCCAGCGCGTCGATGCGCTCAGGAGCCGGGGCCAGTGCCGGCAGAGGTTCACTTCTTCGCAGGCGTAATGTCGGTGACTGGCAGGTCCCAGTGCGCGAGCAGTATTTCGAAGCGTCGCTGTTCCTCGCGCTTGTAAGATTCCTGGTTCGGGTAGAGTTTGCGAATCAGAGCATCTTCTTCGGGATTTGCGGTAGTCGCAAGAGCCGAGTTCTTGTAAGTGATGGTCACGCGATAGTCCCAGCGAGCGTCCTCCGTCATGTGATTGGCCGGAGTCTCAATCTTCAGGGCCACGATGCGTCCGCTTTCCGCTATTTTCTGCAGCAGCGGGTAGTGGTTTTTGAGAAAGAGTTGCAGGAACTCCTGTTGGTGACCCCACTGCGTCTTGTAGTAATACTCCATGGTGTACGGCTGATCCGCGCCGCCCTGGGGTGGCGCTCCCTGCGCCACGACGGGAATTGCACACACTGCCAGCAGAAACAGGATCAGCAACTTCCTCATATGGGCCTCCAATAAGCTATGACGTAGTTATAGTCTTCGCAGTGCGGCGCACGCTCGATCGAGATCCTCGGGCCTCTTTCCGAAGCAGAAGCGGAGCAGGTTTTCGCCGCCTCCCGATGCGAAGAAGGCAGAGCCGGCCACTGCCGCAACGCCCGTTGCCGCAAGCAGCGTGCGAGCCTTCAGTGCAGCCGTCTGCCCTGCTATACGGCTCGCATCGGCAAGGACGTAGTAGGCGCCATCCGCAACGTACGGCGTGAGGCCGGCGTCGCGAAGAGCCGCGCAGAGCTGGTCGCGCTTTTGTTGGTACTCCGCGGCCAGATCATCGTAGAAAGACATCGGCAGTCCGACCAGTCCCGCTACCGCGCCGTATTGCAGCGGCCCGGGCGCGCAGATGTAGACCAGATCGTGGAAGTAGCCAATCGTCGGAATCCACTGGCTGCTGGCCGTCAGATACCCAATGCGCCATCCGGTGACGCTGAATGTCTTGGAGAGGCCCGAGATGGTGATGGTCCGCTCGAACATGCCGGGCAGCGTCGCCAGGCTGATGTGACGCGCGCCATCGAAGCGGAAGTACTCGTAGATTTCATCAGTGAAGACGAAGAGATCGTGCTCGATGGCGAGATCGGCGATTGCCTGCAGCTCTGCCAGCGAGAAGACCTTGCCGCATGGGTTCGACGGCGTGTTGACGAGAATCGCGCGGGTGCGCGGCGTAATGGCTTCGCGCAAGCGGGCGACATCAAGGTGCCAGTCTGGCGAGCTGAGGGGAACGGCCACAGGCACGGCGCGCAGCGAGAGCATCGTGCTCCAGTGATAGCCGTAGAATGGCTCGAACAGGATGACTTCATCGCCCGGATTGAGCAGCGCCATGCAGGCGGCATACAGCGCGCCGGTGGCTCCCGCGGTGACCAAAATCTCGGTATCGGGATCGGCCTGAATGTCGTTGTAGGCAGCGAGCTTGCCGGCAATGGCGTTGCGCAGCGGTGCGATGCCGTCGAGCCGCGTGTAGGTGTTCAGGCCGCGGTTGATTGCGTCGATGGCGCCCTCGGCAGCGAGCGGCGGTAGTTCGGTGTCGCAGACGCCCTGCGCGAGATTGATGCCCCCGATCCGATCGCACTCGACCGACATGGAGCGAATCTCCGACTGAAGGATCAGCGGAGCGATCTGGCTGAGGGAGCGCTGAGTGGTCACATTTGGCACAGGCGGACTTTCTTTCGAGGGGCGATCCAGATGATGAGGAGGCTCTCCTCGAAGAGCTCAATTTCACAGGGTATAATTAGGGCCTGAGCGGGAGTAGTTCAGTGGCAGAACGTCAGCTTCCCAAGCTGAATGTCGCCGGTTCGATCCCGGTCTCCCGCTCCAGAATCTCACTCTTCGTTTTAGCATACGCGTTTTCTAACTGAGTTCGCAGAGGCGTCCCCGCTGCTGAGTGGCCGACGGCTCTAACGGATCAGGCTCGCTGTCTTCTGCTGCGACTTGTCGCGGTCTTCCAGCGCCATCGCCTCGGGCAGGAAAGTTGTCGCCTTATTGATCTCGGGGTCCGCCTGGGCGCGCACCTTGGCACCCTCGAGTTGGCCAAACTGCGAGGTAAAGAGTTCGGCCTTGATGTTGGCCTTGACCCAATCCATCACGCCGGCAATGTCGGCATCCGTGTAGTCCACCTTGTTTGCCTTCAGAAAGTCTTTGAACTGCTTCACAATCGCATCGTCGACCACAAAGTCTTTGGAGACGGTGTGGGTAGCCACGTAGTGCTTCGCGAAGGTACCGATGCCTTGGTTGACGAAGACGTAGTGCTGGAACAGCGAACCCTGGAAGCGGTTCCCAAGGGGAACGTCAATCTTCTCATCCGGAGTGATGCCGCCGCCGCCGTAGACGGTGCGTCCTGAGTCCGTGAGTTTCACTTCGAGGTTGGACTTGTCCGCCTTCTTGGCGTCGTCGCGGACGTAGTAGTAGTCGTAGAGCGAGACGCCGTCATACGAGCGCTGGATGAGCCGTCCCGACGGCGTGTAGTAGTGATAGGTGGTCAGCGCGAGGCCGGTATTCTCGGATACCTGGAAGACCGTCTGCACCAGGCCCTTGCCGAAGGTAGTTTCGCCAACGATCAGTGCGCGATCGTGATCCTGCAGCGCACCGGAGACAATCTCGGCGGCCGACGCGGTATTTCTGTTCACGATGACGACGATTGGGTACTTATCCTTGCCATCCTCGCCGTGAGCGGCACGATAGACCTGGTCGGGGAAGGCGCGCCCGCGCTGCGAGACGACGATCTGCCCCTTCTGCAGGAACTTGTCAGACATGTTCACAGCTTCGTTGAGCAGTCCGCCAGGATTCCCGCGCAGGTCGATGATCAGGCCATGCAGATTGCCGTTGGCTGCCTGGAACTTTTCGAGCGCGTCGCCTACTTCGCGGCTGGTCGTTTCCATGAAGTTCGTGACATGGATATAGCCGACGCCGGGCTTAAGCGTAAAAGCCAGATCGACCGAGTAGCGTGGAATCTCGTCGCGAACCAGGTCGAACGTGAGCGGCCCATCCTTGCCCTCACGCGACATCACTACGCTGACGTGAGTGCCCTTGGGTCCCTTGAGCATCGACGCAACTTCGGTCGAATCGGAGCCGGCGGGCTTGCCATCGACAGAAATAATCACATCGCCGGGACGAATGCCGGCCTTGTAGGCAGGCGTGCCCTCGAACGGAGCAAGCACCACAATGTGGACGACGCCAGCTTTATCCGGCTGCGGCTGGATGGTCATGCCAACGCCGTAGTACTTGCCGTGCTGGTCTTCGCGCATCTGGGCAAAGGCTTTGGGGTCGTAGAAATTTGAGTGCGGATCGAGCACATGCAGCATGCCGGGGATCGCGCCGTCGTAGATCGCCTTGTCGGTCTTTTCCTGGTTGAGCGGCTCGGCGTAGTTTTGCTCCACGATGGAGTAGACGTCCGTGAACTCGTGCAGCGAGTCGCGCAGCGAGGACTCGTCGGAGGCGGACTGCGCCGCGACCTTCTCGCTGATAAATGAGCCAGCAACGGCGCAGGTTGCGAGGAACAAAGAGACCGATATGAGTGCGCGGCGAGTGCGGGGGGCCATCAGCTTGGATTACCTCGAAGTGTGTGCGAAAGGAATTCGGCTTCCGGCGTCGTACAAGCCGGCTTACCCAGTTAAAGCTCCACTCCAGCCTTGGACGAGTATACCACCGGTAAGTGAGCCGTGTACCAGATGGTTGTGCCAGATGGACGGTCCCAGGCGTCCCCGGTTTCGGCTTCGACAGGCCCCGGCGGGTAGCCGATTCATACGGGTACCGGGAACATTTCACAGCCGGTTTGGGAAGGTACCGCTTCAGGAATTGGTGCGCACGGCGCATGGCAGATAGAATAGGACGAACCGGATATCGAGCGCCCGCTGAGCGAGTCCAAACATACACAGGACGGTCGGCAGAACGGGCGCAGGTTAGGGTTAGGCGGCTGGTTTTAGGCAGATTGCCGGCTTAGGGCAATGGAAGTGAGAGAGACCTTTTGAGATTTGTGAAATTGAACTCTGTGGACACGATGCGAACCAGGTTGGTCAATGCCGCGCCGCGGCGGGTTTTGGGTAGAACTCGAGTGCCGTCTGTTCTGCTGACGGTTGCGGCAATGCTCGCTGGCGCGGCGTCTGCCCAGATAGCGGTGCCGAAGTACCAGAGTCCCATCGAGGCCCCGGCACCCCATCCTCTGGCCGTGCCGACGCCGGCGCCGATCACGCCGAACGCCACGGTGGTCGAGTATCCGATCGTTCGCGTGAACGACCAGATCATCGACAGCAGCGACTACGAGCGATCCCAGCAGCAGTTGATCGATGAGGCGCGGCAGTCGAACGCAACCCCCGCAGACATAGAGCAGCGACAGAAGGATCTGCTGCGCGACATGATCGACCAGCAACTCCTGCTCTCGCGCGGCAAGGAACTCGAGATCAACGCCGACGCCGAGGTTATCCGGCGGCTGGACGAGATTCGCAAGCAGAACAAGTTCGACACCATGGAAGACCTCGAAAAGGCGGTGCGTCAGTCCGGCATCTCGTATGAGGATTTCAAGTCGAACATCAAGAACAGCATCATTACTCAGGAGGTTGTGCGCGACGAGGTTGGTCGAAAACTGGCCTTGACCTCCAAGCAGGAGCAGGCCTTCTATGAGCAGCACAAGCAGGAGTTCGAAC
>PKWK01000363.1 GCA_003133205.1 Granulicella sp. | reverse complement strand
TCATTTGATGACACCCCCTAGTGCTGGAGGGTGAGGGCGATTTCGTGGGTGGGGATGGCGCCTTCGCGGAGAATCATCCAGGAGTTTCCGCCGCCGGAGAGGTCGACGATGGTGGTGGGGACGGAGCGGGCGGTGGGGCCGCCATCGACGATGAGAGGGATCTGATCGCCGAGTTGCGCGTTGACGTACTGAGCGTCGGTACACTCGGGCATTCCGCGGAGGTTGGCGGAGGTGGCGGTGATGGGGACGCCGAGTCCGGCGACGACTGCGCGGGCGATGGCGGCTTCGGGAACGCGCAGGGCGACGTTGCCGGTGTTGGCGGTGACGCGTAGCGGGATGCGGCCGCCGGCTTTGACGACGATGGTGAGCGGGCCGGGCCAGAAGCGCTCGGCGAGGCGGTCGAAGGCAGTGTCGATCTCGCGGGCGAGGCCATAGGCCTGTGCGGTTTCGGAGATGAGGAGAGAGAGCGGCTTGTGGCGCGCGCGGGTCTTGATCTCGTAGATGCGGTCGACGGCGCGGAGGTTGACGGGGTCGACGGCCAGGCCGTAGAAGGTGTCGGTGGGCAGCGCGGCGACATTGCCGGCGGCGAGACTCTTGACTACCTGGGCGATGCGGTCCGGTTCGGGTTCATCCGGATGGATGCAGAGTATCTCGGCCGTCAAAGTCTTCTCCTGTGAGATAGATCGGAACTGGGTGCGAGCGGCGATGCAAATGCGGATGCAAGTGAGGCAGCGCAAGACCGCAAACCTAGCATACCTCCGGCGGCGGCTTCGGTGCGGGTGGTTGGGCGATCTTCGCACGGACTAAGCAGCGACAGAAGCGGATTCCCTTCGGGGATGACAAACAAAAGGAATGATAAACAATGGGGGCTGGTTTCGGAAGGTGACACGAGTCATACTGGTTGCAGCGCGTTTTTTTTGCAGTTCCTGTGGCACGTTGAGAGCCGGATTGGGACCGCTGTTGCATTGCAAGGCTGTGCCTTCGAGTTCCTCTGCTATGAAAAAAAACTCCTCCAGTTCGGGCCAACGTCGAGAGTCTCGAGGGAGACGGTTACTGCGGTATGTGCTGGGGATCGCGCTGCTGGTGGCGCTTGCGTGGGTTGGCTGGCTCTACTTTCAGATCAATGCAGTTGCTGCGCACGATGAGGCTCGGCCGGCGGATGCGATCGCGGTATTCGGGGCGGCGGAGTATTCGGGGCGGCCTTCGCCGGTGCTGCACGCCAGGCTGGACCATGCGGTGGAGTTGTATCGGGAGGACATCGCTCCGCTGGTGATTACGCTGGGCGGCGGGAGCGACCTGGACCAGGGAATGACCGAAGGCGGCGTGGGGCGCGACTACCTGCTGGCGAATGGCGTTCCGAATGAGCAGATTATTCCGGAGACCGAGTCGGTGGACACCGAGCAGCAGGTGACGCGGCTGGCGGAGATTGCGCGGGCGCGGCATCTGAACAGCATTGTGGTGGTGAGCGATGGGACGCATTTGTTTCGCATTCGCAAGCTGTGCGAGGATGCGGGGCTGATCGTGTACACGTCGCCACGACCGATGCTGGGGCATATCGACGGGTACGACATGGGGCTGCGGTACTCCCACGAAATGCTGAGCTATACGCTGCTACGGCTGCATTTGAATTTTGGGTGGCTGCATGGGAAGGATGCTTAGGGCGGTTGCTGGTTGTTAGTTGCTGGTTGCTAGTTGGAGAAGAACCCTGCGAGTCGTGTGACCGGGAAGACGATTGCGGCGGCGAAGGCAGTGGACGCAAAGTTGACGAGATCGTTGCCGAGCCAGCCGCGGCGCTCGAGTGTCGCGCCGAGTAGTGAGTCAAAGAAGAGGCCGAGGGTGGCGGCGGCGAGTGCGATGCAGACTTGATCTGCGTGGAGATGCATCGACCACGCGCCTGCTCCAATAACGATGGTCGCGGCGAGGATGCCGGCGACGGTTCCGGTCATGGTGATTGCGCCGTCTACTCCGGTTTCGACTCTGCGCAAGGTCGTCAAGAGGATTGGCCTTCCGCCGAATGCCTGACCGATCTCGGAGGAGACGGTATCTGCTGTTGCTTCAGCGAGCACGGCCAGGATGAGGATGTGCAAGATCCAAAAGTCACTACCCTCGCCTGATGAGGTGTTCCGGCTTTGAAGAAGCCAACTGATCACTCGGTCGCCGACCAGGTTAGATACAAGGGCAGCCATGCCGAGGTTGGCAATGACCTGCGAGGCGCGGCGGCCTTTGCGGCTTTCTGCTAGGCCGCGGTCGGCCTTTCGCTTGCGGCCGGCCCGCGTAGCGAGGAAGGTCAGGAGGAAAAGCGTAAACAGGGGGGTGACGGCAGAATGCAGCGGAGATTTTACGAGCGATCCGGTGAAGCAAGTGAGGAGCACGCAGATCATGCCCCCGATAAGCGCCGCGGCGGGAGTCGCTGCCCGGAGGGCCCACGCAGCGAAGGCGAAGGCGGCGCTCAGGGCCAGGGATTTGACGAGGTAAGAATTCCAGGCTGGCGTGCTGGGTATCCAGTGGATGAGTTGGGCGCACGCCATGAGGATTAGCGGGGCCACAATCCAGACGAGGATTTGGGACTGGAGGCGGTCGCGGTTGGGTGGGATGGTTTTGGGGGGCATGGGGTTGGTGGAGGCGGCCGGGGTGCTGGCGCGGGTCATTCGTTGGTCCAATCTTTATACTGGTCTGCGCAGGGGTCTGGGTTGATTTACAATCGAACCTTGAGCATAGTCAGCACAAGCAGGAATGTGGGAGAAGTTTTGCATTTAGAGCAAGCGCAGTCAGCAGGGAGCGGTAGAAGGGCCATGCGGGTGGCGGCAGCGGCGATTCTTGCCGCATGTGTGGGACTGATTGCCGGGTGCGGGAACACGTATCGTCCGGTGCTGAGCACGATCGGCGCGGTGGGTCCGGCAGGCCAGCCGACGAAGTACGCGGTGGCGGTGTCGACTCCGACTCAGACTCCGGTGGGCGGGCAAATTGTTTTTGTTGGAACGTGGAGTGCGACCACGACCTACTCGATCAACCAGGGTGTGACCTACCTGGGATCGCAGTATGTGAGTCTGAAGAACGGGAACCTGAACCAGAATCCGGCGAGCGCAACGGCCTCCTGGTCGCTGCTGACCAACGGGTTGTTGACGATGGTCGATTTTTCCGGCGACACAGTGCTGGTGACGGCGACGCTTGGCGTCAATCCGTATTACTTCGTGCTTAGCGCCCAGGGAACCACGGGCTATACGCTGAACAGCGACAAGACGTTGAACTCGTTTGACGTAAGCACCTCCTTGATTTCGAGCGAGATTCTGGAGTCGACGCTGCTTGCCGGGGCGAACCCGGTGAGCGTCTTCCCGATGACGCTTGCGACCTATATTCCGGACCCTGGGGTGGGTGCGATTGATCAACTTACCGGTACGCCGCCGGCGCTGAAGCAGGAGTTGCCGATTGCGAGCGGGTATTCGCCGATCTACGTGGTGGGCAATGCGGGCGCGGCGCGGGCCTATGCCATCAGCCAGTCTACGACCGGCGGTCCTGGGCAGGTCTCGGCAATCGAAACCGGCGGCAATACGATCTCGACTACGCTTCCGGTGGGACGAGGCCCGGTGTATGGGGTGATGACGGTCGATGATCGACGCGCTTTCATCCTGAACCAGACGGACGGGACCGTCACGGTGATCAACGAGCAGACCAACGCGCTGGATACGCCGATCAATACGATTACGGTTGGGCCGCAGCCGGTGTGGGCGGATCTAGCGTCCGGGCTGGATGAGCTGGTGGTGGTGAATGAGGGGAACGGCACAACAGCGCCGGGCTCGGTCACGATCATCAATATTCCACTGTGCTCTGTGACGGCGCTGCCGACAAATCCGAACTGCAATGCGACCAATCCGATCGACGCGACGACGTTCGGCCAGATTGTGGCGACGATTCCAGTAGGGATCAACCCGATCATGGTGACGGTGCTGAGCGACTATACGCGGGCGTACGTAGCGAACGCCGGGAATCCGAATCTGCCTTGCGCGGCGAACGGCGTTGCGGTGCCGGGCGTGTCGACGACATGCACGGTGTCCGTGGTGAACCTGCTGAGCAACACGGTGACGGCGACGATTCCGATCAATGGGCATCCGGTGTACATCGCTTCGTCGGATGCAACTCCGACGGGCAAGGTGTACGTGGTGTGCAAGGACTCGCAGGTGATGACGGTGATCGAGACCGATACGGACTCGGTGGACACCACGATTCCGCTCCAGGGATATGGCGTGAGCGTGCGGACGACGCAGCGGTAAGACAGTGGTAAGTGGCGAGTGGTAAGTGAGTGGTCAGTGCCGGTGCCGCAGCGGTAAAGGCGCCGGGGCTCATCGTCACAGCAATTCTGTCCGGGCGAGAAGCAGATTCCCTTCGGGAATGACAAACAAAAAATGGGCTAGCTGCCGGACATGATGATGGGCGGGGTTGGGGTCTGTGCGCCGCCTTCTTCTTCGATGGTGACGCCGAAGGCTTTGGCGGAGACGCCTTTGGGCAGATCGGGCATGATGACGCTGGCGTTGCGCTGGTCGTCAGGGTGGAAGGTGCCGGCGGGGATGGGGGCGGTTCCGTCGGCGGGGATGACCCAGAGCTCGTAGGTCTTGTAGGTCTGGAGCGGGTCGAGATCGCTGGCGAGGAAGACGAGCGTGCCTTTTTCGGGATTGTAGGTTACTCCGCCGATGGGCGCGGCCTTGGGCTGCGGCTTGGTGGTGAGGGTGACGCGGATCGCCTTGGGGTCGGTGAGCGCGTCCATGAGCTGATGGGCGGTGGCCGCGTCGGTGTTGAGGCGCTGGATCTGGCCGGTCTGGGCTGCCAAGGTGTTGCGCAGGGCCGCGCGGTCCTTGAACTGCAGAGCGACGGCGACGGCGAGGCAGGCGGCGGCGGCCCATCCGGCAACGGCAAAGATAGTCTGACCGGCAGATCGCTTTGGCTGGTGATCCTCGATGTTCAGGACAGAGGCGCTGCGGCCGAAGGCAGCGATGGGGGGTGCTGGCACGGCCTGGGGCTGTGGCTGCGGCTGGGCGATGGAGACGATCTTTTTCTCGCGGGCGACTTGCTGGATCAGGCGTTGGCGGGAGGCCTCGGCGGGCGAGTGGAGGTCGACGGTGGAGGCGAAGGCGGCGAGGTCTCCGTGAATGCGGCCGAGTTCGGCGCGGCACTCCGCGCATTGCTGGAGATGCTGGGTGACGGTGGCGGCCTCCTGGCCCGCGAGCAACTGCATGGCATAGAGGACGAGGTCATCGGGGTTGGGATGACGCGGGCCACTGGGACTGGCGATCGGGCTGGCGGGCTGATTCGGGCTCATGGCTGAAAGGCCTTTCTCAGCGTCAGGAGCGCGCTGCGGATTCTGGTCTTGACGGTGCCCAGCGGGTCGCCCGTCATCTCCGCGATCTCGGAGTGGGTGAGGCCGTCGAAGAAGGCCATTTCGAGGGTCTTGCGCTGCTCGGTGGGAAGCTTATGGATGACGCCGCGGGCGCGTTCCATCAGGGAGTTGCGCTCGGCCTCGTCGGCGAGGTTGAAGGACGAGGCGAGGGGGATGTCGTCCACGTTGGTGGAGGGGCGTTTGCGGCGGAGGGTGTCGATGGAGCGGTTGCGCGAGACGATTGAGAGCCACCCGCCGAGGCTGCCCCTGGCTGCGGTGAAGCTGTCGGGATTGCGCCAGATCTGCATGAAGACTTCCTGAAGGACGTCTTCAGCCGAGGCCGGGTCGCGCAAGACGCGGAGTGCGACGGAATAGACGACCTTGGAATATCGGTCGAAGAGGGAGGCCATGGCTTGCTCGTTGCCGGATTGAACCAGCGCGAGGAGCGATGAGTCGTCCTCGGTGGATGGCTGCGGCATGTTCTGGACTCCGGTTTCTCTGTACATGTAACGCACTCGCGGGTGGGTCGGATTTGGGGAGGCCCACAGATTGTTACCGAAACTCTTCGAAATCAACCATCAAGGAGCAACTCCCTGACTCCCGCGTTCGTGCGAGGGGAGGATGGTAGCAACCTTCAGTTTACTTTATTCTGCGCCTTGCGTTGGACAGGCTAGTCTTGAGAGGCACATGAAGATTCGTCTGGATAAAGCGCTGGTGGAGCGGGGGTTGGCAGGGTCGCGGGAGCGCGCGCAGGCGTTGATCCTGGCAGGGCGCGTTCTGGTTGGGGAACAGAAGGTGGAGAAGCCTGGGACGCCGGTGGACGAGGGTGCGGCGCTGCGCGTGCTGGGCGACGACCTGCGTTATGTGAGCCGCGGCGGGTTGAAGCTGGAGAGAGCGTTGGAGTATTGGGGGATTTCGCTGGAGGGACGGGCGTGCGTCGATGTAGGTGCGTCGACGGGCGGGTTTACGGATTGCATGTTGCAGCATGG
>PKWK01000235.1 GCA_003133205.1 Granulicella sp. | reverse complement strand
CTACAACTGTAGTACTAGAAGCGATAGCCGATGGAGAACTGCATCTGGCGACCGTTGAGAGCCGCGGTGGGCTGCATGAAGCGCTCATTTGCGCTGAGCGCGCCGATGTAGCCCGTGTAGTTGGTGTGGTTCAGGACATTGAAGCTGGAAATGCTGGTTGAGAGGACCTTTGCCTTGTCGCCAGTAGCCTTGGTCAGTTGGAAGTCGTGGTTCCACGCCAGGTCGAGGCCGACTGCGCCTCCGCCCTGCAACGTATTGCGGCCGACGCCAGCCGGCCGCGCGTTGCCGAGGCCAGTGTGGAAGTCGTCATTGCCGGTAGTTTCGTTATACGGCATGCCCGAGTAGAGGCTGGCGTTGATGCCAAGGGTCAGCCAGTGGTCGGGATTGATGTTCCCGATAAGGTTGAAGGCGTGAAGGCGGTCTGAGCCCGCTCGTCCCCACTCCGCGTTGGGGTTGTACTGGTCTTGCGGGAAGCTCCGGATGCTGCCCGTATTGTTCTCCACCCGCGAAAGTGTGTACTGTGCCTGGCCCGAAAACCAGCGTCCAGCCTGTCCTCGAAACGAGAGATCGAGCGCATTAAACAACTGGCGGCCGCCCGACTCGATCTGCTGAATCTGGCCGAAGTTTGGGTTGGGGCGAGCATAGACGGCGTTAAGGTTCGGGTTGGCGGGTAGGATAGGAGCATTCGCATCGCGCGAGCGGAAGCTCTTGATCTGGACCGAGTTGCGGTAGGCTGCGGTCACGGTGATCTTCTTGGTCAGTTGCCGCTCGATTCCGAAGCTCGACTGGATGGTGTACGGGGCGCGGATGTTGGAGCCCTCGCGGACGATATTGCTCGGGACTGAGGTGAAGACAGCGCCAGAAGGCAGCGGATACGATGGATTCTGAAACTGGACGGAGTCGAGCACAACCCCGTTGTGCAGTTTGAACGTAAGCCGGAAAATCGCCGCCGGTGCGGTCGTAGAAGAACCCAGAGCCCGCGCGCAGGATCGTCTTACCCTTACCCGGAGCGTAGGCAAGCGACGCACGCGGGGAGAGGTTGTTGTTGTCGCTAAGGTAGGTTGTCCAGTCGTAGCGGAGGCCAAGCGAGACCTGCAGCCTTGGCGTGACTTTGATCTGGTCCTGGAAGAATGTGCCGACCTCGTTAGCCCAATAGAGACCGCGGCCTGGTCCCTGCTGGGCGGTGAAGCCGTAGGGAGTGGCGCCGGTGTTCAGCGGGCCATAGTTGACGAGTGAGCCGAACTGATAAGTTCCCAGGCGATTGGTCTTGTCGTCGACGGCGCGCTTGCTGAACTGGGGAAGTTGCGCCCCGAAGCGAACATAGTGCCTTCCGTGGCTCCAACTGACGACCTCATTAACGTGAATGGTGTTTTCCGTGCGCGACAGGTCGGCTTGTGCTCCGCCGCCCGTAAAGTATCCGTTCACCTGGATGGCCGGGGCATTGGTGACGCTTTGAGTCACGTCCTCGTCCTTCTCGAAGGTCACCAGCAGTTGGTTGATGAGGTTGGGCGTAACGATAATGCGGTCGTTGAAAATGGCATCGTCCTCGCGCGACTCGCTGTCATAGCCGGCCTCGGGAAGCACTAGGCTGCCGACACCTGAGTTCACACTGGTGTAGTACTCAAAGTTGTAGCCAACTTGTAGCCGATGCGCCGGCGAAAAGTCATGGGTCACGCGAAGCGCCGCCTGCGAGTTCAACTGCGGAGCGAGGACATTTTCGTTGATGGCGCCGCTGAGACCGATCGCGTCCACTGCCGCCGCGGTATTCCGCTGTCCATACGTGCCGGACGCGATGAAGTTCGTATGTCCGCCGTGACCAAAGGGGCCAGTGAAATGACCTTCGAACAGACGCCGCGTCTCCGGCGGCCGCGTCACCGCAAAGTGATTCTTCGCATTGAAGATTGCGTCGCGAAACAGGAAGTTTGCCTCTCCGTGATACTCCTGCGTGCCGGGCTTGGTGGTGATCTCGATGCGTCCCCGCCCGGGCCGGGTGAACTCGGCGGAGTACGGATCATTGTTGATGCGCACCTCCTGGATGGCCGACGCCGAAACACCCACGCTCTTCATCTCGACGCCATCGACGATCAGCGTAACTCCACCCGAAGATCCGGAGGACGCGTCGAGAAATGTGCTGAGCGCCCCAATGTAGTCCTGATCGAAGACAGGGAGTTTGCGCAGGTCGTCGCCGGCGACCGCGATGGTGTCACGGTTTTCGGAAGATTCGGTGGAAATCGTCCGGTCGGTGTCGACAGTAATTTCCTGAGTGACTGAAGCAAGCGCCAGGCTGACCTTCAGGCCGGACATGCTGGCGCTCAGGTGTAATGGCATCGTTTGCGGAGCAAAGCCGGCGAATGCTGGAACCCTGAGGAGATAATCGCCGCCGGATAATCCTATGAAGCTGAAGTTGCCGGTACGGTCGGATTGGGCGTGCGCAATTGCTGCGCCTGCCGATGTCTCGATCTCAATCGTTACGCCGGGAACCGTAGCGCCCGTAGCCTCCACCACATATCCCCGAATCGAAAGAGCACTCTGCGCAAAGGCCGAGCCGGCCACGCTCAAGACCAGAGCGACAATGAAAGTCCTGAAACTCACCAACATAGAATGATGATACCGAGGCTCGGATTAAGCGCGACTGAAGAGCGCGCGGCACCGAATTGGCACCGAGAACGATCGTCAAGTATTTATGCGTGGTCAATGGCCGGGCAGTGGCGTATCGAGCAGAATCTTGATGGCTTCCTGGTAGCTCATCGGGGCGACGTGCTGGAAGTTGGCCGTGTCGAAGACCAGGCGTTGCTTGACGTTCTTGACCATCAGCGCGCGCACCGTGAGCTGCTCGTCAACGTGTTTCACGATCCAGCGCTGGTCGCCGGCTTTGGTCTGTTCCAGGGTGACGGTGCCGCCGGGGTAAAGGTGAGCAATCATACCCCAGCCAATATTCACGGTGTGCGAGACGTGCGCTTCGAGATGGACCAGGCGACGGTTACCCGGGTCGATCCAGACGCGGCCTTCAAGGCCAGTGAGCGGCTCGGACTCCATGTTCGGCGGTGACCATGCGGGATTTGGTTTGAAGTCGAGAACTACCAGCGCCGGGTTGCCAGCGGGATGATTCGACCGCCCACGTGCGAGCCGGCTCCGAGAGCAGGGAAGCGGCAGGAGTATCGTGCGAGATCTGCGCCACGGAGGCCGGGAGAGCCGTCGCAACAGCAATGCCGCGCACCCAACTCCGGACACGTCCGCTTAGCACCCCTCGGCGCGGCCCGATGCCCGTGGAACTGGTTTCAATGGCATGAGTTCCGGGCTGATTGCCCGATCCTTTGGTTCTCATCTCTCGGGTTGGATGCATCTTGCCGCCGTTGGATTTGACGCGGATGCGGGTGCGAAGTTTGCCTCGTCTGAGGCCTCGGCTGCTGTCTCACTCATGCGCCGACGTTTGCCTCGGAGCGCAGGGCTGGTATAGTTCGGGCAAGCACCATCATTGCAGACAGGGAGAGCGATAACCAAATGAAGCCAGCCGAGGGTTCTACCATTATTGGAAAGTCCGTCACGATTCGAGGAGAGGTGTCGGCCAAGGAGGACCTGTACATGGACGGCACCGTGGAAGGGACGATCTCTCTGCCGGATAGTCGGCTGACGTTAGGGCCGAACGCGCGTGTAGTGGCGGATTTGGCCGCGCACGACGTCGTAATCTATGGGCGCGTGGAGGGCAACATCCGGGCTACGGGGCGGATCGAGCTGCGCGAGTCGGCCCTGGTCAAGGGAGACATCGTCGCGGAACGATTGTCGATTGAGGAGAACGCGACCATCAAGGGCAAGGTGGAACTTTCAGACGTTGCCGCGGGAGTGGGTTCGGGGTCGCGGCCCGGCACGGATCTCTCGGGAGCGGGCACACTCGCTTTGCCCCTGGCCTGACATGGAAGGAGACCCGAGCGATGTCCAGCTTTTTTGGCAGCAAGGATAAGGCCGGCGGCACGTCGGCGAATGAACGCGTCTCACGACATTCCAGCGGATGGGGTCAACTTCTGGAACGGATGCGTAGTGAAGAGTCGCTGCGTGTTCTGGACATCGGTCCTACGTCTTCGACGAACATCAACTTCGTCACTGCCCTGGGGCATAGTATCTACCTCGCAAACCTGGTGGAGGACGCGGCCAAACGGGACTGGATTATTCCTCAGCCCGATGGAAGCCCTGGACGATTTGACGTCGAGCGATTTCTCGCAGCCCACCTGAATTTTTCCGGGCGCGGCTTCGATGTCGTGTTGTTCTGGGACACCGCGGACTTTCTTCCCGAGGAGTTGCTGGCACCGGTGCTGGAACGGATCCACGAGGTGATGGCGCCGGGAGGACAGATGCTCACGATGTTTCATTCGCCGGCAAGCACGTCTGCATTGGGGGTGCCGAAAGCAGAGTTCTGCCGATACCACTTGACCGATACAAATAAGGTGGACGTGCAGCGAGCCGGAGAATACCCGCTACTCAACAACTATACGAATCGCCAGATTGAGAAGCTGCTAGCGTCGTTCAAGGGCTATCATTTCCTGCTTGGCAAGGACAACGTGCGTGAGGTCGTGGTCACGCGCTAGAAGTGGTCTGATAATCATAAGAATGAATTCCGCAATCGAATCAGTCGCGGATGATCGCCAAAATCTGCGGCGGTCCATTTGTAAGACCATGTCAACCTAGTACTACTGTGTTATAAG
>PKWK01000250.1 GCA_003133205.1 Granulicella sp. | reverse complement strand
AGTTTTTCAACAAACTCCTAGGTAAGCCAAGGCTTCAGCCCCTGGAGTATGCCTTCTTCCCGCAACTGAACCCCACCCCACTACGTCTATCCATTCAGCCGACTAGAATGAAGCAAGTGAATCTCTCAACGCGCCGCCTGAGCACCCTGGCCCTGCCTCTCGTCCTCTTCGCGTGCGCGCAGATCACTCTCGCCGCCGAACTCCCCAGCGCCCCCTCCCCGCAACTCTCCGCCACTCTCTCCGGCACCATCACCGACCGCGACGGAGACTCCATCGCCGCAGCCCGCATCACCCTCACCCTCGACCCCCAGCCGACGGCCCCAGCCCGCACCGCCATCACCATCCCCGACGGCCGCTTCACCTTCGCCAACATCCCTCCCGGCCCCTTCTGGCTCTCCATCGCCGCCACCGGATTCGCGCCCCACCAAACCTCCGGCGTACTCCAGGCGGGCGAAAGCCGCGAACTCCCCGACATCACTTTGAGTTCCGCCTCCACCACCAACATTGAAGTCACCGCCTCGCAGGTCGACATCGCCGAAGCCCAGATCAACGAAGAAGAGAAGCAGCGCGTCCTCGCCATCATTCCCAACTTTTACGTCAGCTACGAATCGAACCCCGCCCCACTAGCCCCCAAACAAAAATACGAACTAGCCCTGCGCACGCTCATCGACCCAGTCTCCTTCGCGCTCAACGGAGTCAGCGCCGGCATCGAGCAGGCCACCAACACCTACGCCTGGGGACAAGGCTTCCAGGGCTACGCCAAGCGTTACGCCGCCGGCTACGGCAACATCCTCACCGACACGCTCCTCACCAACGCCGTCCTCCCCGTCCTCTTCAAGCAGGACCCCCGCTACTTCTACAAGGGCACTGGCAGCATCCATTCGCGCGTCCTCTACGCCGCCGCCAACTCCTTCATCTGCAAGGGAGACAATCACCACTGGCAGCCCAACTACTCCGGAATCATCGGCAGCCTCGCCGCCTCGGGTCTCTCGAACGTCTACTATCCCGCTTCCAACCGCGCCGGAGCAGCCCTCACCTTCGAGGGCGCCGCCATCGGCACCGGCATCACCGCCATCCAAAATCTCTTCCAGGAATTCCTCGTCCGCAAACTAACCCCCCACCTCCCCCACTCCACGCCAGCCAACCCCTAACGCGCTCGCCTTTCTTGGTTTGTCCTTCCCTTGTTTGTCCTTCCCTTGTTTGTCATTCCCGCAGGGAATCAGCTTCTGCTCTTGCCGTTGTTTGTCCTTGCTGTCCGTTGTTTGTCCTTGCTGTCATTCTGAGCGCAGCGAAGAACCCCCGCATTGGCTTTTGCTGTTGCCCGTTCTTCCATCTGTCAATCCGCGCCCTGGCGGACTCCAAACATCACGGCACCTGCACAAACCGATCCCCCCGCCGCAGCCCCCCATAGTCCTTCGCCAGCTTGCACGACTCCAGCTTTCCACTCTCGCGGAACTTCACGCCCGCACCCGTACCATCGCCGAGAATCCCTCCATTCATGCAAGGAACTCCCTGCACCACCTGGTCCTTCGCAAGCCAGCACTGCTTCAGCTTGCCGCTCGGATAGAACGTCGTCATCGCGCCTTCACCCGGTCCCAGCAAGCCCCCGCCCTTGCACTCGACTTCACCGATCGCGGCGTCGTGCCGCATCATCACGTAATCCGGCTTGCCATCCGGCAGCAGCACGATGATCGACCCCCGCTGCACCTGCGCCTCGCCAAACGCAATCTCCCGCGAGACGCTGCACCGCTCCAATCGCCCATCCGCATAGAACCACGCATACCCCTTCGCGCAAGGGTAGCCATTGATATCGCGTGGCTGTTTAATCGTGTCCCGATGCGTCTGCGGACCCCCCTTCCCTGCCTGCGCCATTCCACACCCAGCCACAACGCCAACGAACACCCCAACCAAGCCCATCCGCACAATCAACTTCATCTCAGTCCCCCTTTCCGCAGCGTCTCGTCACTGGGTGCCCCACATCTCGCTTCTGAGATGTGGGATCGCCTCAATTCGCGCTCGGCCGCTCAACGTGATCCACCACCAGCACATCCGCCGGGGCCGTAACCGCCTCCAGCTTCAGCCCAAGCTGTTCCTGAATCGCCGTAAAGATCCCCGGGGGCGCACTCGGATCGCTCGTCGGTGCGTCATCCGGCGTCCACTTCAGCAGGAAATCGAACTTGCCCACGAGCCCGGTTTGGTCCACCACCGGCTTATCCAGCACCATCATCTGCAGCACTTCGGCAAGGTCGGCCATCGTCGAGCTCGTCACCCGGAACACCACCCGTTCCGCGTTCCATTGCGTGAACGTCTGGTCGCCCATGCCGCCCTGATCGGCGCTTTTCGTAATCTTCGGCCCCGCCTTCCCCACCGTGATCGCGAACACCGCCAGCTTCCGCGTGTCCTTGTGCAGCGTCAGCTTGAACCGCTCCTCCAGCAGCTTCCGGTACATTCCCTTCATCTGCTTCAGGTCAGGAACTCCCGCCACATCGGGATACCCATCAATGGTGTACTTATCCGTCCCAAACCACGCCGGAGCCCCCGCAATCTGNNTTCGCATGCACCCCATAGACAAACGAAATGATGTCGTTCACCGATTCGTTATCGCACCAGATCCGCCGCCCCGCCCCTGAATGAAACCCCTTACTCCCCCAGTCAGGGTCGGTCGGCTTGATCGTGGCCACCTCGAACGACGGATCGGCATCCGCCGCCATCTTCTTGGGCGCTTCCATCACCCACTCGGTCTCTTTGGTGGCATGCGCAAAGTTCAGCGGGTACGTCTGGCCCCCGTATCGCCCGGAACCAGTGATCGTCGCACCGTCGCCGCCCACCTTTCCTTCGTAACTAAAGTCCACCGACGCAATCGCCAACTTCAGCGTCGCATCCTGCAAAGAGATCGAACTCGCCGCCCGCCCGTGGTCGTCCTGATCGATGCTGTACAGCACCGCCTTCCATCCGCCCTTTTCCGCCTCGCCATCTCCCGCTTTGGATATCTTCAGAACGATCCGCATTCCGTTGCCCGCCTGCATCGTCCCCTGCCACGTNNGCCACACCCTGCGCCCGCACTCCGCCCCGCCAAACACACGTCCGGTCATAGGACTACCCATCCTTCGCGGGCATCCTACGCCCGCTCCCTGCCTGTTGATGTGTCGAAGATCACGCCAGCGAACCCCGCCGACTCGCTAACTTGCCAACCTGCCGACTCGCTGCCTAGTTCGCCGAAGGGCGCTCGACCTTGTCCACCACCAGCACCTCAGTTGGTGCCTTCGCCAACTCCAGCTACAGCCCCATCTGTTCCTCGATCGCAGTAAACACGCTCGGCGCCGCGCTGCCGTCGGTCGGCGCCTTGGCTTCGTCGAAAGTCCACTTCAACCGGAAGTCGTATTTCCCCGCCAGCCCAGTCTGATCCACCATCGGCCGGTCAAGAAAGAACTTCATCACCAGCGCGAAGTCCGACAGCGACGCGTTCGTCACCTCCAGCGTCCTTTGCCCGCTGTTGCCCTGGTCACTTTCGTTCATCGGTCCATTTGGATCGCCGGCACTCTTCGCCAGCTTTGCTCCGCCCTTCCCCACCATCAGGACATACGCGGTCAACTCCCGGGTGTCCGTATGCGACTGGAACCCGAACCGCTCCGCCAGCACCTTTCGCACCATCCCCTGGAACTGTTTCAGGCCAGGCTGGCCCGGCAGGTCAGGAACACCCTTCACATCCCAGCGCTCGTTCACTGCCCAATCCGGAGCGCCCACAATCTGTCTTTTGTGCATGCCGTAACCCAGCACAAGCATCGATTCCACCGTCTCCCGCTCAATAAAAATCCGCCTCCCATCCAGGTGAAACCCGGAGTTTGTGTCGTTCGGATCGCTCGGCCGCACCGTTGCCGCTTCCCAGTCCGGATCCGCATCCTTCGCCATCGGCTTACTCGCGCTCGGAATCTCCCACTCGGCACCGCCGTTCGCGCGCGCCAGGGCCAGCGAGAACGGCTTGCCGCTTGCCGTCCAGCTCCCTGCCACCGTCTTCCCATCCTCGGTCAGCTTCCCCTCGTAGCTCGCATCAATCGTCGCAATCGCAAACCGCAGCTCCGCCCCCTGCAGGCTCATCTGCGTCGTTGCCCACCCGTCGAACGCCCGATCGGAGTCCAGGTTGTACACCACCCCGCGCCAACCCGCACCATTCTTTGCGATCTTAACGACGATCCGCTGCCCCTTGCCCTTCGGCAACGTGCCCTGCCAAGTCCCCGTGATATCCCGCGCGGCCTGCGCCACCGCCGGCCGCACCACCAACCCCACCACCAACACCGCAACCACCACCCACCCAGCCGCGCCAAACACCCTCTTCTCAACCAAAGGATTCGTCATAATACACACCACTACGCACGGTCCGCCTTCAGAGTTCGATCAAATTACCGGCTCCCCGACTCGCAGGCACCATAGGCCCGCGAAATGGCTGCAATCATTTCACTTCTCTACCAATACCCCTGGGAAAAAATGCCTTCCCCCACGCGAAGCGTCGAGAACGGTACGAAGTACTCACTTTGCGTCCGCGTAATATCCCGTCCGATACCGCAGCGAGAATCCCTCGCCGCGCCCCGCATCCGTCAGATTCACCTTGATCCGCCGGAACGCATTGTCGCCTCCCTGCTCGGGCGCGTAGTACCCCAGCAGGTACTGCGTCCGCAGGTCGTCCGAAACATGGCTGAAGGCCGGCCCCAGGTCCGCCGGGTCTTCAACGTAGTAGTACTTGCCGCCGGTGTCCTCGGACATCTGGATCAGCGCGTGCTCGCCGCCCGTATTTCGCCCCGCATCCGCCGCCACCGGCACGATGATGATCGAGTAGATGATCGCCCCCGCGCGCTGCGCCGCTTCCACCGCCTGCTCGTACTTCTCGCCGCCGAGGATCGAGTCGCCGCCGTCCGAGATCACCACCAGCACCCGCCGCTGGTTGACCGCGCCCGCCCTCGAAGAGAGCCGCTGGCTGGCCAGGTAGATCGCGTTGTAGAGCGCCGTCTCGTCACCGCGCTGCAAGGCGCCCAGCCCCTGCTCGATGCGCTTCGCCTGGTTGGTAAACGGCACCACCTCGCGCACCGTGTCGGAGAAGTCCATCAGGTCAATCTCGTCCTGCTGGCGAAGGATTGCGCGAACAAAGTTCTTCGCCGCCTGCCGCTCCAGCCGCTCGCTGGTCTCAATCGTCCCGCTCTCGTCGATCGCCAGCACGATCGACAGAGGACTCGTCGCCTCACGCTCGAACACCGCAATCGTCTGCGGCTTGCCGTCCTCGAAGAGTTGGAAGTCCTTCTTCTCGAAGCCGCCCACCGGCGAGCCGTGCGTGTCCACCACGTTCAGCGCCACGTTCACCAACCGCGTCCGCACCTTGATGGTCTCGACTTCGCCGCCCCGATTCACCGGCTGCTCCGTCTGCCCCGATGTCTGCGGAGCTCCAGTCTTGTCCAGCGGTCCAGCAACCTGCCCCAACGAGCCCGCCGTCGGCTTCGACGCCCGTCGCTCGATCGGAGCGGGAGTCTTCTGCGTCGTGCTGGGCTGCGAATCCTTCGTCTGCGCCGGCACGGGCAGATTCGGATTCGGCTCAGCCTGTGTCTCCTGCGCCTGAACCGGCGCAACCGCAAGCACGAACCAAAGAAAGGTCACCACCAATGCCGCAGCCGTCTTCATTCCGCCGCACCTCTCCGGTCGGCAACAAGCTCATCCGGAAACGGCTCTCCATCGGCCCACACCGCGCCATCCGCGAAGGTCTCCTTCTTCCAGATGGGAATCGTCTTCTTCAGCGTATCGATCAGCCAGCGGCACGCGTCGAACGCCACCGCGCGGTGCGCCGACGCAACCACGATCAGCACACTCGTCTCGCCCACCATCAACCGCCCCAGCCGATGCACCAGCGCCACATCGCGCACACCGAACTTCGCCACCGCCTCCGCCGCCAGCCGCTGCATCTGCTCCAGCGCCATCTCGCGATAGGCCTCGTAGTCGAGGTACATGGTCGGCCGCCCGCGCGTGTTGTCGCGCACAATGCCGTCGAAGACGCACACCGCGCCATCGCCGCCGGCCTTCATCGCCGCGACAATCGCCTCCGCGGCAATCGGCGCATCCACAATCTCAACCCTCATAGCACTCGCTCTCGTGCGCGTAGTAGCCCGCCGCTTACTGGAGGAAGCAGCGCAACCTCATCGCCGTCGCGCAGCACTATAGACGGCGATTCATACTCCCGGTTGACAGCCACCGCGAGACTCCGCCACAACCGCTCATCCAGACCGGATTCCGCCACGCTACCCATCGATTTGTTAGACGTTCGCCCGCGCAAAAGTCCTAGCAACTCGCCCACCGTCGCACCGTCCGGCAACTCGGCCACCTCGTCCGAGACGCCGAACACATCCCGCAACACGCCAAAGTACAGCACCTTTACCCGCACTCGCTCAGAATACCCTGCGCGCCGCCTAGGGCGTATCGAAAAGTCCCGGCGTCTCGGCCGGATACCACACCCGAGTCCCCTCAACCTGCGCAAACCGGGTCATCGTATGCGGACGCCGCTCGGTCTTCCCCGCGGGCGTAACGAAGATATCCTCCACCGCGCCGCCTCGCGCCAGCACAGCATCGCCAATCAGCGACCGGTGGCACCGCCATGGGACCGCCTCGGCACACATCACCGCGACGCTGCCAAAACTCGGCAGGCCCATCAGCCATGCAATCTCGACGGCGAACTCTTCCGTCTGCATGTAGTCGGCGTAGCCACGGAAGCTCTCGTTCCGCCAGCCATCATTAACGCTCCTATCGCGGGGCAGCGGATGGCGAAGACCGCCCAGCCCCTTGCGCCAGACCGGTCCGATCCCGGCGCGTTCCAGCTCCGCAAACAGAGCCGGTTGTTCGTATTGCGGATTCCGGCGCGAGCGCGGAATGCTCCGCACATCGACCAGCGTGCTGCATCCGTTCTGCCGGAGCGCCTCAAGAAAGATCTCGATCGGAAGCGTCGAGTGCCCAATCGTCAGCATGGTCACTTAGACGCCTCGTATCCCACCACTGCGTACCCACACGTCTGTTTCCATCGTCCTCACACCGAACGAGACCGGTCGGGCAACTTTCTGCTGGACTGGTACCGCGCGAACCACTATAGTCACCCGCTACACCAACACCATCGAAAAACAGGCCACGTAGCTAGAGATCACAAGGAGCCCTACTTTGATCCGAACGATGCTTCTGTCCTTCCTGCTCGCACCGGTGTTCTGTGCGGTCGCACAACAGCAAGCTCCGCCAGCGCCTCCTGCAGGCTCTAACTGGCAACACGTCCAAGCGCTGCCCGTCGGAACGTCCATCAATGTAAAAGCGAGGAAAAGCCGCCTCAACTGCAAGCTTAAGAGCGTGGATGACGACTCGCTAACGTGCGCCCAGGCGAAAGACATCGTCTTCCAGCGGACAGATATTCTGACCATAAAGATCCCGCACCGCGGTCGATCCGCGCTGGTGGGAACTGCAATCGGTGGCGGCACTGGCGCCATCATCGGCTTCGCCGCTGGAACCAACAACAATAGTGGCTTCTTTGGCCCCAACTTCTTGCGCGGGGCGATCACTGCAGTCTTTGGCATTGGCGGCGGCGCGATTGGTGCAGTCATCGGCGGCACAACCGACTTCACCCGATCCACCGTCTACAAGGCGCCGTAACGACACAAAAGGCGGCCACGAATCCTCGTGACCGCCTGCTATCTGTCATCATCCTGCGTGGTTCAACTCACTGCGCTGAGCACTTCCTCGCGCACCGCTTCGTCCCGAACCGCCTCGCGAGCCGACTTCGGCAACGCGACCGCCAGCACATCCTCGATGCGGCTCGCATAGTGGATCGTGACGCCTTCGATCTGGTCCGCCGACAGGTCCTCATCGACCTGCTGCTCGCAGTCCGTTGGCAGGATCACGTCGCGCACGCCGGCCCGTTTGGCCGCAAGGAACTTCTCCTTAATACCGCCCACCGGAAGCACGTTCCCGCTCAACGTGATCTCGCCCGTCATCGCCAGCAGAGGATGCACCNNCCGGCACATGGATGTGCAGGTCGGAGTCCTTCAGCAGATCCTCATCCAGACCCAGCGACTTCGCGTTCGAGCGCACCCACGTCAGCGCGGCCTGCATCGACTCCTTCATCACATCGCCGATCTGGCCGGTGATGGTGAAGGTGCCCTTGCCCTTCATGCGGTTGGCCTCGATGAACAGCACGTCGCCGCCCGCAGGAGTCCACGCCAGGCCGACCGCAACTCCGGCCCGCTTGGTGCGCTCTGCGATCTCCGTATCGACGCGCACCTTGATCCCGCCAAGGAACTCAACGATGACCTCGTTGGTGATCACCAGCTTCTCCGGCTTGCCCTCGGCGATGCGCCGCGCCAGCTTGCGGCAGATCGTGCCGATCTGCTGTTCCAGCTTGCGCACGCCCGCCTCCCGCGTGTAGTGCCGCGCAATCTGCGCGATGCTCTCCGGGGTGAACTCGATCAGCGCCGGATCGATGCCGTTCTCCTTGGTCTGCCGCGGGATCAGGTACTTGGTCGCGATCGCGACTTTCTCCTCCTCGGTGTAGCCGGTCAGCTCGATGATCTCCATACGGTCGAGCAGCGGCGCCGGAACCGGATCAAGCTGGTTCGCGGTGCAGATGAACAGCACCTTCGACAGGTCGAACGGCTGGTCGAGATAGTTGTCGCGGAACGTATTGTTCTGCTCCGGATCGAGCACCTCGAGCAACGCGCTCGCGGGGTCGCCGCGGAAGTCGCGACCAAGCTTGTCGACCTCGTCCAGCATGAACACCGGATCGTTGGTCTCGACCCGCTTGAGGTTCTGAATCACCTGCCCTGGCAGCGCGCCGATGTAGGTCCGCCGATGTCCGCGCAGTTCCGCCTCATCGTGCATTCCGCCCAGCGAGATGCGCGCAAACTTGCGCCCCAGCGCCTTCGCGACGCTGCGGCCAAGCGAGGTCTTGCCCACGCCCGGAGGCCCGACAAAGCACAGGATCGGCCCCTTCATGTCCGGCTTCAACCGCCGCACCGAGAGGTAGTCGAGGATGCGGTCCTTCACCTTCTTCAGGCCGTAGTGGTCCTCGTCCAGGATCTCCTTGGCGCGCAGAATGTCCACCTCGCCCGCCGAAGACTTCGACCACGGCAGCACCGCCAGCCACTCGATGTAGTTGCGCGTCAGCGAGTAGTCGGCCGCCATCGCGTTCATGCGGCTCAACCGGCCAAGCTCTTTCAGCGCGTCCTTCTTGGTCTCCTCGGGCATGCCCGCGGCTTCGATCTTCTCCTTCAATTCGGCGATGTCCTTCTGCGAGTCGTCGAGGTCGCCAAGCTCCTTCTGAATCGCCTTCAGTTGCTCGCGCAGATAGTAGTCGCGCTGCGACGACTGCACCGAATCCTGCACCTCGGTCTGGATCTTGTTGCGCAGTTGCTGCACCTCAAGTTCCTTCGCAAGGTGCTTGTTGATGCGCTCCAGGCGCGCGGAGATATCCGGCGTTTCCAGCAACTCCTGCTTGTCGGTCGTAGTGAGGAACGGCAGCGACGACGCGATGAAGTCCGCCAGGCGCCCCGGCTCGTCGATGTTGATGGCGATGGTCTGCAGGTCGTCCGACAGCGTCGGCGACGAGCTTACAATCTGCTGGAACTGGCTCACCACGTTGCGCTGCAGCGCCTCCGTCTCCGGCGAGGCGGGCGGCTCAATCTCTTCGACCACCTCACACTCGGCCGTCAGAAACGGGCTGATCTGCGCGAAGTCGCCGAGCCGCACGCGCTCGTTGCCCTCGGTAAACACAAAGAGGCTCTGGTTCGGCATCTTGACAACCTTATGCACAGTCGCGCGGGTGCCGACGTGGTGCAGGTCGGCGGCCTGGGGCGCATCCTGGCGCGCATCGCGCTGCGCGACCACCAGGATCGTCTTCTCCTCGCCGAGCGACTGGATGAGTAGGATGGAGCTCTCCCGTCCAACCGTCAACGGCAGAACCGCATGGGGAAAGAGCACAGTATCCCGCACCGGCAGCACCGGAATCGGACGTCCCGCGGTGGGAACGTCGATGGGATCGTCGGAAGACTTTACTGCGCTTGGCTTGATTACACTTACGAAGTCACTTGCCATTTGGGTAATCCTTGAGTGTCCTTATATCATATTTCCTACATTGGATGCGTCAGGCATCGCCAAAGTCGCAATCCGCATCCCCACGCCCAGACTCCTATTGGATGCCGCCTTCCACGTCCCCGTCATCGGCCCGGAAACCCTTTATCTTCAATCACAAATAAAACTGGAGCCCATCTGGGCCGCGCGTATACTGGCGCCACTATGAAGCGGCCAATTCCCGTCGTTCTCACCGCAATCCTGCTCGGCCTGATGGCGGCCCTCCAGCTCCTCTTCGCTGTCCTGATGATCGCCGTGGGGTTCATTGTCCTCAAGCAGGGCATGCCCCCCTCTGCGGGTCCTCAGCCTTTTCCACCTTCGATGATGCCTGCCCTCATGTTTGGAATGTCGGTGTTCGCGGCGGCGTTCGCCGTCTGGTTCATTTTGACTCTGATCGGCCTCGTCCGTTTGCGCTCCTGGGCACGGTATTCAATCCTGGTGATCGCGGGGCTGATGGCGGCGTTTGGCGGAATGTCCATGGTGACGTCTTTCGCCATGCCCTTTCTGATGCCTGCCATGCCGGCTGCGGGCAATCAACCCGCCGCCGATCCGGGCATGATGCGCATTATCTTCTTCGTCACCGGCGCGTTCTACGGTGTTGTGACCGCCCTCGGCGTTGCGCTACTGGTTTACTACAACCTGGCGAAGACGCGTGCGCTGTTCCTCCTGAGCGCGCCTGTCAGCGTCGGCCCTCCCAACACCAGTACGGGGAGGCCGCGCCCTACCGCCATCACGGTCATCAGCTGGCTCTACCTGATCTACGGGCCGTTCTGTTTGCTCTATGTCTTCCTTCCGTTCCCGATGTTCCTGTTCGGATTCATCATGTATGGCCTGACTGCGCATTGTGTCTATGCGATTCTAGGGATCCTCACCTTTGCCGTCGGCTACGGCCTCTACCGCTTACGCGAGGAAGCCCGCATCGCCGTGTTCGCCTTGTCCGTCCTCTGCCCGATCAACATGGCCGTTCTGCTGACGCCGTGGGGCGCGCGGCAGTTCCATACGTATATGGACGCATTCAATGCGAGCATGTATGCCGGTCAGTATGCGGCTCCGAACCCCTTCGCCTCCACCGGCGCGATCATCTTCTTCTCCGTGCTGGTGATGGCCGGCCTTGGAGTGATCCTCTGGCTGCTGCACCGCCATCGCGTCGCCTTTACTCCAGCCCCGCCACCTCCTCCGCTGCCGAGTTACTCCGAGCCTCTCGAAGGACTGACGCCCTAGGCCGCAACGTAGCGCCCAAGCTCGTGGACCATATGGCAATGGCTGGCGAGTTGGGCCAGCGCGCCATCGATCTGCGCCGCCGAATCGAACCGCAAATCCACAAAGAACACGTACTCCCACGGCATTCCCGGGACTGGACGCGACTCGATCTTGGTCAGGTNNTCGACGCTGAACGCAAGGCTCGCCTTGTTCGAACCGGCCGCCGGTACCCATAGACTCTCCGGCACCATGAGGTGGAACCGCGTGAAGTTCTCCGCGTGGTCCTCAATCCCGGCAATCAACACTTCGGCGCCGTACTGGCGTGCGGCCAACTCCGGGGCAATACCGGCCGTGTCGTCGAGCTGCTCCGCCATCAGGTGTTTCACGCTGCCGGCCGTGTCATAGAAGTTCACCACTTCGAACCAGGGATGAGCAGCCAGCCAGTTGCGGCATTGCGAGAGCGCAACCGGATGGGACATCACGCGTTTTACATCCGCGGGCGCAACGCCGGGCCGCACGATCAGGTTGTGCCGCACTCGCAGCAGGCTCTCGCGCGCAATCCGAACCGGCTGGGCCAGCAGCAGATCGTAGTGCTCCGCGACCGAACCATGCAGGCTGTTCTCGATCGGCAGCACCGCTGCCTCGACAGAGCTCGACACGACGCGCTCAAAAACCTCAGCCGACGTGGCACATGCAGCGATCTCCACGTCCGCGCCACCCTCGTCGCGCAGCATCGCGAGCGCCGCCATGTGACTGTTTGAACCCAGTTCTCCCTGAATCGCGACCTTCACAGGCAACCCCCGCACAACACCGGAAAATCATTTCTACCGCGCAATTGGCAACCCCACACCAGTACCACGCAACTTACCACATGGACGGTCCGCAGTTGGTTATACACAGACCTGTGGCAGAAGACATAGCCGTGCAGGTCTCAGGAGAAGAAAAATGCTTTGGACTATCACCGTCATTCTGCTTGTATTGTGGCTGCTCGGAGTAGTAGGCGTCTACACCGTCGGGGCCTGGATTCATCTCCTCCTTATCCTCGTCGTCATCAGCATCATCTTCAACCTGATTTCGGGCAGACGGGCGGTATAGACATTTCTTGCCCGGGCTGAGCCGCAACTGCGACCTGTCCGGGTCCCAACAGTAGAGAACCACAGGAGTTCGGCGATGAATCGTGATACCGCAGAAGGAAAATTCGATCAACTCAAGGGTAAAGTCAAGCAGTCCGTCGGCGAAGCGATTGGCAGCTCCAAGCTCGCCAACTCCGGAACCGCCGACCAGGTAAAGGGCGCCACCAAAGAAGCCTGGGGAACTACAAAGGACGCCGCCCAGACCGACGCGGATTCTCATGCACACGACGTTCGCGCGAAGATCACCTCAACCGCGCAGAACGTCAAGAACGCGGTCACCTCGAAGGCAGACGAAATCAAGCGCGAGCACAAGCGTTCCGCGTAATCTCGATTTCTCTCCCTGCCCGTCTATACTTCTGTCCCAAGAGGGTCCACTTCCCGTGGGCCCTCTCATTTGTGCAGCAGGACGTCCGCCGCAAAGAATCCGAAAAACGCGATTGAGATCAGTCCATTCAGAGTGAAGAATGCTGCATTCATGCGTTGCAGATCGCGCGGCGAGATGATGCTGTGTTCATACAGCAGCAGCGCAGCGACCGTGCCCACTCCCGCCATCGCAAGAGGGCCCAGCCCAAATAGCCGCACCAGCCAGAACAGCAAGCAGAGCATCCCCAGGTGCATCGCGCGCGCAATCCAGAAGGCCGCCACGAGGCCGAACGCCTGGGGCACGCTGTTCAGGCCAGCCGCACGATCGTGCTCGAAGTCCTGGCACGCATACAGGACATCGAAGCCGCCCACCCACAGCAGCACCGCCGCGGACAGCACCGCGATTCGCGGGTCCAGCGATCCGCGCACCGCGATCCACGCAGCCGACGGCGCAATGCCCAGCGACAGCCCTAGCACCAGGTGTGACCAGCGAGTCACGCGCTTCATGTAGCTGTAGGCCAGCAGGACCGCCAGGGTCAGCGGCGCAAGCTCCAGCGTCAGCCGGTTCAGCATGCCAGCGGCCACCAGGAACATGGCGGAGGAGACCACGACGAATCCTGCGACAAAGCCGGCATTCAGCGTTCCAGTCGGCAACGCGCGCATCGCGGTGCGCGGATTCACCGCGTCCAGCCGTGCGTCAACCAGCCGATTGAACGCCATCGCAGCCGAGCGCGCAGAGATCATGCACACCACAATCCAGAACAGCGCGGGCAGCCGAGGCCAGCCACCTGCCGCCAGCACCGCGCCAGTCAGCGCGAACGGCAGCGCGAAGATCGAGTGCTCCCACTTGATCATCTCCAGCGTCAGCCGAGTACTTTTCCACGGGTTCCCCATTCTTCCATCTTAAAGGAGAAGAGACCGCGCATGCAGCGAATCTGATCCTCGCTCACGCGCAGCCTCTTTCCGCTACAACTCGATGGTCAACTACTTGCCCGGCTGCGGCCCCTCAACGTGCAGTTCGTTCGCAACGCTGAATATGCCGGGAACGCTGTTTGCGCGAATGCCCGCGACATCGTGATCCATTTTGCTATCGACCACTCCGGACAACGTGACATGGCCATTGACCACGGTAATGCGGATCGGTTTCGCCGGGTCCAGCGCATATTTCTGCAGTTCCGGCGCCCCATAGATGGCGCGCGCCAATTGCAGCCGCAGCCGATCGTCCATCGGCGATACAGGTGCAACCTCGAGGTTGTCGATGATGTCCTTGACGCCTGGAGTATGGGCGACCAGGCTGATCGCCGAGTCCTTGTCCGGCGGCCCGTACACCGTGCCTCCCAGCGTCACGACTCCGTTGTGCACGCCGATTGTGATCGAGTTGAACGCAGTCGTCCCGTATCCCACGCGGTCATAGCTGAGTTGCTCCGCCAGCTTGTTGCGCAGCGTCACATCCTCAACCGAGGACCCGGCAACCCGAATATCGTTGTCGACCCACTTCACTCCCTTCACATGGTGGATGCGCCTGTCCGCGTCTTCTTTGTCCGCATACAGATCGACAGTTCCGGTAAGCGTGACATTGGGACCCTGTACCGTGGCGGACACATTTTGGAATCTCTTGTTGTCCAGTGCCTTATGGATGTCCTGCTGAATTTGGGAGTCGTTCGCGCTGTCGGCGAACGCCGGCCTCACTCCACCAGGAACCACCCCAAACAGAAACATGCCGCTCAACACAACGATGCCCGCACAAAGCAGGCGTTCTCTCCTGAACATAAGAATCTCCTCCTCCGCGATCGGAACCCGTGCCTGGGCTTGCTCGGCTCACAGCCCACACCCAGGCCTGGAGACTCCGATGCCATTTCTTTAAACGCAGTTGCACACCAGATGTTTTGTTTCTCCCACGAATTTCCAGGACACGCAGCAAGCCTTACCGATACCGCCGCCGGATCTTGTAGACCACGCTGAAAACGCCCGACTCGTCGCGTGCTACCACCAGCGCCACATTCGGAGTCAGGTCATACTGCGCCTGCAGCAGTTGCTGCGCCGTGGAGTTCACATTGGTCGCATAGGTCACCGAGAGCTGCCGCGATAGCTGCTTCTGCACCGTGATCCGCGCGGTCGAGTTGCCCAGCGTGCCGACAAACGCCGGATCGATCTTGACCGTGCCGCCCCCGAATAGCTTGCCGACGCGGTTGCTGACCGTTGCATTCAGCGCACCCCCCAGCAGCGCGCTGGTGGTGGGATTGGCGCCCTGCTGCACCTCCTGCTCCTGGTAGAGTTGCGCCTCTTCCTGGGTGCGGCCCAGGGCGAGCAGCGCGAAGATGTCCGCCTCGCTCAGCGGGGGCTCCGATCGGTACGTGGGCTTCAGGTTGCTCATGGTCCCTTGCAGGCCCACCGTAACGTCATAGGTCTCCACCCGCGCGGTCGCGTTGATGTCAATCGTCGGGTCGATGCGCACCGGGTTGCTGAAATACACGTCTCCGCGCTGCAACTCGTACTTCGTGCCGGCAAAGGTCGCGCTTCCATCCGTGATCTGGATGCGCCCCAGGATGGATGGCTCGGCGACGGTGCCGCCCACCGTCAGGTCGATCGTGCCGGCCAGCTTGGCGTAGGTGTTCTGGAAGTCGAGTTGCGGCGAACTGGTCACATGCACGTTCATTGCGATCTTGTTCGAAGCGGCGTTTGGTTCCGGCGGCGTACTCACTCCGCCCACCGACGAGAACGCCGCGAAGTCCACGTTCGGCCCGACGCCGAAGCGCGTGATCAACACGTTGCCGCTCAACAGCAGGTTCTGCGGAGTGCCCTGGAGCGTCAAGCTCGTGTTCGCCGTCGCGCTCAGTCCATAGAGGCGAACGCGGACCACGTCACCGGTCCCCGTGAGGTTGGCATACACGCCATTCTTGTAGGTCAGGAAGCCGCCGATCTTCAGTTGGCCGCCGCCCGTCATCGCCGTCAGACTCTCCACCTGCAGGCGATCTTCATTGAAGATCAACGTACCGTTCATCGAACTCAGTCCGTTCGGGACCCCATCCATCGCAGCGTTCACGTTGTCGAACTGCACCTTGCCAGTCAGCGACGGCTTTTTCAACAGCCCGCCAGCCGTAATCGTGAACTCCATCTTCCCGCTTGAAAGGATGTCGGGATCGAGCGTGTGCGCAATCGCCATGCTCACGCTCCCGTTGGCCTTCACATCCAACTTGCCGCCGTTCGGCTCCGTGGCGCCGAACGCCTGCACCGTGCCGCTCGCCAGTATGTCCGTGTCCTGCCCCGTGATATGCACCTGGTCGAGCGTCGCGATCCCATTCTTCAGGCTCACCCGCAGCGGTCCCGCGGCCTTCAACTCGACGCCTTCCAGCTTTACGTCGAAGTCGTTCAACTCCGCTGTGCCACTTAATTTCGTCGGCGTCTTCAGGGGGCCGCTCGCCGTCACCACACCGCCTAGCGTCGACTGCGCCTTGATGCTCCCAGTACTGAACAACGCGACGACCGTTCCAATGTCCAGCCCCGACACATTCGCCTTTGCCTGCGTCTCGTAGTCGCCCGTCAGCCGCGTCCGCCCCGAGCCATCAACCTGTGCGCCGACCAGCTTCGACTGCACCGTGTACAGCAGCAGGCTATCCTCGCTATGCACATCCGCCGAAAGCTCGCCAATCGCCTTGCCGCCAACCGAAACTTTGGTCAGCTTCACCTTGGCCTTCAAGCCGGGCTGCTCCATCGTGCCATTCGCGTCTGCTGCCAGCGTCAGCGTTCCATCCGCGTCCGGCCTGGCTTTCGCGAAGGTCTGAAACCTCGACAGCACCAGGTTGTCGCCCTCGATGTGCCCATGCAGATGCTTCGTATGCAAGTCATAGCCGCCGTTGCCGGTGATACGAGCCCCATGCAGCGACAGCACCGCCTGCGTAGCCTCAAACTTCTGGCCTTGAATGGAGAGATTTGCCACCGCGGAGTCATACAGCTCGCCATACGCGACCCCCTTGGTCAGCGTAATCTTGCCGTCGCCATTGAGGTTTTCGAGCGTCCCCGACGTCTTCGCGTTGACCGCGATCGTCCCCGTGACCGGAAGCTTCTGTTGCTGCCCAGCGATCTGAAGAACATCGACGACGCTCGCATTGGCAAGCTGCACCGATGCATTCACACCCGTGCCACCGTCCCACAGATAATCCGCAACGCCTCTGCGCGAGAGCACCTTGCGCGGCTTCATGCTGCCTGCGACATTCAGCACCGCGTCGCCGCGCTTGATCGTCGAACTGGCGACCAGCAGTCCGCCTTCGTACGAGTACTCCGCGTCCGCCACCACTGAGTCGATCAGCGTGTCGAGTTGAGTGCCCAGCTTTACTTCGAGTTGCGTGCCCTGGAAGTGGCCCTTCCAGTCCAGATCTACCGCTCGGCCCATCACCGTCCCATGGAACACTGCCCCGCCATGCAACACCACCGGGATCGCCGCCGTTCCCTTCTTGCCGTTTGCCTCGAAGTCGAGCGTCTGCAGTAACTGGTCGAATTCGCCTAGGTCGCGCACTGTCATGTCCGTCTTTAGATCAGTGAGAGGATCACCTTCATTCACGCCCAGGACGCCGGTCACCTCGGTCGACGACTGTGGCGTCAGAAAAATCGCGTGCTGGATGTTCACCACTTCTCTTTTGCCGTCGTAATGGGCTAGTGCCTCGCCGGTGACGGGGACGTTATTGAGCGCTCCTTTGCGCGTTACGCCGGTTGGACGGAACTTGAGATCGCCGTCCACCTGAACCGTGTCCGCAACATCCTTCTCCGGCCCACCCCACTCCACATTCACCGGGCCCGTTACCGCGGTATCAAAGCCGAGATCGCCATAGCTCTTCGTCTCGGTGGCCTCCATAATGGTGCGCAGTGGAATCGCATTGACTTGTGCGACCAGGTAGGCGTGCGACGTGACTGCCGCAGACGTCGTCGGAGCATGCACCGGCGGCCTCGAATTCATGGAGACCGCAGTATCGTTCGCGGTATTCACCGCAGCCGCCGTGGTGACAGACTTCGCCACGACTGCGGGTGCCTCGCCCAGCCAGTTTGCGATGCGCAGGTCGCCGGTCGCGTATCCACCTCCCGGAAGATAGCCGGACATCGCGGTCAGCAGAAGCTCGCTGGGCGTGATGTGAAACTGCGCGCCTCCGTCCACATCGTGCAGCCGCACGTTTTCATTCTCGTAGCCCGCGCCATGCAACTTCGCGTTGCCCACCACCAGGTAGCCCGCCTTGCACTCCGCATCTTGCGGCGGCGACGCCGTGCCGGGCTTCGCAGGAGTCGCGGGGTTCTTCCGCGGCCAGAAGCGGGAACGCGCCTGCGCCGCCGCCGGCGATACCGCGCAGCTATGTCCCTTCGCCACAAGCTCGGCCGTCCCACCGGTGAGCCCTTCCGCCCCCGTCAACACGGACACCTGCTTCAGCTCGAGCGTCCCATTCGCCGCGGTCTGCCAATCGGGCTGCGCAAAATGGTGGAGCGTCGCCGTTGCATGCAGCACCGAAGCCTTACCTGAATCGAACTCGAACTTCGTCAACTCCGCTACGTCGCGCCCGAGTTCGCCCTCCAGATGGAGCTTCGATTGCGCCTCCGGCTGCTTGTCCATCTTCGTCCGCAGGTCGTTCAGATCGATCATGATCCCATAGCGGTCGGTCGCCCTGAGGTAATGCACCTCGGTATTCAGATCACGCGCCGCCATGTCGAACGGGATCGCCCGATCATTCAACAACGCAACGCCGTTCACCACCTGCGCCTCGCGCGCGCGCAAGTCAAGCAGCGTATCCTGCAGCGGCTCCTTGCTCGTCGACGGATGCTTCGGCACAGGCTGGTTCGTCTTGCCATCCTTGTCGATGATCAAATGCACCTGCGGATGTTCGACCCGCAGCAGATTCAACCGAATGTGAGACGCTTCCCCCGTGCCCGTCGCGTGCGCGAACAAGCTCGTGATCTTCACCCGCACCAGTATCTTGTCCGCGGAGAGGTACGGCGCTTCGCCCGGCCCTTCCAGCCCGTGAATCACGAGACCATCCACCTCGATGGCCAGATGCCACAGGCTGAACCTCATGCCGCCGAGCTCTACCCGGCCGCCGGTCGCATCTTCCAGAACCGAGACAATCTCCCTGCCGACGCGACGTTGGAAATCGTCGGTCATCGTGTACCAGGAAAGGCCGATCACCGTCACGATGATCAGTGTCAGCACGCCGCCGGTGAACCACGCCATGGCCCGGCTCATATGTCCCACGATGCTGCGCTTCTTCACCGGCGTCGGCTCCGGCTCCGAGTCCCTGCGCATCGGCATGGGATTGTCCGCGCCCGTCGGGCCGGGGCCAGTGGGCTGGTTGTCGTCGATGGGCTGGTTGTCCGTGCTCATGGCGCCTCCTCTCCGGGCTTCAAGATGCGTACGCTGCCCTGCGCGCGCAACGAGGTCAGCCAGTCATCCAGCAGCTTGTCCACCTGCTGCTGCAACAATATCTCCTGGATGCGGTCCGCGATCGTGGCCTCCGCCGGCGGCGCCATCTTCTCCTTCTCGTACGCCGGGATCATCGTCTTCTGGTAGTAGTCGTCGATGTCGGCGGGCAAGATACGAATCCCCATGCGGAAGCGCTCCTCGATAAACCGCAGTACCGCCATGCGCAGCCGCCAGCGGTCCCTCAACTCCTGCATGTCGAAGCCCTGATCCGCAACAAATTTCTTCCAGCCCACATCCGTGTCGCAGTGGTAGGCCGCGCATTTCGGAATGGTCTTGCGCAGCGTAACCAGTTCGGCGTCGACCTCCGCATCGCTGACCGGCGACTCCGGTTGCAGCGCCATCTGCTGCAAAATCATGGTGCGGTCGATCAGGCGATTGATCAACTCGTCCTGCGAGGCCGGCTTGGGATGGCTGAAGGGCTGGAACGCCGCAAAGCGCCCCTCCGCTTCAACATCGCTCGCCAGGATCAGGTCGCCATTGACGATCGCAGCCACCCGGTCGAGCGAAATCCGCGCTCCCGTGCCCGAGGCGACTGCACTTCCTGTTCCCTGCCCACCCGCCGCTTGCCACGCAAGCGCGTGACCCGGCAGCATCGCAATCGCAAGCAGAATCGCCAGCGGCGCAATCCTTCCTGCGCCTACGTCGTCCGCGAATTTGGGTCGTCTGGTGCTCATGTTCAGAAGGCCTGCCCAATGCTGAAGAAAAAGTTGAAGTGGCTCGCCTGTCCTTCATACGGCGCTGCACCGTTGAAGTCATAAATCACCGGATACACCGGCGGATTCAGGTTGTAACTGAAATCGACACGAATCGGGCCGACCGGCGTCTTGTACCGCGCGCCCATACCAACCGCGTGCGAAAAGAAGTTGAAGTTGCACGTCCCAAACGCGCTCGACAGGTTCGCGCAGCTCTGCTGGTCGGGTTGATGAAAATGCGTGAAGCTGGGAAACATGTCCGAGATGTGCGTAAACGCATTCCCCATGTCGTGAAAGAAGACGAAGCTCACGCTGTCGCCCACGTACGGAAGTGTGGGAGAGGGCAGGCGCAACTCCGTGGTGTTCACAAAGACCGCGTTCCCGCCGACCGGGTAGCCCGTCTGCAAGTCGCGCGGGCCCGCGTCGTTGATGCCAAAGCCGCGGTGCGACGTCGCTCCTCCGGCGTACAGGCGCTCGGGAAGAGGCACCGCGTTGCAGGTCGCATTTGTATCAAGCAGCAACCCCACGCAACTCGCGCTGCTGACATTGGGATTCGCACCAAAAGTAGTTTCAAATCCCAGCCGCGTGTTCCGCGCCAGCACATACTTGTGCTTGCCGAACGCGTAATACGTAGAGTTGGTCACGTCCGAGCGGTTGAAGTTTGCCTCCGAACCAAACTTCGACGACGCGAAGAACTCCTGCACCGACGTGTACGACCCGCGCTGCGCATCCAGCGGGCTGGGGTCCCTCGTATCGTGGAACCACGTGATGCCCGGGCCGCCCACTCGCACCGGCTGCGAGAGTTGTGGAATCAGGTTGAACGCTACCTGGAGTGTGGCCGGATTCACCGCAACCCTGCGAAACTCGAAGTTGTAGATGAAGGTGTCCGCCCGCTTCACCTTCTGCGTAATGCGATAGTCGCCCTGCAGCGTCGATGCCTGGAACGTCGAGATATTCTGCACATTCGAGTAGCCCCCCGAAATACTGGTGGAGAGGTTCGGCTTGCCGAAGAAGTGGGGATCCTGAAACGTCAGCGTCGCCACCTCTTCCAACAAGCCGTATGACGTATGCAGCGTCAGCGAGTTGTCTGTCCCGTGCAGATTGATGCGGCTCACGTCCAGCGAAACCCGCGGGCTCACTCCCGTCTTCCCGTTCTGCGAATAGGCCGCATTCTGAGGAATATTCAGCAAAATGGCCGATGCCGGGTTGATCTTGCCGGTCGGCGGTGTGCCCGTCTCCGCTTCCAACCCAAATCCGTAGGTCACATCCCATCGCCGCGCCTCGGTCAGTTGCAGCAGTACGTTCTTCATCGGATCGTCGCCGTCAGGGTTCTGCACCGCCGTATTCACTTCGTTGAACAGGGCAAGTCCATACAGCCTGCGTTGGGTATCGAGCAGAGCGCTTTGATCCAGGGGATCGCCCGCATGGACCTTCACCTGCCTGTCCACCACCGCCGGCCTGGTGTGTACGATTCCACTCAGCAGTACGCGGTCCACAAATACCTGCTCGCCCTCGGTGACGTTCAGCATCACATCGGTCTTCGTTGGATCGGCGCTCTCGGGCTGCTGCTTGACCTCTATCTTGGCCTGCGCGAAACCGTGGCTCAGATAGTAGCCAAGCATCGCGTCCCGATCGCCGGAAAGCGTAATCAGCGAGTAGGGCTGGCCCTCTTGCACGTCCAGCAGCGCCTGCACGTCCTTCGCACGGTCGCTCGCCACGCCAGCAATCGTCACCGGGCCAAACTTCTGCTGCGGCCCTTCCGTCACGGTCAGCAGCACCGCAATCTCCGGCACCTTCAATTTCTTTCCCGACTTCGACGTGTCGATGTCCTTCGTCGAACTCGAGATCGCCGCGTTGCTGAATCCGTTGGCCCGGTAGAGCGCCAGGATCGATCCCTCATCCGCCTTCATCAGCGCCGGCGAGTAGCGCCCGTGGCGCAGATACAGGTCGGCCTTCTGCACCTGCATCCGCTCCTTTATTAGGTCGGCGTCGAAGTAGTGGTTGCCCGCGATCGTCACCGCGCCAACCTTGTGTTTCGCGCCCCTGACGACGCTATAGACCACGGTCTCCGACGGCGTGTCCTCGCCCACCACGTTCACCGTTACCGTCGCGTCGAAGTAGCCCGACTGGAACAGGAAATCCTTGATGTTATAAGTCCCCTCGTTCAGCAAATCCAAGTCGATCGTTCCCTCTTCGTAGATCGGGACAAGCAGCTTCAGACGGCTCTTCGACATCTTCACGCCGTCGACCACCACCTTCACCAGCGGCCCTTCGTTCGCATTGAAGTCGTAGTCCACCTGTTTGCGCGGCTCGTTGTAAGTCTGCTTCCGCAGCGACGTTGTCGCTTCCAGCCGGTCCTTCTTCTGATACTGCGAGCGCAATTTGGTCAACGCGTTGCTGATCGTCTCGCGGTTCACCTTGCTGCCCTGCTTCAGCTTTCCCTTCTTGCGCACCTCGTCGACCGTGAGTCCCGGGTCCTGGCCTCCAACCGTGATCAGGCCCACGCGCGCCTGCGCCCCAATGGTCACCGTGTAAGTCGCGTTCACCTGGCCGCCGGCGTCGTCGACCGTTGTCGCCGCAGTAATGGTCGCCTCGAAGTATCCATTGCTCGCAAGCGCCTCCCGCACCCCGTACGTACCCGTCGCGATCATCGCCTGGCTGAACTCGCGCCCCGGCTGCAGCTTGGTCGCGTACTCCAGCAGCGAGGCCAGGCGCTCCTGCTTCACTCCTACAATCGATACCCGGCCCACGAAGTAGCGCGGAGTCCCCACGTAGATCAGCGCGACACCACTTCCCTCGTGTTCACCGTCTACGCGGATGTCGCGATATCTGCCGCTCGCAAACAGCCGCCGGACGCTGGCCGTCACCTTCGCCGGGTCCAGCGGCTGGCCTGCCTGCTGCGGAAGTTGGCCCGGCAGAGGGTCCTTGGCATCGAAGCTCACACCCTGAAACTCCACCCTCGTTACACGCAGCCCCTTCCAGGCCGAAAGGCTCGCGGATGCCACCGTCGTTGACTTCGCCTCATTGGCGGCCTGGGTCTTGTCTGCGGCCTGCATCTCCCGACTTGGGGGCAGCGCAGCCTGCGCGCCCGCTTCAGCAACGCCCAACAGCCCCGCGCTCAGAATCAGAATCGCTCCGACAAAATGCCGGGCCCGCCCGCAACTGAACACCATCCGGAGACCCCACATCGCGTGCGGATGTTTCGCGGTCGCTCTTCCAGTCATCGCATCCAGTGGAACACGCAACGAAATTTCCCCTTCTACCCCTGCCAAACCGCCGACCTCAGACCTCACACAATCCTATGGGTCGCAAACTGAATCTCCGAGACTAAATCTTCGAATCCAGGGGCCACACGATGCCGTGCTCACCTCTGACCGATACCACTGTTGGATGCCAAAACGTCAGACCCTGCAAGCGCGCTGAAAGAGCACGCCCAATTCTCTATACTACGAAGAACGATGCGTTTAAACGAATATGCTGAGGCACGCTCCCCAGCTTCGCTCGAAAAAAACTCGCCTGCCCCCGCCACCATCGCAGACCCCATCGCCGATAAGGACCGCTACTCGCGCCAGGTCCTGTTCGCCGGCATCGGCGAACTAGGCCAGCAGCGACTCGCCCGGTCGCATGTCGCCATCGTCGGCTGCGGCGCCATGGGCGCAGCGTCCGCCTCGCTGCTCGCGCGCGCCGGCATCGGGACGCTCACCCTCATCGACCGCGACTTCGTCGAGCCCTCCAACCTGCAGCGCCAGGTCCTCTTCGACGAGGCCGACGCGCTCGAAAGCCTCCCCAAAGCCGCGGCCGCCCGCCACCACATCGCCCGCTTCAACTCCCGCGTCACGGTCCACGCCCACATCGCCGACCTCATCCCCGGCAACATCGCCGAACTCCTCTCAGGCTCCGACGCAAACGCGCGACCGCCCGTCGACATCATTCTCGACGCCACCGACAACTTCGAAACCCGCTACCTCATCAACGACTTCGCCGTGCAGCAGGGCAAGCCCTGGATCTACGCCGCCGCCATCGGCGCCTACGCCGCCACCATGAACATCCTGCCGCTGCTCTCTCTGACCACTGACCACTTACCACTTACCACTGTTCCTCCCACCGCCTGCCTGGCCTGCATCTTTCCCAAGCCGCCCTCCGGCAACGTGGACACCTGCGACACCGCCGGCATCCTCTCCACCGCCGTCAACCTCGCCGCCTCCATCCAGGTCACCGAGGCGCTCAAGTTCCTCACCGGCCAGCCCCACCTCATGCGCCGAACTCTGCTCTCTTTCGACCTGTGGAACCCGGTCGGCAGTGGAAGCCTGGAGCATTCCGAGATCGCCACCGGCAGCCCGCGCCCCGGCTGCGAAGTCTGCGGCCAGCGATCCTTCACCCACCTTGCCGGCCAGAATCGCGCCCACATCACCCTGTGCGGCCGCGATTCCGTCCAGATCCACGAGCACCACCGCCCGGTCGACTTCGCCGCCATGCGGGCCCGCCTCGCAACCCACGCCGACATCGTAGACCTCCGCTCCAACGACCTGCTGCTCCGCTTCCGCCGCGGGCCCCACACTCTCACCCTGTTCGCCGACGGCCGCGCCATCGTTCAGGGAACCACGGACATCACCGTTGCGCGCTCCCTTTACGCCCGTTTTGTCGGCGCCTGAGACCTCGTATACCCTTCGGGGAACAGCCATTTAGCACCAATGTCGGTGGACCGACACAACCTTTTCGACCCTTGCAACCTCCAACCTCCTAGACGGATCAATCCCGGCGCATGCATTAGACTCTAAACAGGCGCGAGTCCGGAGACACCGTAATCCCGGAGCCAGAATAGAATGAGTTGCGAAGGCAGACTGATGACGCAAGCACCACCCGCAAAACCCAACCCTGGGCTCTTCAAACGCAATCCGCCCATCGCCGGGGAGGCTGAGGCCATCGAGGCCGCCAAGAATGGCGACGCCGAGGCATTCTCCAAGCTCTACAACCTGCACAAACGCAGGGTCTATACCCTTTGCCTGCGCATGCTCGGCAACGTCTCTGAAGCCGAGGACATGACCCAGGAGGCGTTCCTCCACCTCTTCCGCAAGCTCGGCAGCTTCCGCGGCGAATCAGCCTTCTCCACCTGGCTGCATCGCCTCACCGTCAACCTTGTCCTCATGCAACTACGCAAGAAAGGCCTCAACCTCGTTTCGCTCGAGGAGACCATCAACCCCTCCGAGGAGGATGCGCCCAAGCGCGACTTCGGCAGCCGCGACCCCGTCCTCACCGGATCGGTCGACCGCGTCGCCCTGGAACGCGCCGTCGCCTCGTTACCCCCCGGCTACCGTATGGTCTTCGTCCTTCACGATGTTGAAGGCTTCGAGCATAATGAGATCGCCACTATGCTCGACTGCTCCACAGGCAACAGTAAGTCCCAACTGCACAAGGCCCGCCTCAGGCTTCGCGAACTGCTCCGTAACCCGAGCCCGCCGCCCCAGCCAGACGTGGCCACGGAGGCCACGAAATGAGTGAGCCCGGCGACATCAACGAAATCAACTTCGACACCCTGAAGCCCGAAGAGTTTGAAAACTATCTCCCCGAACTCTTCGCCACCGGCGACGGAAAGGTCAGTCAGGACCCCCGGCTGCAGAAGTTCCTCGCCCAGAATCCCGACTGCGCCGCGCTCGTCAGCGACCTCGAAACCATTGCTGAGACCGCCCGCAGCCTGTTCGAACCCGTCGAAGATCCGAGCGACAAAGTCTGGGCCAAGATCGAAAGCAAGCTCCGCGAAGAATCCGCCTTTGTCCCGCTCGAAACCGAAGCCGACGGCGTCAAGGAAATCGATTAAATTCTCTTGCAACCTATTCCTCTCTCGTGCAATCCTTTTAGCAGGATGAATCTGCGCTCGTTCCAGTCCGGCTCCTTTACCTATCCCCGCTATTGGTGGCGGGGAGCGGGTCAGTCGGGCGCGCGAGCATCTCTGAATAGATAAAAACGTTTTCAGAGCATCCGCCACTTCCACTGAGCCGCGACCCCAAAAGGTCGCGGCTCTTGTTTTGTGCTTTGGTTGTCATTCCCGTAAGGGAATCTGCTTCTCGCACCTTGAGTCGCCGTTGTACCTTCTAAGGAGCCTTTCAATGAACGTCCAGACCGTCGAACCCAGTGCAACTCAGAATGCCCTGCCTGCCAATATCGTGAGCCCACCCGCAAACATTCGCCGCCTCGTCCTCACCGGCTTCATGGGAGCCGGCAAGACTACTGTCGGCCGCCTGCTGGCAGCCCGCCTCGGCTGGGACTTCCTCGACCTCGACGCCTACATCGAGTCCCGCACCGGCCTCGCCGTCCCCTCCATCTTCGCCGCCCATGGGGAGGCCCACTTCCGCCAGTTTGAGTCCCAGGCCCTCGCCTGCGCGCTCGGCCGCGAGAACATCGTCCTCGCCCTCGGCGGAGGCACCCCGGAGATCCTCACCAACCGCCTTCTGCTCGAGCAGACCCCGGCCACCGCCACCATCTTTCTGGACGCGCCGTTCCCCACCCTCTTCGACCGCTGTATGATGCAGGCGCTCAACCCCGGGGCGACCGACCGGCCAAACCTGGCCGACCCCGCCACCGCCGAGGCGCGCTTCCTCGCCCGCCAACCCATCTACCGCCGCCTGGCGCAACACACCATCGACACCGCCAACCTCACCACCGAGGAGACCGTCACCACCCTGCTCGCCCGCCTGCATATGCCCCCAGCCCGGCGTCGCTAGCGCATGATTCAGGCGAGACCAGCGCTACGCTAGGTGTAAAGTGAGGCGAACGCATCTCAACGCTCAGGAGAAAGCCCTGCCGCACTTAACGCCCACCTGGAAGCAGCGCGCCCCCAACGTCGTCCGCGGTCACATCCTGTTCGCCTTCGGTGTGATGCTGGCGCTGGCGCTGGCCTGGCGTCTGCGCGATGTGCTCACGCTCGTTTACGTCAGTGCGATGTTCGCCGTGGTGCTGACGCCCGCGATCAACGCCATCATGCGGTTCGAAGTACGCGGCGGCCGCCGTATCTCACGCGCAATCGCAATCTTGCTTCTGCTCACCTTCGCCTTCCTCGCTCTCGCCGTGTTTTTCACGGTCGGACTTCCGCCCGTCATTCACGACCTCCACCAGTTCGCCACTGACCTGCCCGCCCGCATCCCCACCATCGTCGCCCGGATCAAACGTATTCCCTACGCCGACAAGTTGGGCGTCGACGCCATCGCCGCAAAGGCAGAAGACGGGCTCTCCGCCACCGCGGAGTATCTCTTCGCATCGTTCCCTAACTGGATGGGCCGCATCTTCGACCTCGTCGCCGCCCTCGTCCTCTGCGTCTACTTCATGCTCGAGGGCGAGTACGCCTACCAGTGGTTCATGTCGCTCTTCCCTGTAGAAAGCCGCCTCCGCCTCGCGGTCACGCTCGAGAAAGCCGAGCTCCGCATGAGCCGGTGGCTCTTCGGCCAGGGCCTCCTGATGCTCATCCTCGGCGTTTGCAGCACCATTGTCTTCGGCCTCCTCGGCGTCCGCTATTTCTTGCTGCTCGGCGTCCTCATGGGACTGATGAACATCGTCCCTATCGCCGGCGGGGTCATCACCATCCTGCTCGTAGGCCTCGTGGCGGCGCTCGATTCCTGGACCAAGATGGCCTGTGTGTTCCTCTTCTACCTCATCTACGTCAACATCGAGAACGCCTATCTCACTCCACGCATCATGCGCTCCAGCGTTAACCTCATGGGCCTCACCGTCCTCATCGCCCTCATCGCCGGAACCGAACTCGCCGGAGTCGTTGGGGCCCTCGTCGCCGTACCCACCGCCGCCCTCGTCGCCGTCCTCATGGAGGAGTACCTCGTGCAGAGAGACTCGCCATAGCCTTTACTTACAACTGACCACTGACCACTCACCACTGTCCTTCGCTGCTATCCTTGATCCCCATGTCCGAACTTACTTTCTCCCAATCCGAACGCCGCAACTTCGTCGGGCCCATCCTCATCGCGCTCGCCGTCCTCGGCATCGCCTTCGCGGGTATCTATCTCTACATGCCCCACCGCGTCGCCGACCTCGCTGTCACCCACACCGCGATCCTGCCCACCCATACTGTCTTCAAGACCGACTCCAGACTCGTCGGCGCGCAGGATGAGGTTCAGGACGACCTCTACGTGCTCGCCACCGTCCGCGTCGACGACCGCCTCCACGACCCGCTCTTCATCAGCGATCTCACCGGAACCCTTACCGCGCAGGACGACACGGTCATCACCACCAGCGCCTTCCAGAAGAGTGACCTCGACAACCTCTTCGTCACCTTCCCCGCGCTCAAGCCGCTGGCCAGCGCCCCGCTCGCCCGCGAGTCCGCAATCCAGCCCGGCGACCACGCCGAGGGTATGGTGCTCATCCATTTCCCCGTCACCGAAGAGGTCTGGAAGCAACGCAAGTCCGCCAACGTCAACATCGAGTTCTACCACCAGGGCACCTTCACCGTGACCATCCCCAAACCCTGACGCGCGGCATCTGGCACTCGTCTTTACTAACCACTTACCACTGACTACTTACCACTGCCCTTATGACTCGCCGCCGCTGGATCGCCGACACCTGGTCCCCTCAAACCGGCCACCCCACCCAAGCCGCCCTCACCGGCGAGCAGGCCGCCCACCTTGCCCGCGTCCTCCGCGCCCAGCCGGGCCAGGCCTTTGATGTAGTCGCGAACGGCTTCCTCCATCGCGCCGAGATCACGACTGTCGCAGATCACGAAGTCCAGTTCATCCTGCACGAAGAACTCGAAGCCGACGCTGCCCTCCCCATCCACCTGCTGCTCGCCATCTTCAAGTTCGATCACTTTGAGTGGGCCATCGAGAAGGCCACCGAACTCGGCGTCGCCCGCATCACTCCCATCCTCGCGCGCCGCACCGAGAAGCACCTCGCCCTCGCCGCGCCCAAACGCGCCGAACGCTGGCGTCGCATCGCGCTCGAATCCGCCAAGCAGTCCCGCCGCACCGATATTCCCGAGATTGCTGATCCGATCATGCTCGCCGCCGCCCTCACCCGCGAAACCGCGCCCACTCGCATCCTCCTAAGCGAAACCGAGCAAACCCTCACCCTCGCCTCAACATTGGGTACCCCACATCTCGACTCTGAGATGTGGGATTCCACCAAGTCCCTCGCCCTCGCCATCGGACCCGAAGGCGGCTGGACCCCCGAAGAGATGTCCCTCTTCACCACGCACAACTGGACGCACGTCACGCTCGGCCCGCGCATTCTCCGTGCCGAAACCGCCGCCATCGCGGCCATCGCCATCGTCAGCGCACATCTCAACTCTTGAGCTATGATTTCCGCTTTCCCATGCAAGGAGGCGCAATGCTAACTTACCTACTTGACGCCAGCGCCGCGGTTGAAATCTATCTTCCGCGCGATCAGAGGTGCAGAAGCGCGGTCCAATACATCTTGGACAAGAAAACCGACCATGCGGCCGCGCTCTTCATTCCAAATATTTGCATACCGGAAGTTTTCAATACATTCGCGCGAAAACGCTTCGCAGCAAAGGACTCAAACGACTGGTTGGACGAGCAGACTTATAAACAGTGCGTGGATACGTTCCGCGACGACATTCACTGGGGAAAGACTCTTTATCCCTATGATCTGAACCGCTACCATATCCTCGCAACAGACAAATGAGTCGAGTCTGCGAAAAGCTTAGGGACCCGGAGTTGGCGGACAAGATAATTCTGGGCCCAGCTGGCAAACCAGAGGATAAGAAGAGATGGATTCCTCCTGCTTGCATGTATCTGCCAAGACTCAAACTCTATTAGCGACCCTTAGCTGAAGATATCCTTCATCTTCGCAAACAAGCTTCTGCTGGTCGGCGTATTCTCCACCTGCATCGTCTCGCTCAACTGCCGCAGCAATTCCTTCTGCGTCTTGCTCAGCTTCGACGGCGTCGCCACGCGAATCTCCACAATCAAATCGCCCTTGCCGTGCTCATTCAGGTGCGGAACGCCCTTGCCTCGCAGCTTGAACTCGTGCCCGCTCTGCGTTCCCTCGGGAATCTTGATCGCTGCCGGCCCTTCCATCGTCTCAATCTGCAACTCTGTCCCCAGAGCCGCCTGCGGAAACGAAATCGGAATCACGCAGTGCAGGTCATCGCCATCGCGCTCGAAGAACTTGTGCGCCTTCACGCTCAGCACCACATACAGATCGCCCGCCGGCCCGCCGAACCTCCCTGCCTCGCCCTCGCCCTGGTAGCGAATCCGCGTGTCCTGCTCCACGCCCGCCGGCACCTTCACCAGGATCTCGTGCTTCTTCGCCTGCAGACCCTCGCCACGGCACGCCGCACACGGATCGGAGATCGTCGTCCCCGTGCCACCGCAGCGCACGCACGTCTTCGCCACCGAGAAGAATCCCTGCTGGAACCGCACCTGCCCGCGCCCGCCGCATCCCGTGCACGTCGTCGGAGCCTTGCCGTTTGCGCTGCCCGTCCCGCCGCAGTTGTCGCACGCCTCCATCCGGCGGATGCTGATCTCCTTCTCCGTCCCAAAGACCGCCTGCTCGAACTCCAGCGTCAGGTCGTAGCGCAGGTCGCGGCCGCGCTGCATGCGCGACGCCCGCCGCGTGCCGCCCATGTTGAACATCTCGCCAAACAGATCGCCGAAGATGTCCCCCAGATCCTGCGCGCCACCAAACGGACTGCCCGCACCCGGCCCGCCGCTCTGGAACGCCGCGTGGCCGTACCGGTCGTAAGCAGCCCGCTTCTCCGGGTCGCTCAGCACCTGGTACGCCTCGCTGCAGGCCTTGAACTGCTCCTCGGCCTCAGGATTGTTCGGGTTGCGGTCCGGATGATACTGCATGGCAAGCTTCCGGTAGCTGGTCTTCAGCTCCTGGTCGCTCGCATCGCGCGAAACTTGCAATACCTCATAGAAATCAGCCTTGGTCACGTTTGCCGTCGCACTCATCTCTTAAGAAGTCTCCACCGTTGCCTGGTCCCTATGTTTGTCGTCACCAAAGAACCTTTGCTTGTCATTCCCGAAGGGAATCTGTTTCTGTATTCTTGTTTGTCATTCCCGAAGGGAATCTGCTTCTGTATTTTGTCTTTGTTCTTACTTACCACTGACCACTAATCACTGACCACTGCACTATTCGCCGCAATCCTCACCAACGCCGGTCGCAGCAACTTCTCGCGAATTTTGTACCCGCGCCGAATCTCCTCCAACACCTGGTGGTCCGGGAACTCCGTCGTTTCGATGCTCCCCAGCGCCTCGTGGATTCGCGGGTCGAACTGCGTCCCCACCGTCTCCACCGGCTGCACGTTCAGCCCGCGCAGAGCCTCTTCCATCTGCTTCAGAATCAGTTCCACTCCCGTGCGCAGTTGCGCCGCCGTGCCGCCCGACTTCAGCGCCAGTTGGAAGTTGTCCATCACTCCCAGAAACGGCTCGACCGCACTCTGCACCGCATAATCCCGCAGGTCCGCCCGCTCCTTTACCTCGCGCCGCCGAGAGTTCTCAAACTCCGCCTGCAGCCGCGCCAGCCGGTCCAGCAACTGATCGCGCTCTCCGCGTATCTGCTCCAACTCAGTCGTCAACAGCCCGGCGGGCGCAACCGGATCGGCGCTTCCCTCCCCACCAGCGCCTGCGGCCTGCGATCCGCCCGTCGTCTCCTCAGCGCTCTCCCGCGCCAACTCCTTCTCCTCAGTTCCCTGCACCATCGTGTCCTCTACCATCCCGTCATCGCTCCTCAAACTACCCTCACTACCATTGTTGCCGATTCCAGCCCATCGCGCGACCTTACCCCACTGCCTGGCCATCTCACCCTCTCAATCACTACCGCCTGTTCGCTCGCAAAAGCGTTCGTCATTCTGAGCGCCCACTGCTTGTCATCCTGAGCGCCCACTGCTTGTCATTCTGAGCGTAGCGAAGAATCCCCGTATTTCGCCTTTGTTCTGGCTTTCTCTTACCACTTACCACTTACCACTGAGCACTCATCACTTCACTACGCCGTAGGATGCAGCATCCGCTCAAACACCTGCGCAATATAACTCACCGCATTCATCGTGTTCTCGTAATGCATCCGCTTCGGCCCGATCACTCCCACCGTTCCCCGCCCATCTCCCGCCATCCTCGCCGGCGCCGCAATCAGCACCAGCCCCGCCATCTCCGGCGCATGTTCCTCCAGGTCGAAGATCACCCGCACCGACTCCTGTTTCGCATCGATATACGCATCCAGCAACTCCACCAGCCTCTGCTTCGCCTCCAGCGCCGCCAGCACCTCGCGCAGCCGAGCCATATCCTCCGCACTCCCCACGGCCCGCCCACCCAGCAGGTTCGCCACGCCCTCTACATACACCGTCTGCACGCCCGCGCCGCCATCCGGAACCGCACCCACCCACAACTGCTCCACCGAAGTCAGCAGCCGTTGATACTCGCTGCGCTCCCGCTCCACCAGCCTGCCAATCTCCGCCCGCACCCGCTCAATGCTCCATCCGCGAAAGTGCTCGTTCAGAAAGTTCGACGCCACCTCCAGCTCCTGCGCCGAAACATCCACATCCAGCGTCAGCATCCGGTCCCGCACCAGCCCCGAACTGGTCACCACCACCGCCAGCACCCGGCCGTTCCCCAGCCGCGAAAAGTGCACATGCTCCAGCGTATCTCCGCCGGCCACCAGAGCCACCGCCACGCCCACCCCGCTGGAAACGGTAGCCAGCACATGGCTCGTCCGCTCCAGCATCGCGTGCGTCCCGGAAACTCCCGCAAAACTCGAATCGATCTGCGACTGAATCCGGCCTCGTTCCCCACCCACCAGCCCGCCACCCAGCAGCCCGTCGCCCAGCCCCCCGCCGCCGGCCAGGCCTGCCTCCCCGCTCAACCGCTCCACATACATCCGGAAGGCCCGCGCCGTCGGCACCCGTCCCGCCGACGTATGTGGCTGTTCCAGCAGCCCTTCGTTCGCCAGCTCCGCCATCTCATTCCGCACCGTAGCCGAACTCAGGCCTGCCCCGTGCCCACCACCTGCCTGCACCCGCGCAATCGTCCCGGCGATCGTCCCCGAGCCCACCGGCTCGCCCGTCTCAATATAGTTCTCGACGATGGCCGTCAGGATCGCCCGCTGCCGCGCCGTTATCCGCTCCGCCTCCGCCATCCCGTACCACCTCTCTATCCAGTTTATTCCATCCGTCAACCCCGACGCCCACCAGGGTCAGGGCAATCGCATTTGAAAACTGGCCTAGATGGAGGAGTGTTTTTGACTGGAACGCAATTGCTTTTGATTGCCAAACCTCCCGAGACCCCGCCGGAATGAACCAAGCCAGTAATCTCTGCCCTCCGAAATCTGCTTGCCTCGCCTCAGATCCATGACCGTGCCGCGGAACAGATGATTCCGCAGGCTGTGAAATTCCAAATGCGATTGCCCTGCCACCAGGGTGCCCCATAATCAACGAGCCGACGAAGTCGCTCGTTTATCGTGGGGTTAGTCACTCCGGGCACCCACCCAAAATCGTGATTGCATAGCGACGTCGGCTGCTCCGCTCCGGACCATAATTGCTGTCAAGCCTTTCCGCTCACAACTATGTTTATTTTCGTCCCGCAACTCAAACTTCATCAGACACTTACACCAACCTAAGCTCGCAAAAATAGTTGGCATAGTAGTTATGCTCCACCGGATAGAATTAAGGTAGTTAGTAAAGATAAAAAGGCTGCAAGGTGAGCGCCCACGCGCAAACCCCCGGGGTCCCCGGGCGGTTTACCGGCTGGTGTGGAAGCCCGCAGCCTTTCGCGTTTGACCTCACGAAGTCCTTATTCTGGATACTTTACAGTTGGTATATACCGCCGGTCCGAACTTAAGCCATTTAGAAGGGAATACTTTAGGACCTAAGTACGGGGGTAGGGGTACCCCCTCGAACCGCGAACCTGCCCTACGATATCTCGAGAATCGGCTCGGTCTCCCCGGCAATCTCCTGAGCCTTTGCCGCGACCTTCCGCGCCACCTCGAAGAACGGCTTCGCCAACTCGCTGTCCGGCCCGGCCAGCGTCACAGGAAGCCCGCGGTCGCCGCCCGACCGGATCGCCGGATCAAGCTCCAGCGCGCCCAGAAACTCCAGCCCAAACTGCTGCGCCGTCCGCTCCGCACCGCCGCTGGAAAAGATGTCAATCACCTGCTGGCAGTGCGGGCACGTGAAGTGGCTCATGTTCTCCACAATCCCGATCACCTCCACCTTCACCTGCCCGAACATCTCGATCGCCTTGCGCGCGTCCTGCAGGCTCACGTCGCTCGGCGTCGACACGACGATCGCGCCGGTCAGCGGAACCGTCTGCACCAGCGAGATCACCACATCGCCCGTGCCCGGAGGCAGGTCGACGATCAGGAAATCCAGCTCGCCCCACTCCACCTGCTGGATAAACTGCCGGATGATCTGGTGCAGCATCGGCCCGCGCATCACCATCGGCTTGTCGCCCGGCGAGATCAGACCCACCGAGATGAACTTCACGCCATGCGCCAGCAGCGGCCCGATGCGGTCCCCGGCCACAATGCTGGGTTGCCGCGTCATGCCCATCATCATCGGCACGTTTGGCCCGTAGATGTCCGCGTCGATCAGCCCCACGCGATAGCCGAGCTTGCCCAGCGCAACCGCCAGGTTCACCGCAACCGTAGTCTTGCCAACGCCGCCCTTGCCGCTGCCCACCGCCACCACGTGCCCAATTCCAGGCAAAGGCTGCGGACCCTGCGGCGCTCCTGCTCCCATATGTCCCATTCAAATCTCCTCTGCGCCAACGCAGTCTGTACTTGCTCACAACGAACAACTAAACATGCCATCCAGCCCCAAGCGCCGCTCGAGTCTCCTTCGCCCGCTGCGTCTCCTCAGCCCGCATCTCTCTCCGCCGGCCCGCGTCCGCGAACCGCCGCTTCTGGTGCTCGGACTCCGGAATCACGCACGGCACCGGGATCGGGCGCCCCTCTCGGTCCACCGCGACATAAGTCACGTAGGACGACGAAACATGCCGCAGCGTCTGCCCACGCGCGTCTTCCACCATCGCCCTCACCCCAACCTCCATGCTGGTGCGGAACGCCCGGTTCACGCTGGCCTTCAGAATCAGCAGATCGCCCACATGGACAGGAGCCACAAAGTCTGAATGGTCCATCGATGCCGTCACCACGATCGCCCGCGAATGACGCACCGCCGCCACCGCGCCCACCAGATCGATAAACTGCATCAAACGACCGCCAAACAGATTTCCCAGCGCATTCGAGTCCGCCGGAAAGATGATCTCGCTCCGCTCCGCCTGCGACTCAGCCACCGTCCGCGACACGACCATTTCGTCACTCATGCTTCCATTCTAAATCCCACAAACTGCGATAACCGCAGCGGCACTAGAATCGAGCTATGGACAAGCTAGCCGCGCTCAACGAAATCCTTCAGCTCGATCCCGCCAACGCATTCGCTCGCTATGGCCTCGCCATGGAGCACATCTCGCGCGGCAACCCAGAAGTCGCCCTAACCGAGTTCGCCACCCTCCTCGGTCATAATCCCGATTACGTGCCCGCGTACCAGATGTCTGCGCAGACCCTGGTCACGCTCGGCCGTACCGACGCCGCGCTGGCCCGCCTGCATGAAGGCATCGCCGCCGCCAACCGAAGCAACAACCAGCACGCTCTCGCCGAAATGGAAGCCATGCGCGAGGAACTCGCCGGGCGCTAGGCTACTGGCCCGGTTGTTGCAGCCCGAGATCCGACAACTGCTTCGGATTCGCCTCGTCGACCGCCAGCAGATTATGGCAGACTGAGCAGTCGTTCGTGATCGTCTTGCCATCCTTGGAAGTGTGGTTGCCGTCGTGGCAGCGGAAGCAGCCAGGGAACGAGTTATGCCCAATATTGTTGGGATAACTCCCCCACGTCACCTTCATACCGGGGAAGATATTCCGGTTGTAGATGGCGATCAACGTCTTCGCAGCAGCGTCCACCTGGCCGCGCTGACCGGTCCATATTGCGGGATATTGCGAACGGTAGAAGTCGTCCAGCCCCGACGTGATCTTCGTGGCCGCGTCCGCCTGTGACGCATATTGCGCCTGAATCAGCTCCAGCCCTTTCTTGTGCACGAACGGCAGCGCAGGATTGGGGCTGCCGTCCAGCATAGCTTCGCTAATTGCATCCTGCGGAGTTTGGAAGACGTGAGTCGCCTGGTTGTGGCAATCCATGCAGTCCATCTCTCGCGTCACGCCAGTGACGGGCCCCTTCCAATCGGAGCTCACGTACTGGGTGATGGATCCATCCGGATTATGTTTATTCACTGCAATGATGTTCTGATTGGTGGCGTCGCTGGCCACATATTCGTATCGATCGAGGTGGTGTCCATGGATGCCGCTGAGGTGAGAGAGCGAATCGACCCCGCCAAGGTGCAGCACCAGCACCGTACGCGTCGCGGAGTTCTTTTCATCATCGCCAAAGGAAGTCTCTACCAGCAGCTTCTCCCCGACAAACCTGGTCGGCGAGTGGCACTCTTCGCAGGTCGCGCGCGCCGGCCGCAACGCAGACAGCGAAGCCCGGATGGGGCTCGGATAGGTATTGAGCGTCACTTCGATGAGCTGCTTCGTGCCGTTCACCTTGGCTTGCACGGCTGCGGAAACTCCAGAGCCGATGTGGCACTCCACGCAGGCCACATGCGAGTGCGGAGAGACCTGGTACGCGGTCCATTGCGGAGCCATCACATGACAGGTCTGGCCGCAGAAATTCGGCGAATCCATGTACGAGATGCCGCGATAACTCGCCGTGCCCACGATGACAAAGTTGATGAACGTGGCCGCGAGGACGACTTCAATCCCACGCCGGAACACCGGATCCTTGAGGTCGATCTCCGGATAAACCGAAGGCAGTTCACCCAGCGCCTGGAGATTCTTGTGCCGCAGCCAGATGCCGATGGGAATGAGGATCAGCCCCAGGACAAACAGCCCGGGAAGGAACAGGTCGACAACGAGGCCGATGTAAGGGTTGTTGGTGCCGCCATGCCCAAAGAAGGCCACCACCCAGAAGCCGATCAGGACAAAGGCCGATGCGCTCGTCAGCGCTCCGCCGATCAGGCTGATCCAGTTGTTCCCATAGAAGAGAACCGGACGAAGGGCCTTCTCTAACTTACTGAACTGAGACATGCAAACCTCTAATGTTTGTTATGCAGTGCCGAAGTAGCCGATTAAGGTGAACGCAAGCAGGGCCAACCCGATCACAATTGCCGTAAACCCGATCACCTTGGCGAAGTTCACCCACCAATATACCGGCTTGTCCCCAACTCTGGTCTCCAGCTTACCTTCAGCAACAAGGCGTTCATACTCCAGCGCGCGCTTTTTTTTGAACTCCTCTTCGGTCTCTTTGCCCGTGAAGATCACCATATCCATCGGAAAGCTGTCCGGGCGCAAATGCGTGTTGACGAAGTGAATTGAAAAAATAAAGAGGATCGCCAGCAGCGCTTCCTCGCCGTGGACTACCAGGACAGCGTTCAACGCCCAGCCGGGCAGGAACCGTGCGAAAAATGGCGCAAACCACATCGCATATCCTGAAAAACCAATGACGATCATCCCCCAGAAGACCGCCCAGTAATCGAACTTCTCCCAGTACGCAAACCGATCGAACTTCGGTTTGGGTCCCAACCCCACAAACCAGCGAAGGTGGCCAATCAGGTCCTGAACGTCCTTCCAGTTCGCCACCATCGAGTTCGGCCCCCAGAAGACTCCCTTTTCCTTATGGATCAGAACGCGGGTAGCGAGGTCCTTCAGGTGATAGAGAAACGCCAAGGTCAAAACGATCGCGCAAAACTTATGAAAGAAGAGGATGGCGCCGAAGCCGCCCACCGCGCTCGCGAAAAGGCGTGCCCATCCGTTGTCGCTGAAGCGCATCGGCAAGCCCGTCGCCGCCAGTCCCAGAAACGATGTGAACAAAATCGCGTGAAGATATCTCTGAGCGAGTGTGAAGCGCACATAAAACTTCTCTTTGCCAATGCTTGCCGGCTGCTCTGGAGTCACGGCCCCTGTCTCGTCAGTCATGTTTTTCCTCCGCTGTCGGCCCGCTCTTGCCCCGCTCCCTGTTCGCGCGAATAAACCACAGCAGCGTGTGCAACGTGAAGAAGCTCAGCACGCTCCACAGCAACAGGTTCATGAAGAATCGCGTGAAATACAGCGCCGGATTCAGCTCTCGATTATGTGGATTCGCATGCGGCTGATACTTCACAAAGCTGTCGTTCGCATCCGCGTGGCACCTGCCGCAGGTCTTCACCAGGTTCGCCTTATTGATCGGGGAGGCGGGATCCGACGCGGGCAAAATACCGTGCGCTCCATGGCAGTCCCAGCATCGCGCCGTCTCCACATAGCCGCCGAGCAGCCCCAATTGCGAGTGGAATGTGTCCCGATACGTCGCCAGTTGATCCTTGTGGCACGAGCCGCAGATCGGCGTCGATTGCATGCGGAACATCGCCTCCGTCGGCTGCAGGATCGCGTGTGCAGTATGGCAATCCGTGCATACCGGAGCCTTCAGATTGCCATCCGCGACAGCCTTCCCGTGCACGCCGGCAGCGTACTCGTCCTTCACTCCGCCGTGGCACGTTCCGCAGGTGTTCGGGACATTCACCCTCGAAGTTGTGCTCTTCGCGTCCTTGTGGCTCAGGATGTTGTGCGATCCGTGGCAGCTCATGCAGTTTGCCGCCACCAGCAATCCTTCTTTGCTCACAGCGTACCCGTGGATCGAATCCATGTAGGTCGCAAACACATTCTGCAGGCCGTACTTCTTCGCCAGCTCCTCGCTCGCATGACATGTGCCGCAGGTGCGCGGGATGTTCAGCGGGTACACCGCAGATTTCGGGTCGCCTTTTGGGAAGATCGAATGAGCGTCGCCATGGCAACTGGTGCAGGGCTGCGCGCTCGCAGCCGCATGCACACTGCCGCCGATCGCCGAGGTCTGATCGGCGTGGCAGGTGACGCACTTCACCGTGGCCGGTTGGTCGGCGTGGGGATATTCCTTGATTGATGTATGACAGTCGGTGCAGCTCAGGACGCCGTGGATGCTGGAGTGGAACTTGTCCGCATCCACTCCAACGCTGTGCCCCGATGCATCCTGGAGGGTTTTGTCCGCGTGGCAGGTGAGGCAGTCTGTCTGAGCGCACAGGACAACAGGAAAGGCGCTCAGCAACAAAACGGCAAATGCCGCTGCCAAAGTTCTGGAGCCCAAAGTAACTCCGGATGGCTCAGTCTTCCCCAAATCCGCTTTCATAACGCAACACTTCCCCGCGAGCACAAAGAACGGCCCGGCCATGCCACAACCTCAAGTACCAAAATCCTGTTGCAGACATTCGTGGAGCCGGGGAAGGTCCGCGCACATCACCGGGGGAGCCTGCGCGCGGAGGCGAAAATCATCCCGCCTCCGCTGCCTTAGCCGAATGAGGTTTCAGGAGAGAGGATAGTTGTCACGCTCCCCTGAAACCGATCGATCCGGCCACAGGCAAATCAAACCGGTCTACTTCTTCTGCAAGGTCTTAACGTAGGCGACCACATCCTTGATCTGCGCGTCCGTCAGTTTGCCTGCAAAGGCCGGCATCTTCCCTTTTCCAGCCTTAGTTTCCGCAATCATCTCAGCTTCCGACAGCTTGCTCGCGTTGAATGGCGGAACCTTCATCGCCTTACCGGCGGGGCCGCTGGCCAGTCCGTCCGCGCCATGGCACATTGCGCACTTGGCTTTGTAGTTGTCCGCCCCCGTGCCCTGGGCAAAAGCGGTGGTCATCGTCGAAGCCGCCATGATAACGACAAGCGTAATTCCAGTTCCAATCTTCATTTGGCAATCTCCTTTTTCTCTACTGCGATTGAATTCTCGTTCGTGGACGGGACGAGCCCGGGTTAGAACTCGTAGTGCATCCCAATGGTTACATTATTCGCGTGAAAGTTCCTGGGCGCGGTAAATCCAGCAGGCGACATCGTAACCGCCGTCAAGCCCGGGAAATTGCTGCACGGCACCACCGGCGCCGACGACGCCGTGTACGTGCTGCAGAACTGAGCACCCGAAGTCCCTCCCTCACCGTAGCCATAGTAATTGTATTCCGCTCTCCAGACCCAACCAGGATGAACCGTCCACGCCAGATTCAGATACGGAGACTGGTACGCGGACTGCAGCGACCCGTTGACCTCCTGCGCGTCGTTGAAGAACTGGTTGCCGCTCACCGCGCTGATCCGATACCCAAGGTCAGCGTGAATCTGCTTGTTCGGCGTCAGCGAAAGTGAAGCCGACGCATACTGCGTGGGAGCATCCATGAAGTCCTTCACCGGGCCCCACTCCGTATTCAGACTCGGGCAGATGTTCGCCGTACCAGCGCTATTGTTCGAGGCGGCACCCACGAAAACCACTGTGGTAGGCGCTGTGGCGGACACGACCGTGCCGTTGGAGTAGCAGGCGTTCGTCGTAATGTACACATCCGAGTACGAATAGTTGAAGTCGAACGCATAGTGCTCGTTCGGCGCCATCGACACGCCCAGGCTTGCGTACCGGCTGTGGTCCTGGTGCTGCAGCGGTCCGTCGAGGTTCGTAGTGCCGGTGTTGTAGGTGTTGTTATGACGCTCCAGGCCGTTGTACGCGCCCGAAATCGTCGCCCACGGCTTCGCCCGGTACAGCGTGTGTACCCGATAGTGCTGCACCTGCCGCGGGGTCATCGGCGTGAACGCGCTGTCATTGTAGGCAATCTCCGCCGAGCCGTTCAGATCCCAGTTCTTTGAGGGCCGCAGGGTCGCGTTCAGGACCCCTGCATTCTCGTTAATATCCCATTCGTTCGACCCCAGGGGGTTGTTCCTCACAATCCGGTGCGTGCGGTACCGGTAAGTCAGCGCGAGCGTCGCCTTCGTCGAAACATCCCACGTCGCCGTCGCATTATTGGTCAGCCACCTCTGGCTGAAGTAGCCCAGCAGCGTGGGCGCGGTGGCGCTCGGGTTCCCGGTGATGGAGTAGGCTGCACCTGCAGTCAACGCTCCCGAATAGTTGATCGTCTCGTTCCCCGCAGTTGCCGGCGTCTCCAGCGTCGCCCCGGTCGTAGCGGTAACCGTCCCAGGCTGATGTACATTGGAGAATTCCACCTGGTCGGATAAGCTAATCGCCTTCGTCGCGTCCCACGTCATGCCATAGTCGATCGCCACCACTCGTCGTTGCGCGTGGGAACTGCCGGTAAGTGTCGCAGAGCGGTAACCTCCCGCCGGAGCACTCGTGGAAACGTCGAACCCCTGCCAGTTTTCATAGTAACTGGCCATGTTGGTGTTCCCAACGGAGTATCGGACATCGCCGTTCAGCGCAATGTTCTTGATGCTGGTGCTCTGGAACCGGAACATCTCGGTCGGATAAATAGACTGCGTCGGCTGCGTGCGCAGGTAGCTCGTAATGGCATCGCACGCTGGATTGATGATAGGCAAGCCGCCCGGAGTGAGCGGAGCCGAAAAAATGTTGTACGTCGTCGCGCTGGTGTACCCGCTTCCCATGCTGCCTGTAGCGCATACGCCAGATGCCGAAGTGCCATAAGGAAGCGGCGTTGTGGCGCTCGGCAGCGCATCGTAGTTCCCCAGGGCGACTGGAGTTCCGTCCGCCTCTTGTGCAATGAAGTCGCTCGGATCCAACGTAAAGTACGAGTCCGCTTTGTAGTGGTCGACCAACTCCTCAAAGCTCAGCTTGGTGTGCTGAACCGGCTTCCAGTCGACCGCGGCCGTAAAGTCATCTGTACTGTTGCGCTGGTACATTCGCAGCAATGCATCGTATTTCCCGATCGAGCGATTCGTCATCGTGCTCGGACCCTGAAAGATGCTATGCGAGTATGCTGCCCGAAACGTAACCTTCGACAGCGGCAGGATCGTCAGGTCGGTGTCCATCATTCTGCGCACCGTGTTGAACATCATCCCCGAATCCTGCAGATGCTGATACTTGAAGGTCTGCGCCGTCGCCACCCCGTTTACATATCCATACGGGATGTTCGCGGTGGGCAGGTTAGGACTGTCCAGCAGGTTGTAGTCGAAGTACTGGCGGTCACGGCGGAAGTTGCCGGAGAACTCATACAGCTTGCCCTTGGAGATGTCCATCTTGGCGAAGTTGTTCGGATCGCCACCAAACCCGCCGCTGAACGCCGTCAGGTCGTCGAACAGTCCGTGCTTCGTGCCCGGGACCGCGTGCATCGTAAACGTCTGGCCCAGGACGCGCGGCCCCGAGTGAATATTCACCAGCGTGTCATACATGGCTCCGCTGCCCGCGGTGGTCACGATGTGCCCGCCCAGGTCCGCCGTGTTATGGATCACGTACCCCTGCTGCACAGCCCCTGCCGGCGCCTGGTCAGCCTGCGCCACAGCCCGTCCGCCCATCGCCAGTAACAGTGCAACTCCAACGCCCCCGCAGATTACACGTGTGGAGTATCCCTTGGGCAGCCGCGAAATCCAGCCTAACTTCATCATCTCGAGCCTCACTTGAAAAACCTTCCTGAACTTCAAAACCTTTGCATCCGGGTAGAACATTCCTGCAAATTCCTGAACCGCGCCGTACGATCTCCGCCGCACGGCGCGGCCAGCTCTCTCAGCGAATAAACGCCGGATTGATGTTGGAACCATGAATCATGGTGTGGCAGTTGATGCACGGCGGGCGGTCCGCCGATCCCGCGCCCGCCCCATGAATCGTCGACGCGGCAACCGGGCTGTGGCACTGGTTGCACAACTGGTTGATGTTGGCAACATTCAGCAGCCGGGGGTTCTGCGACCCGTGAGGCGTATGGCAGCCCGTGCAACCCTCGCCCTTCACCGCGGCGTGCTCAAACACCCAGGGTCCGCGCGTCTCCGCGTGGCACTTGGTGCAGATATTGTTCTGATCGGCGGTCGACTTCACATTGTTCGCATTGAACGTCCCGTGTACGTCATGGCAGTCGCTGCACTTCACCAGGCCTTCGTTCACCTTGTGGTGGAACGGCATGCTGAACGACGGCTTCACGTCCGCGTGGCAAGTGAAGCAAAGCTTCGGCTGCGCGATCTTGAGCAGTTTCTCCTCAGCCCCCGGACTATGCACGCTATGGCAACTGGTGCAGCTCACTCCGGCCTTGGCGTGCGGAGACCGCAGAAAGTTCGGATGCGTGTTCGCGTGGCAGCCCAGGCATGTCTCATCAACCTGCTTTGGAGACATTTTGCTGACCTGCTGAATCTTGGTGACGTCACCGCCGCCTTCGACGTGCGCCTTGCCTCCGCCGTGGCAGCTCTCGCAGGTGGCTCCCTGGCCGCCATGCGTCAAGGCAAGCTTCGAATGTGGATTGTTGCTGAACTTCTTCGCGACGTCCGCGTGGCAGGTCGCGCAGACATCCGAACCAACAAAATCGGCAGAGTCCTGAGCGGCAGTCTTTGTCGCCACGGCAGCCTGCTTTTTCCCACTCGCGGCGTACCCCTGGCTCGTAAACCCTGGTAGTAATGCGATCAACGCCATACATAAAAAGAAACGCTTCATTCAGCCCTCCGCGGAAGCATCCAAACAGCTTTGCTTGTCCGATGACCGCATATCACTCGCCGAATCCTTGGTCGAGTTGCACCAAGATTAGAACGACAAATCACTTATCGCTTGTGATACGGGTCACACCAGTTTACAAAATGAATTCCATCGTGAGAGACCAGCGATCACATGGACATTTCCCACTGTCATCGCAGCGCGCACTCGCACGCTGGTCAATACGAACCACCCTGTACATTCTCCGCTCGATTCAGCGCGCGATCGCCGCTTCAGCCAGCGCACGCAGCGTCTCCGGCCACGCCGCCGGCGCATTCGAAATCGCGTCCGGCCTCGCCGCCGCAAGACCATGCGGAGCCAGTCCGTACGCACATCCAATCGCCCACGCACCACAGTTCCGAGCTGTCAACACGTCCACATCCGAGTCGCCGATCATCACCGTTTCGCTGGGCAGAATCCGCGCAGCGCCACTATCCAACGCCGAAGCCTCCGCAATCAGCGCAAGCAGGCCAGTGGGATCAGGCTTCTTGGTATGAAAGCTGTTGCCGCCATAATTCTGAAAGAAGAAACGATCCAGCGCGAAATGTGCACAGATATCGCGTGATGGCCGCACCGGTTTGTTGGTTAGCACGGCCATCGCGATCCCGGGATGAGCTCTGCGAATTTCCTCCAGCGCCTCGATGACTCCCTCATATACATAGGTGAAGTCCAGCTTGTGAACGCGGTAGTAGTCGAGAAAAAACCGGAGCGCCTCCTCCACATACTCCGCATCGTGGACATCGCCCTCCGGATCGCCCAGCGCTCGCCGCACCAGCATGTTTGCGCCATCGCCGATGTAGCCAGCAATCACTGCATGCGGTAACGTCGGCTTGCCCAGGTGCCCCAGCATTGCGTTGATGGAGTTCGACAAGTCGATTTGCGAATCGATCAGCGTGCCATCCAGATCGAAAACCAGAAGCCGAGGAACCATGTTTCCATTCTAGCTTTCACGAACTCCGGCATCGTCAGGTCTGTGTCCGTGCCAGGGGTAAGACACCTGCCCTAATCCTCAAACCCTCGATTCCACCGCTGAATCACTCGCGTCTCGCGCTCCCACCCCAGCACGCTCACGCTCCCCGTCCCCAGCGCGAACAGCCTGCCTCCACGCGCATCCAGCCCAATCCACCGCGCCGCCAGAATTCGCAGGATATGCGCATGCGCAAACAGCGCTACGTTGACCACATCCTCCTCTGCCCCAGGCCCCACTGCCGCGGCCCCAGCCGCAAGCGCCCGAGCAATCACTCCATCTGCCCGCGCGCCCACCTGCTCCACCGTCTCGCCCCCAATGATGGGATCGTCCCACACCGACCAGCCTGGAATCTCCGCCTGGATCTCCTTCGACGTCCTGCCTTCATACACGCCGTAGTCCCACTCGCGCAGCCCCTCGTCGACCACGGCCACGTCGCCAAATCCAGCAATCTCGCAGGTCTCGCGCGCCCGCCCCATCGGACTCCGCAGCACGGCACGAAACGTGGTCCCAGCGAGAGACTTTCCCACCTCGGCCGCCGCCTGCCGCCCATGCTCAGTCAACGGAACATCGGTGCGGCTCGTGTGCCTGCCCTCCGCGCTCCACTCCGTCTCCCCATGTCGAATCAGCCAAAGCTCGGTCACTCCGCCCCCTTAATGCCGCCCGTCCGAATACCTTATCCTACAAAGATGGACTTCCAGCTCGCCACCACCTACAAGCCCCAGGGCGACCAGCCCCGCGCCATTTCCGAACTGGTCGCTGGCCTCGCCGCCGGGGAAAAGGACCAGGTCCTCCTCGGCGTCACCGGCTCCG
>PKWK01000379.1 GCA_003133205.1 Granulicella sp. | reverse complement strand
GAGACGCTGATCGAGAGCGAAATCTTCGGCCACGAACGAGGCGCGTTCACCGGAGCCATCGAACGCCGCGCCGGCTGCTTCGAACTCGCGGAAGAGGGCACGCTTCTCCTTGACGAGATTGGCGAGATGCCCGCCGCCACTCAGGCCAAGCTGCTCCGCGTACTCGAAGACCGTAAGCTCCGCCGCCTTGGCAGTAAGGCCGAAACGCCCGTCGACGTGCGCGTAGTCGCGGCCACCAACAAGGACCCGCAGCAAGCGGTCGCAAGCGGCCAACTCCGCGGCGACCTCTTCTACCGCCTCAACGTCTTCAACATCCAGATGCCGCCGCTGCGCGACCACGCTTCGGACATTCCCGCCATCGCCGCAAAGATGATCGACGACATGAACCTGCGCCACAACTGTTCGATCTCCGGCATCGCGCCGGACTTGCTCAATCGGCTGCTCGCGTATGACTGGCCGGGCAATGCGCGCGAATTGCGTAACACTATCGAACGCGCCACCGTCCTCGCCGGCACCGGGCAGATCCGAGTCGAACACCTGCCGCCACACTTTGGCGAACCGGGATACGCGACCCGCCTCGCTCCAACCTCCGCGCCGGAAGCACACGGTGCACCGGCCCCACCCGCGCGCGACGACGAACACACTGTGCACGTCGAGGTCGGTACTACGGTCGATGAGGCCGAGCGCCAGTTGATCCTCAAGACGCTGCATTCAACTCACAACAACAAAACCCGTGCTGCCGAAATTCTCGGCATCACCACCAAGACGTTGCAGAACAAGCTGAAGGAATACTCGCACGCCGCTGCCTCTTCGAACGCCGAGTCCCACGCGATAGACACTCCCGCAATTGCGGCGGAGTAGTTTATGCGCCTGAGAACGAAGCTCGTGTTTACGGCCACTGGCCTGACGTTCGCCATTGTGTTCCTGCTCTCTGCCATCTTTCTGGGCGAACTTCTCCGCCAGCGGATTCAGCAGACCTACGCGTCCAACGACGTGCTCGCCCACCAGGTGCTGCTGGCTACTCGCCATGCGGTGGAGACCGGGCTTCGCGCGCACCCGCCATCGGCGACTCTTTCTCCAGACACCTACGATGAGGCGCTGCATGCCGCGGTGATGGATGCACTGCGCAGCAATGACGATCTGATGAACGCGATGGACGGGATCGTGAAGTATTCGCCGCCCGTGCAGGACGTCAGCGTCACCGACGCCCACGGCTTCACCATGGTTTCAACCGACCCCGACGCCGTAAATCAACGCGCAGCCTATCGGGACAGCTTCGACCGCGTGCGCGATGGCGACATCTTCTATCAGATGCGCGAAGTCTTCGGCAAACCCAAGGTGCTCGATATCGCGCTGCCGCTCGATCGCAACCGCATGCCCTTCCTGATAGTCCACATCGGAGTGCGGTCGTCGCTTCTGCGCGCCGCCTACGAGCCCTGGCTGCGCGCCGCGTTGGAATTCGTACTGCTGGCTATGCTGGCCTCCATGGCTGGTGCGGCGCTGCTGTCTACGCTCGCACTCCGCCCACTGCGGACCATCGGCGAACAGTTGGAGCGCCTCACCCTCAAGCGCGGCGATGCGTCCGCTGATACGCTCATCGACCAGCCGTTGATGCTCGACTCGCAGTCCGGCCGAGCCGACCCGATTGGCCGCGTCAGCCGCACCATCGACCGCCTCGGCCGCCAGATGCGCAGCCAGGAAGAGGGATACACCGCCCTCCAGACGAACCTGAACCAGATGCTCGACACGCTGCGCGATGGCGTCCTGCTGTTTGCTCCGGACCGCCGCGCCGTCATGGTCTCCGACGCAGTCGCCAACTTCATCGAGCATCCGGACGCTGACATCGAAACTCCACTGGTCGAAGACATGGTTGGCATGCGGCTCGAACAGATATTCGTTCCCGGGACAAGGCTGGGCGATGCGATATTGGCGGCATTCGAAAGAGGCGCCCAGATATCCGCGGAGACCATAGCCCTGGAAGACGGCCGCCAGGTGCAGATATCCCTTGATCGCATTGGAGACACCCGCCCGGGAGACCCCCACGCCAACGGCCACGGCGATCCCCCCCATCACGCTATGGGCACATTGCTCACGCTGCGCGACACCGGCTCCGCGCTCGAACTCGAGCAGGAGCTTGAAGTCTCCCGCCGCCTTGCCGCCATCGGAAGGCTCACCGCGAACGTCGGTCATGAAGTCAAGAACCCGATCAATGCCATGGTCGTTCACCTTGAGCTGCTTCGCGGAAAACTCGCCGGCGACGCCTTCGATCGCAACAGCGCTCAGAAGCACGTCGAAATCCTCGCCGACGAAATGCATCGCCTCGACCGCGTTGTCGAAACCCTCGCCGACTTCTCACGCCCCATGGACCTCGACCTCCGCGAGCACGATCTCCGCCGCGTCGTCGACCAGACGCTCGAACTCGCCGGCGCCGAACTCAAGGAGAACGGTGTCCGCATCGAGTCCGAGTCCCCGCCCATCGCCGTGCCGGTCCGCGTCGACGCCGAACTCATCCGTCAGGCGTTTCTCAACCTGCTCCTCAACGCCATGCAGGCGATGCCATCGGGCGGCCTTGCGCGCGTCACCGTGCGCCGCGACCAGCGCTTCGCCATCGTCGAGTTCGCGGATAACGGAATCGGCATTCCCGCCTCGGTGCTCCCCCGCATCTTCGACCTGTACTTCACCACCAAGCCCAGGGGAAGCGGCATCGGCCTCGCCATGACCTATCGCATCCTGCAGTTGCACGGCGGCGCAATGGAGGTTCGTTCGAACTCCGATCCTGCGTCCCCCGAACATGGCACCACCTTTACGCTTCACATCCCAATCTCCATCGCTCCAGGGAGTGAAAACCGCAGGCAACCCGCGCGTCTTGCCAGCGTACCCGAAGCGACCGAACCCGGCGCCGGCGATCCTGACGCAGTTCTCGCCGATACGCAGAACTCTATTGCTACTAACATGGAAAAGAAGGAGAACGTTTGACCAGATCGCACCATCTCGCGCATCGTTTCGCCGGCACGCTCGTTCGCGCCGGACGCAGCTCCGCGCTTGCGCTCGTTCTCACCGCCGGTCTCGCCGGATGTCGCCACAAGACGGTTCGGTTTGTGATTCCCCAGGGCGCACAGGTGCCCATCGAGCTGGCGACGATTCCACCTCCCGAACCGCCTCCCGAGATCGCAACGCTGCCGCCGCCCGAAATGAGTCCTCTGTCGCCCCCGGAGCCGCCGAAGCCAGCGCCAAGAAGGAGGCCCACGCCCGCACCCAAAGAGGAGGCTCAGCCTCCGGTTCAGGTTACTAGCGACACCAGTTCCGCTGCCCTCGCCATTGGAGCGCTTTCCACTGGCGGCGACGCAATGTCCCAGGCCCACCAGCAGACGCAGGATATGATCACGTCGATTCGCAAGCGGATTGCGGCGCTACCCGCAAAGACGTCCGACGCCCAGAAGAAGCAACTCAGTCAGGTCGGCCGCTTCCTCGACCAGGCGCAGCAGGCGTTGAACTCTGGCGACGCCGAGGCTGCTCAGAATCTCGCCATCAAGGCCAGACTCCTCATGGACGACCTCGAAAAGAAATAGCCCGCCATCGCACATCATCCGGCCGCCGCCCCCACTACGGACGCCATCAACTGACCACTGATCACTAGCCACTAGCCACTGTTTCTAAGCCTGCGCCCCATGGCACTTCTTGTACTTCTT
>PKWK01000290.1 GCA_003133205.1 Granulicella sp. | reverse complement strand
GGATATTATTTTTCGCCATTGCACAGGTTCCTTAACCGAGCTTTACTTTTCACCTATCTATTAAGCATTACGAGTATAACCATTGCGAGTACATATAACAATATCAACAACTTAGTGCGTTGTCCGTCGAGTGCTATTTGGATTGCGAATCCACTCTGATACAGAGGGAAAGAATGGCGATAGTGGGGTCGCTGCCTGAGTGCCGTAGGCTCACTGTGAAGTGTTTGCTGATCCGTCCGCCAATTTGGAACGACTGACATGGGGAACACAGTTTCGCTGATCAAAATGTGAGAGTGCAAAGTGATGGCGAGCGGCGGACGGCGCTGGTTCTGTGCGGGACGCAGACGCAAAGCGGAGGTGATCCGGAAGGTTGGGTCAGCGAGCAGATCCTTTACCGATGGCTTGTTTTGCCGCTCATCTGAATAGCATTCCAAGACTATGGGCGCGACCTGTGTCAGCAGTCTTACGTGTCGAGATAGATTTGGTTCATGGTTTGAGCACCAGTAGGCCGTCAGCGGAACGCGACACCCAGGGCCGTTCGCTGCCGGTTGGTAGTTCCGGGGATCGAGTTTCTCGATCCACGGGAGTGAAAATTCGCGCCCCAGTTGCAGGCAGAGGCGAACCGTCTTGACGTTCGTACAGCACTTCAGCAACTCGCGCAGTACATCAGCGCGAAGGTTGTATGCGCTCTCCATTAATTCTCTTGCCTCCTGAATCGGCTGGCGCACGCCGACTTCGCTCAACAATTCAAGCATCGCCCGTTCCGGCGCGGAGAGCTGCGGACCGTCGGCGCGATCTTCAAACGGTGCGACATGCAACAGCCTGTCCAATGGTTCCGCAAAGAGACGCTTGCGATGATACTCCGCCGCAAATCGCTCCACAAACCAGGCTGGCAGCTTGGCCGCCATCGAACCGTACAAGTGAAGCGTCTCCTGCTGGGCAACGTAATGTCGCACTCCATGCCAGTTCAATGCGGTTTTGCCGCCGACGTGAAATCCGAGGATCCATACGCTCCAACAGTCGAAGGGAAGGATGGAGTCCAGGGGCCTCGCCCTGTCGCACAAACACCCCTCTTGCCAAGCGATTCAGCCAGCCAGCACGGACATAATGAACGACAAGATCGGCAGATATGCCGGACCAACCTGCCTTCCTCCACGCCACCCCAACCCCACCCAGACAACCACCCACCCAACCCACGCATCTTTCCAAACGACCGGGAACTTCTAATTCCTTCGTTGATGAGCATCACTCAACGAGATCGATTCGCCTGAAGCAAGCCGCTTCCGGAAATTTCTCTCCCAGGTTACGGGCACGCCCATCAAGATAGCTGGCCACGCANNTCGCATGCGCACCGGAAATCTGAAACTCCTCGTACCCCTATTGGTTATCGGCGGCATCCTCGCCACCGTCGCGGTCCACTCTCACGTCGTCTCTGCCGCCAACGACGAACCGCAGCAACCCTCCCTCTCCCCCGCCGCCCAGAACGAGATCGCGCACGTCGAGTCGCGCATCGATCGCTACGAGGCCTCCTACCTCAAAGAGTTTCAGGCCGCCCCTCCCGCCCAGAACGATCCAGCCACCAACGAGATCAGGCTGGGAGCGCTCCTGCTCTACGACAAAACCCTCTCCGTCAAACGCAACGAAGCCTGTGCCTTCTGCCACATGCCCGAAACCGGCTTCACCGGCCCCGTCTCGACCTTGAACGAAACCACCGGATCCTATCCCGGATCTGTCCGTTCCCGCTTCGGTAATCGCAAGCCGCCGAGCTACTCCTACGCGACCACCGCCCCCGTCCTGCACTATGACACCACCCAGAGCAACTTCTACGGAGGCAACTTCTGGGACGGCAACGCAACCGGAACTCGCCTCGGCAATCCCTCCGCCGAGCAGGCCCAGGGCCCCCCCGACAATCCTCTAGAAATGGGCTTCACCGACTTCGCCTGTTTCGTCTACCGCGCCTCCCGCGCACCCTATAGCAGCCTCGCCGAAGCCGTCTGGGGCTCTCAGATCTTTGCCATCGACTGGCCCTCAAACACAGAAGCCGCCTGCACCCAACCCGGCGGACACTACGACCCCGCCAACCCCACCGTTCATCTCAGCACCCTTGATCGCGGCCACGCGCAGACCGCCTACGATCAACTCGCCCTCTCCATCGCCCAGTACGAAGCGCATCCTCCCGTCAATCGCTTCAGCTCAAAGTTCGACTTCTACCTCGCCGGCGACAAGCGCGCCCAGCTATCACACGACGAGCTGCGCGGATGGGAGCTCTTCCGCACCAAGGGAAACTGCAACTCCTGCCATCTCGACGGAACCCAGAACAATGGCCCCACCCCCAGGCCCGTATCCGCCAAGCCCACCCTCCCCACGGCCAATGGCTCCGATTCCGTCGCCACCAATCTTGAATCCCTCTTTACCGACTACACCTTCGCCAATCTTGGGGTTCCCAGCAACGCAACCCTCCCTTTCCTCGCCGAGAGCAGGCCCGATAGCTATGGCTTCACCGCAAACCCCGCCGGCAGCAACTATCATGACGCCGGCCTCGGAGCCTTCCTCCAAAGCGCTGCCAACCCTCACAAAGCCTGGGCTCAATACGCCGACCACTTCAACGGCGCCATGCAGACGCCCACCCTCCGCAACGTCGATCTCCGCCCCGGCCTTCCGTCGCATGCCTTCGTCAAGGCCTACATGCACAACGGCTACTTCAAGAACCTCAAAGACGTAGTCCACTTCTACAACACCCGCGACAAGTACCAACTCCACCCCGGTCAAACCTGCGCCGGCAAGCGCCTCAACATCGACTGCTTTCCGCCACCCGACTACGCTCAAAATCTCGACATGTCGGTCGGCGATCTTCAACTCACCGACCAGGAAGAGGATCAAATCGTCGACTTCCTCGAAACCCTCACCGACGGCTACAACCCCGCCTCCGGCCAGGTCGAGGTACCCCAGCAACCCTGATCCCCATGGGTATGGCGTATATGGGTGAGTTTTGACCGAGGAGAAGAAATGCCCGACTTTCGCAATCCTTTCGATGTGCTGAAGAACGATCGCTTGCTGACTCATGATGAGTTGGTGCACCCTTCGTGCAGGTAGACGGGAACCTGATCACCGGACAGAATCCAGCTTCTTCCGCTCCAGCAGCCAGCGACCTACTCAAGCTGCTCACGGCATTGCACGGCACAAAGTCATTCTCGATTGCTCGGTGAAGACGCTGAAGAGCTGGCATTTCTCGGAAATTGAAACGGACAGCCAACTGGAGAATCAAGCATGAGCAAGTCCGCAAATCGGCGAATCGTTCTCGCCTCCCGACCAACTGGGGCTCCGACTCCCGATAACTTTAGAATCGAGACCCAAGCTGTCCCCGTCCTTGCCCAAGGCCAGATACTTATACGGACCATATACTTATCACTCGACCCCTACATGCGCGGCAGAATGAGCGATGCTCCCTCGTACGCGCCACCGGTAGCGATCAGCGAAGTCATGGTGGGATCGACCGTCAGTCGGGTCGAGATCTCGCACCATCCCGACTTTGCAGTCGGCGATTGGGTGCTGAGCCAGAACGGCTGGCAGGAGTACGCCATTTCTGATGGAAAAGGCATCTTCAACCTTGGCGCGCAGATGGAACATCCTTCGTATGCCCTCGGTGTACTCGGGATGCCAGGGTTCACAGCCTATATGGGCTTGCTGGAGATTGGTCAGCCTAAAGCAGGGGAAACGATAGTGGTCGCAGCAGCCACTGGCGCGGTTGGATCCGTCGTCGGACAGATTGCAAAACTCAAAGGATGTCATGTGGTGGGCATAGCTGGAGGCGAGAAAAAATGCAGATCGGCCGTCGAAGACCTTGGCTTCGACGCTTGCGTTGACCATCGAGATCCCGCGCTAAAGGACCTGCTCGCAAAAGCCTGCCCCAAGGGTATCGATGTCTATTTCGAAAGTGTGGGTGGAGTAGTCTTTGACGCTGTCCTCCCCCTACTCAACGCATCCGCGCGTATCCCTCTCTGCGGGCTGATCGCAAATTACAACGACAGCGAATCTCCCGTGGGACGAGATCGCACAGCACAAGTGATGGGCACCTTCCTGAAGCGGCGCATACGCGTGCAGGGATTCATTATCTTTGACGACTACGGAACCCACTTCGGCGATTTTCAACAGCAGATGTCGGAATGGTTCACCGCCGGGAAGATTAAGTATCGCGAGGATGTTGTGGAAGGGCTTGAACACGCTCCCAATGCCTTCATCGGAATGCTTCAAGGAAAAAACTTTGGAAAACTGGTGGTCCAGGTTGGCGCAATAACCAAGTAAGTGACAGGTGTAACCAGAAACATGGAGGTTCTCAATGCCCACGATTACGACCAAAGACGGCAGCAAAATCTACTACAAGGACTGGGGCACGGGTCAGCCCGTGGTCTTCAGTCACGGTTGGCCGCTCAGCGCAGACGCATGGGAAGACCAGATGGTATTTCTGGCGTCTCATGGGTATCGCACGATTGCGCATGATCGCCGCGGTCACGGCCGGTCGAGCCAGCCCTCGGATGGCAACAATATGGACTCCTATGCCGACGACCTTGCAACGCTGACTGAAACGCTGGACTTGAAGGAAGCGGTCCACGTTGGCCATTCCGCTGGCGGCGGAGAAGTGGCGCGCTATATTGGCCGGCATGGCACGAAAAGAGTTGCCAAGGCTGTCCTGATTGCGGCGGTACCGCCGTTGATGCTGAAGACAGAAGCCAATTCCGGTGGTCTGCCAATGGAGGTCTTCGACGGAATCCGCACCGGTGTGCTTGCTGATCGTTCCCAGTTTTTTCGAGACCTCACTGTGACCTTTTACGGGGCGAACCGGCCTGGTTCATCCGTCTCGCAGGGTCTGCGTGACTCATTCTGGCTACAAGCTATGCAGTCAGGATTCATAGGCGTCTTGGAGTGCATCAAGGCATTTTCCGAGACTGATTTCACCGCTGATCTGAAAAAGTTCGACGTACCAACGCTCATTCTTCATGGCGATGACGACCAGATTGTGCCGATTTCAAACTCGGCCCTGTTGTCGGCCAAGCTTGTCCAAGGTGCCACGCTGAAGGTCTATTCTGGCGCTTCGCATGGGCTGTGCTCGACTCACAAGAAACAGGTAAACACAGACCTGTTGGCATTCATCCGGGAGTAGAGGCTGCTATCGGGAAGCAACGAGATTCCAATTAAGTCTGGGGCGGACTCCCGGGAATTGCAGATGGAGATCTTACGCAACGGACGCGATGCGCGGCTTTTCGGAACTCTGCTCGGGCAATTGGTCGAGCAGGACCACATTGAGCANNCAGCGGGTATAGAACTCGACAGTTGAGGCAAAGCGGCCCATCAGCTCAAGTGTTGCAGAAGGAGGCGAAATGGATCAAGGATGATGGCTGGCGGGCCGCACCGGATTCTCGCTCGCAGTCCTATAATGAAATGCGGGTCCTACTGCCATGCCAACAAATGTATTGAATAAACATAAGGTCAGGCTTGGATTCATCGGTCTGGGGATCATGGGGAGCCGGCTGGCGCAGCGCCTGCACGCATCGGGCTGGAATATTCAAGCGTGGAATCGCAGCCCGGAGCCGGCGAGAGAACTGATGCAAGCGGGTGTGCCAATCGCGGCGTCGGTTGTGGAGCTTGTCGCCGATTCGGATGTGATCCTGTCCTCGCTGGCCGACGATGTGGCCGTCCATTCGGTGTATTGCGGCCCTATGGGCGTCTTCGCTGCGGCAAAGCCGGGCACCATCATTCTTGAGATGAGTACCATATCGCCGCAACTGTCGCATGTGCTGCACCACGAGGCCTCCACGCTGGGCGTCAGGTTCCTCGATCTGGCAATCTCCGGTTCGGCGCCAGCGGTTGAGGCTGGGACGGTCACGCTGCTTGCGGGTGGGGACCAGAGTACGTTTGAGCAATGCAGGCCTATTTACGAGTCGATTGCCAGCCAGTGGTTCCTCATAGGAGGCGGCTCTTCGGGGGTCCAGATGAAACTCGTGGTGAATCTGCTGCTGGGCATCGGAATGCAGGCGATTGCGGAGGCAGTCTCGCTAGGGGAGCATCTTCAATTGAATAGGACTGTTCTGCTGGATGTCTTGTCGAAGACCACAGTGGTCCCTCCGGCACTGGTGGGAAAGCTGCAGAAGATCAAGACGAATGACTACTCGCCGCAATTTCCGTTGCGGCTGATGAGCAAGGACATGGATCTCATCATGGATACCGCAAGAACCGTGGGTGCCGATCTGCCCGCAGGGCGCGCGGCTAAGTCTGTCCTCGATGCAAATTTGGGCGCAAGCGGCAGTCTGGACTTGTCCGCTATTGCGCCTTTTATGTTCGCCCGAGGGAGCGAATAGGGCGCGATGACAGTTAGCACCAGCAATCAAAAACCCAACTGAGAGGGGAGCAACCCGATGGCTTATATCCCTGATGCAAAACGGTACGATGGAGTGCAGTTCAACCGGTGCGGGCGATCGGGGGTCGTGTTGCCGCCGATCTCGCTTGGGTTGTGGCAGAACTTCGGTGGCGACGATGTATTCGAGACTGGCCGGGCCGTAATCCGGCGCGCCTTCGATCGCGGCGCGACGCATTTCGACCTTGCGAACAACTACGGGCCACCGTATGGGTCGGCCGAGGAGAATTTCGGGGAGATTCTGCGCAAGGATCTTCGCAACCATAGGAATGAACTCGTCATCTCGACGAAAGCCGGTTGGGACATGTGGCCGGGACCTTACGGAGCAGGCGGATCGCGCAAGTATATGCCAGCCTCGCTGGACGAGAGCCTACAGCGCATGGGACTCGAGTACGTGGACATCTATTATTCGCACCGGCCGACGATGGATGTGCCGCTCGAAGAGACCATGGGCGCGCTCGTCGCAAGCTGTGCGGCAAGGCAAGGCCAATTATGTGGGCATTTCGTCGTATGGGCCGGAGCGCACCCGAGAAGCGGCAAGGATCTTGAAGAGCGAAGGCGTTCCGCTGCTGATCCATCAGCCGTCTTACTCGATGCTGAACCGCTGGGTGGAGAGCGAACTGCTTGCCACCCTAGACGACCTGGGGGTAGGCTGCATTGCGTTCTCAGCATTGGCCCAGGGGTTGCTGACGGACAAGTATTTGAATGGGGTGCCTGCGAACTCCCGAGCCAAGGTGGGAGTGGGGTTTAGCAAAGCATTCCTGAATGAGGAAAATCTTAAGCGCGTGTGGGCGCTCAACGAGATTGCGAAGGGACGTGAGCAGTCTTTGGCGCAGATGGCGATAGCGTGGGTGCTGCGCGACAAGAGAGTAACCTCGGCGCTGATTGGTGCGCATAGTGTCGAGCAGCTGGATAATTCGCTGGATGCGTTGAAACATCTCCAATTCACGGATGCGGAGTTGCATGAAATTGATCGCTATGCGCAAGAGGGGGAGATTGACCTATGGAGGGGTGCGCGGGAGGGGGCCGAGTAGCGATGTAGATGGAGAAATCGTTCCCGATCTTATCTATGTCCCGTAGTCTTCCGCCTTCTCGCCGGTCATGGCGTGCTCAATGATGAGCAGGCTGAAGCAATTGTCACGGCTGTAATGTCCGGGATCAAGGCCTGAAGTATTCCATCCGCCGGGCACCTCTTCATGGAAGACACAATGGATGATTTCGACTGGCAGAGAGGGCCTCATCTCGCTGGCCGGCCAGCTATGGGCAGTGCGGCAATCATATTGGACTGCATGGAAAGTGTGGAGGAGAACGCAATGACACAGCAACAATCGCAAGTGTGGTTCATTACCGGTTGCTCGACCGGCTTCGGCAAGGAAATTGCAAAACTTGTGTTGGCTCGGGGCTGGCGCGCGGTGGTGACGGCGCGCCAGCCCGATCAGTTGAAGGAACTCGTTTCAGGGAATGAAAAGAACGCGCTTGCCCTGCAACTGGATGTGACGAACCGGGCGCAGATCGCCCAGGCCGTGCAGCAAGCTGAGAAGAAGTTCGGCCGGATTGACGTGCTTGTGAACAACGCGGGATATGGCTATATTTCAGCCGTCGAGGAAGGAGAAGACGACCAGGTTCGTGCGATGTTCGAGACCAACTTCTTTGGCCTGGTCGACCTCACAAAAGCCGTGTTGCCAGGTATGCGCAAGCGGCATCGCGGTCACATCGTGAATTTTTCCTCGATAGGCGGTTTGGTCAGCTTTGCCGCTACCGGCTACTATCACGCCACAAAATACGCAGTGGAAGGCCTGTCGGAATCGCTTTCGATCGAAGTCGCTCCTCTGGGCATCAAGGTACTGATCGTCGAACCGGGCCCGTTCCGCACGGACTGGGCAGGACGCTCGCTGCTTGAATCCAAAATTGTGATCGACGATTACGCCCAGACTGCGGGCGAACGACGGCGGCAAACCCGTGAACGCAGCGGCAAGCAGCAGGGGGACCCGGCACGCGCCGCGGAAGCGATCATCGAAGCTGTCAGCTCAGAAAATCCGCCACTTCACCTGCTGCTCGGCAAGCCCGCGCTGGAGTTGGGATACAAGAAACTCGAGGCTATGAAAAAGGACTTCGAGGCTTGGCGGCAGACTACGATTGGCGCCGATTACCCGGAGTTTCAGGTCGCGAAATGAGATGCATGATGCGGTGTGGCCACGAGACAGAGCATGTCCCGCCGCCAGTTGAAAGTGGGGAGCGGCAGTTAGGTTGATGTTACTACGCCGCCTTTTGGCTGGCGGTCGCAGACGGGTTGAGGATCGCTTCCAGGGCCCAAAGATTGCGATGGCCCATGATGCGTTTGAACCGCTTCTCGGTGCGCAGGAAGGCCGACGCCATCCAGCGCAGGACCATCTTACCGTTCTGCCAGTGAGTCACGCGGCGGGTCTGGATGCGCACTCCGGCGTGCGGGCTCTCGATGATGTTGGTGGTGGCCAGACAGCGGTGCAGCGCTGGCGGCAGGTCCAGCCGGTTGATGGTAAAGCACTCTTCCAGTCCTTCCAGCAGACTGGCCGCCGCCTGAGGATACTTCTGGTCCAGCCATGCGGCCAGCTTCTTGATGCGCGCCATGCCCTGCTCGGGTCTCAGCTTCCAAGCCGCGCGCAGCAGGCTTTTTACCTGCGCCTTATTACTACTGTGTTATAAG
>PKWK01000229.1 GCA_003133205.1 Granulicella sp. | reverse complement strand
AACTTCCGCATCGAAGTCGACGGCGGCATCGCTCACGATACGGTCGCCTCGGTGGTCCAAGCAGGAGCGGACATGCTCGTCGCAGGCTCGGCCATATTCAAAAAAGGCCGCACCGAGCACAATGCGACCGAGTTCCTGCGCATCGCCCGCGCCGCTGCACCCCAGGCCTAATTCCCAACCTCGCCACAATCGCTTTCGGAAGCGAATCAGATTCGTCGAACTACCAGACTTTCCGCCCACGCGTCCCGGCAAAACCTGGCCGGAACCATTAGAATAGGTGGCAGTCCCCGCCCCGCCGAGTGGGGACCAGCCCGGCTTTTTCAGCACGCGGCAGATGGAGTTTCCAGCATGAAGCAAAGCACCACCGCCAGCAGCATCCAGATCCGCTCCCTTCAGGTTCGTTCCCACTTTCCCAATGTGCGTACCGCGCTGACCGCGGGGCTCTCGGTGGCTGCCCTTCTGGCGGCAACTCTCGGCGCGCGCGCCCAGGCCACCGATGCTGCGACCGCCGCCGCTGCCCAGGCCGAAGCGCAGGCCACCGCGACGCAAGCCGGCACCGCCCAGGCCAAGCCCGACATCAGCGTCAGCAACCAGAAACCAGCCAAGGCGCGCAAGAAAGACGATAAGGTGGTCGCGTCCAAGGACACCCGGCTGGAGAACAAGAAGGTCAAAAAGGACAACGCGCTCGCGGGCGTGGACGTGAAGCTCCCCGACAAGACGCTGTACGACAAGGCTGAGGATGCGATTAAGCACGGGCGGTTCGACGTGGGCCGGCTCGACCTGCAGACCCTGCTGAACACCTATCCGGATTCGCAGTTCCAGATGCGCGCCAAGCTCGCCATCGCCGATAGCTGGTACAAGGAAGGAGGTACCGCCGCCCTCACCCAGGCCGAGCAGGAGTACAAGGACTTCATCACCTTCTTCCCCAACGCGCCCGAGGCCGCCGAGGCCCAGATGCGTGTCGGCGACATTTACTTCCGCCAGATGGACAAGCCCGACCGCGACTACACCAAGACCGTCAGCGCGGAGCAAGAGTACCGCCTGATGTTGCAGCAGTTTCCGGATTCGCCGCTCGTGCCGCAGGCCAATCAGCGTCTGCGCGAAGTGCAGGAGACACTGGCCGCACGCGAGGCCACCATCGCCTCGTTCTATGCCACCCGCACGCCGCCAGATTGGCCGGCTGCCATCGCCCGCTACCAGACCGTCGTCGACACCTACCCGCTCTACAGCCACCTGGACGACGTGCTCGTCGGCCTGGGCGACGCCTATGAGGCCGAGGCGCGCTTTGTGCGCTCGCTGAAGGCGAACCCAGGCGCGGGCAATGCGCAACGGGAGCAGGTCGAGGCCGGCAAGGCGCGGCTCGAGAGGATCTACGACGGCCAGGCCGCCGCCGCGTTCAACAAGGTAGTGCTCGAGCACGCCGCTGCGGCACATGTAGAGGACGCGAAGGACCGCCTCGTCGGCATGGGACTTCCTGTTCCAACGCCCACGCCGGAACAGTTAGCCGCAAGCACGGCGCTGGAGAATAGCCGCGGCCAGTACACCCTGAGCAAACGCGCGACTTTGCTCTTCCTCAACAAGTCAGACACTGTTCCCGCCGCCACCGTCGGCGACCCGCCGCTCGAAAACGCCAAACCCACCCTCGCGCCTACGATCGTCAGACAGGCGCAGGCCGACTACATGGCCTCGATGAACGGCTCATCCAGCACGCAAGCCGCTGGGACTTCCAACCTGTCGGCCGAGACCCCCGCAGCAGCAGCCGCGTCCGATGCACCCGCGCCAGCAGCCGCCGCGCCGCTCTCCTTCCAGGACGTGCCTACTGGCGGCGCAGGCAGTGGCTCAGGCCCCGCGGTCACCAATGTGCCGCAATCCTCGCCGTCCGTTGGGAATTCCATGGGCATCGAGATCGTTCGCCCGGAGAATTCGTCTGCGCCAATAACGGCCCCGGCGACGCCCCCGGCCTTCCCGGGTACCGCAGCTCCGGCCACCACCCCGGCCAAGCCAGCGGATGCCACCGGAGGAATCGGACCAGTCGGCCCGAAGGACGCGACCCCACTGGCTCCGATCGAGAAGGCCGCGAAAGCTCCCGAAGCCATCAACGACGCCGCTGCTGCGCCGCAGACGGTGCAGCCCGCGCCCGCCAACGGCAAGAAGCCAAAGGTCGCCTGCGACAAGTCGGATGAGTCCTGCAGCAAGCACAAGCCGAAGAAGGGCCTCGGCAAGCTGAATCCGTTCTAGCCTGCCGGAAATTCCCGATTGCGGAGAAGTATTTCAATTCCGGAGATTAAGGTTTAGGATTTCAGCTCTGGATTTCAAGGAAGGTTCGGGTCTGGTGATGGGGCACAACGAGCCAATCCGCAAGACCGCGCATACATCCGGAGCGCCTGTGTCCGAAATTCCCGACAAGCTCTACTTCCGCATCGGCGAGGTCGCCCGGCTCTGCGAGGTGCCCGCCTATGTCCTGCGCTTCTGGGAGAGCGAGTTCCCGCAACTGAAGCCCAACAAGGGAGGCACCGGCCAGCGCCTCTACCGCCGTCGCGACGTCGAGATGGCGCTGCGCGTCAAGAGCCTGCTCAAAGAAGAGGGATACACCATCCCCGGCGCCCGCCATGTGCTGAAGACGGAGTTCAAGCAGAAAGAGCCGCAGCTTTCCCTGCCCGGATCCGACGCGCCTGAAGTCGACATCAAGCAACTGCGCGGCCTGCGCCGTGAACTGGAGGCCATCGCCGCGATGCTCTCGCGGCCCATCGGCGAGATCACAGGTTCACAGAAAGTTCATGCCCGCGCCACCCACACCCAGGCCCCCCATCCGATCCGCAGTCCCCGCCGCGCGTCCTCGCCGGCCAGCCCGACCAAAGCCCCCGAAATCCCCTTTGACCCCGCGGAATAGCCGCGCACCAGCCCCTACGCGAACTTCTCCGCCCATGCCCTTTTGTTTGTCATTCCGTAGCGCAGCGGAGGAATCTGCTTGTGTCTTCGACTCAGCACTCTAGAATCAAACTATCTCGATGAGCCTGACGCCTGACCCAATCGCGCAATCCCCAACCAGCGAAACCGCGCCAGCCGCAACCCGCACTCTCCCCCGCCAGCACACTGCAGGCTCCGCGGCCATTCTGCTGATGTTCAGTTCGCTCGCGTCTGGCGTTCTCGCCCTCATCCGCATCAAGTACGTGAACATCCTCTTCGGCGCGGGCCTCGCGCAGGATGCCTACCGCGCAGCATTCAGGCTCCCCGACCTCATCAACTACTTCCTTATCGGCGGTGCGGCATCCATCTCCGTCATCACCATTCTCAATCGCTATCGCGAATCCGGCGACGAGGCTGGCGGCGATCGCGCGCTCTCCGTCATCCTCACCACCATGCTGGCAGTTCTCGGCGGCGGCATCCTGCTCGGCGAGATCTTCGCGCCGCAATATGTCTGGCTCTTCTTCGCGGGCTACCGCACTGACCTCGTCGGCGCCGCGCTTTGCACGTCACTTACTCGCCTGTTGCTGCCCGCGCAGCTCTTCTTCTTCATCGGCAGCGTCATGAGCTCCCGCCTGCAGGTGCGCAAGATATTCCTCTACCAGGCCTTCACGCCCGTCATTTACAACTCCGGAATCATCCTCGGCGCGTTCTTCCTTCACCGGCGCCTCGGCATCTATTCGCTCGCCTTGGGAGTGCTCGCCGGCGTCATCATCGGCTCCGCGCTGCTCAACTCGCTCGGCGCATTCCGCACCGGCCTGCGCTACCACCCCATCCTCAACTTTCGCGACCCCGCATTTCGCGAGTGGCTCAAGCTCTCGCTCCCGCTGATGATCGGCGTGTCGCTGGTCATGTTCGACGCATACTTTCTCAGCTACTTCGGCTCTCTGCGCGAAGGCGGCATCACCCTCATCGGCAACGCCAAGGACCTCTTCAACGCGCCATTCAACGTCATCGGCCCCGCCGCCGGAGCCGCCTCGCTGCCCTTCTTCGCCTCGCTGTTCCAACAGGGCCGCGCGCACGATTTCTCCGCCTCCGTCGCGCGCTCCGTGTCGCGCCTCTTCGCCGTCGGAATGATCGTCTCCGCCTGGATGATCGCCCTCGCCCCCTGGCTGATGGACCTCTTCCGCGGAGGCAAGTTCAAGCACGCCGACGCCGCTGCAACCACCCAACTCTTCGTCATCCTCGCCATCACGCTCGCGCTCTGGGCCGTGCAGGGCATCTACGCCCGCGCCTTTTACGCCGCCAGCGATACCAAAACCCCCGCCATCACCGGCACCCTCATCACCGTGCTCTCCGTCCCGATGTACTGGGCGCTCTACCACGCCCGCGGCCTCACCGGCCTGGCCATCGCCTCCGACATCGGCATCTTCGTGCAGACCGCCTCGCTGGCTCTGCTCCTTCATCGCAAGCGCCTCGTCTCGCTCGGCCACCTCGAGTTCGCCGAGCTAGGCCGCGCCCTGCTCGCCGCCCTGCTCGCCTACGCCGGGACCGCCACCGCCGCGCACTTCCTGCCGCCCGTCTCCACCCATCCGCGCGACATCCTCACCATCGCTGCCGCATCCATCGCCTGGGCTGCGGTCGCCGCCCTCACCCTGCTCGCCACCGGCTCCAAACTCCCGCAACAGATCCTCCGCCGCCGCTAGAGCATCCCTGTGACCGAGAGCACATTGCCGAAACTCTCTGAGGCGTATAACTCTATCCGCGCCTGCCGGTCGACCCCAACGTCTCGGCAAGCGCAATCGATTCGCCTGGGGACACCATCGTTGTGTACCTCCTTTCCCGGCAAGGTACACTGCGGCCGAAGCTAGCTGGCGCCTCCACTCGATAAACCGAACTACGAAAGTGGAGGACTCCATGGGATCTTTACTCAAACGATGCTCGGTAGGTGTAGTGGCGGCTGCGGTGCTGCTTCTGGCAAGCTGCTCGCAATCGACCAAGCCCTCAGCGAACGGTGAATCCGGAGCGGCAAACGCGTCCGGCGGCCCCGCGGAACCGGTCACCGCCAAGACGGCCTTTTGGCCCATGTACAAGTCCGCTGTGGCGTGGAGCAGCGACGCTGAGACCCTGCGGGTTTCGGCAAAGGAGATCCCGGGGTACAAGAATCAAGCGGGCAAGGCGGCAATGTGGGAGGCGTCGTTTGGCTCGCCGAGCAAGCATCAGTACCGGGTTTACACCTACGCCATCATCACCAAGCTGCCAGACATTCATAAGGGAGCCACCGCTGGTCTTGCGCTGCCCTGGAGCGGGCAAACGCGCGACGCCATGCCGATTGACGTATCTGTCTTCAATATCGACTCGGATGCCGCGTACCAAACCTCTGCCGCGGATGCCGCGGCCTGGCTGGCAAAGAATCCGGACAAGGCGCTCACCTCGATCGAACTTGGGAACACATACAGCTTCAAGTCTCCGGTCTGGTACGTCGCCTGGGGAGACAAGAACGCCGGCTATATCGGCCTGGTGAATGCCACCAGTGGAACGCTGTACAAGAAGAAGAAATAGAGGGTGACCGCCGCCACGCTCCTCAACACCAGCGTAAAGCTGCTGCGGGAGATTCTCCGCCGCCGATAGCAGCGCTTCGCCCCGCAGTGTATAGAAGAAGATATGCGAATGGAATTCCCTGTTCTTACAGGCACGCATATTCGTCTTGAGCCGCTGGAGCATCGGCACGTCGATGGCCTGATCGCCGCATCCGCTCTCGACCCCACCCTCTATCAGTGGAGCGCGGTCCCGCAGGGCAAGCTCGAAGCCACCCGCTACATCGACACGGCCCTGGCTTTGCGCGATGCAGGCACAGCCGTACCATTCGCGACCGTCCGCATCGAAGACGGCGTAGTGCTTGGCTCAACGCGCTTCTTCGACATCGAACGGTGGGCCTGGCCGCAGAGCCATCCGCGCCACGGTCGCCAGCCGCCCGACGTCTGCGAGATCGGCTACACCTGGCTGAGCCGCTCCGCCATCCGCACTGCGGCCAACACCGAGGCCAAGCTGCTCANNAGCTGCTCATGCTCACCCACGCCTTCGAAACGTGGCAGGTCCTCCGCGTGTGCTTCCACACCGACGCACGCAACGACCGCTCCGCCGCCGCGATCCAACGCATCGGAGGAAAGTTCGAGGGCGTGCTGCGATCGCATCGCATGGCCGCCGACTACATCGCCCGCGACTCGAAACGATTCTCCATCGTGGCCTCCGAGTGGACCGCCGCCAAACTCCGCCTGGTCCAGCTTCTCGTTCGTTCCGCGCCGCCAACCTACCCTTCGTAAGCCCAGCGCTGACCACTGACCACTGACCNNCCACTGACCACTGACCACTGTTTTCCTGTATCCTCTAGACCGAAAGCCGAGCACGATTCAACCCAAGGTGGATTCCATGGCTCGCTACTCCAGACGCGAATTTATCCGCACCAGCCTCGCCGCCGGCGCGCTCGCCACCACCGGCACTTTTCCCCTGTTGGCCGCCGGCGCGAAAGCCACCGACTGGGTCACCCTCGGCAAGTCCGGCGTGAAGGTGACGCGACTCGCCTTCGGAACAGGGAGTCGCGGCGGCTCCGTCCAGCGCAATCTTGGGCAGGAACAGTTCACCAGCCTCGTCCGCCATGCGTACGATCGCGGAATCCGCTTCTTCGAAACCTCCGACACCTACGACGAGATGCACAGCATGCTCGGCATCGCCCTCCGCGGCCTGCCGCGCGACTCGTATCGCCTGATGTCGAAGGTGACCACCGACTCCGGCGATCCGCAGCGGAGATTCGACGACCTGCGCCGCCAGGCCAACACCGACTACTTCGACATCATGCTGCTGCACGTGCAGCAGACCGCAACCTGGCCAACCGACTCCGCCCGATGGCAGGACGGCATCCTCAAAGCCGAGTCGCGCAAGATCGTCCTCAGCCACGGCGCCTCCGTGCACGGCCTACCCGCGCTGCGCCAGGTTCCCGGAAACAAGTGGCTCAAGGTTGCCATGATTCGCATGAATCACATCGGCACAAGAATGGATAACGAAGACAACTCCTGGGATGACCGCGGAATCGTACCCGAGGTTGTCGACCACGTGCACCAGGCCCGCAAATCCGGCCTCGGGATCATCAGCATGAAGCTCGTCGGCGAAGGCATCTTCAACCACGAGGATCGTCAGAAAGCCATGCGCTTCGCCTTCCAGAACGCCGGAGTCGATTGCGTCACCGTAGGCTACAAGAGCCCCGCCGAGGTCGACGAAGCCATCGACAACCTGAACCTCGCGCTCGCGTAGCTCCGCTTCATCGTCCCGTAGCGGAACCGCTAACAAGAGAGCCGCCCCGAAGAGCGGCCCTCTCTGGAATCCATTCCGCGTATACAGGAACCAAACTCTCTACCGGCTCCGCACACCGCAATTCCGATTCCCGGTGCCAGATCTGCTCCCCGAGCCCTCTCAACCTTTCACGCGTCCTTCGCGTCCATATACTCCTCGTGCCACGCCGTCTGGATCGCCTCCAGAATCCCCTCATTCGACTTCGCCGGATCCCCCACAAATCCCGGCAACTGCACCACCCACTTATGCAGATCGGTAAACCGCACCGAGTAGGGATCCGTCTCCGGAAACATCTCCTGCAACTGAATCCCAATCTCCTCTGCATCCGTCCAATCCAGTTCGCGCGCCATCGCTCTCTCCTCGTAATCTGATCCCTGGCGGTAAAGTCCGCCTCCACAAAGAGACTACACTCACCGCCCTCATGTCCTCCTCATCCATTCCGTTCTGGACCGCCTCGCAGCTCCGCCGCGACCTCAGCGCCCGCGCCTCTCACCTGGCGCGTACTCGCGGCCTCCTCCACGACGTCTCCACCGGCGCATCCCCCACTGTCCTCTTCGGACGCGACGAGCGCGGCCGCCACGGCAACTTCCACCCCGCCGCCTACGCCCGCATCTGCGCCAATCCCGACTGGCTCAGTCGCCTCGCCAAGGTCCACACCGCCTCCCGCCGCTCCCGCGCGCGCCACGACTGGCAATGGATGGAGCTCGACTCCGCCTCCAGCTCCGACGCGCTGCTGATGAACATCTTCTGCCACCCGGGCGTCTTCGACGGCACCGCGCTCGCCACCCCGGTCGCCACCCTGCTCAACGTCGATCGCGCCACCCAGCCCTGTTTCGGAGCGCACCCCGGCGTTCCCCTCCGCACCACACTCAAACGCCGAACCAAAAGTAGTGCCCCCCGCGAGGCGGTCGACCGCACCGAGATCGACCTCACCCTCGGCTCTTTGTTCCTCGAAGCCAAGCTCACCGAATCCGACTTCCAGACCGCCGCGCCCCGCCTCATCGAGCGATACCGTGACCTCGAAACCGTCTTCGACGTCGACCACCTCCCCCAGCCACCTCTACGGGTGCCCCATCCATCGCAGTTTTATCGCGATGGGTTGGATGTAAACCTATCTGACAGCCCCAGTCCTGATCTCGACGACTCATTCCTCAATCTCCCCGCGCGCTCCACCCGCGTCCGCATTGCTGGCTACCAACTCATCCGCAACGTCCTCGCCGCCTTCGCCGCCGACGCCTCCTTCTGCGTCCTCTGCGACGCCCGCCGCCACGACCTCATCGAAACCTGGTACGCGGTCCTCTCCGCCGTCCACACCCCCACCTTCACCCACCGCCTCAAGCTCCTGACCTGGCAAGAACTCGCGACAACCCTCCCGCCAGACCTCCAAAACTTTCTGGCCACCAAGTACGGCATCACTCCATAGCCCAGCGCCTCGAACACAAGCAGGTGTAAAGAATGCTTCTGGGGTGAACAGGTGACGCCGATTGATAAGCCCCTACCGTATTTTTGCGTATCCGTTTCTTGTGCTGACTTTCGCAGGGTGGGGCTGGACGCTGATGAAGGCGGATTGACCGGGAGAATTAGGGGCGACTAGGATGGGCACGCATTTGGGACGGGGATGCGTCCTGCGCGAATGTGCGCCCGTCCTCCATCCAAGCCGCAAACCTGAACAGGAGACTTCCCTTGGCCAATCTACCTATTGACTCGTCCACGACACGTCGCGACTTTCTTTTGCTGGCTGGAATCACTACGGCGGGGGCTTCGCTGATTCGTCCTAGCGCTCTGTTCGCGGCGGTGGGAGCGGTGAAGCCGACTTCGATCCTGGTTCCGGCAGCGGGGCATGCTGCGATGCAGTCGGCGGCAAAGATTCTGGCAAAGAAGTTGAAGCTAGAGGAAAGCGCGATCGCGACGTATGACGGCCCGCCGAAGGCGACGGCGGGAGCGATTGTGTTGGCGCTCGCTGCGGACGGAAAACTGCCGCTGATCGACAAGCCGAAGCAGGATGGCTACACCGTCCACTACACCGGCGGGATCGTGGTGTATGGCGCGCGGCCGCGGTCGCTGCTGTATGCGGCGGGCGAGCCGGAGCACTGGGTGGGAAAGACAGTGACGTATCGGCGAAATCCGGAGTTTGCGCTGCGCAATGCGACGTGGCATCCGGACTATCCGGTGGCAGAGCAGGCGGCGGTCTTTGGCGCGAATTTCTTCATCGCGAACATTCCAGCGTCATCCGCGCTGCAGGCGGTTCCGGACGTGTTCCTGCAACTGACCGAGGCGCAGAAGAGGGAGCTGGCCCTGGGCACCGAGCAGCACAAGGCGCGGAACGCTGCGACGGTGAAGCAGTTTCACGACGCCGATCTGGAGGTGTACGCGCTGCTGCCGTATGGCAACAACTTCGCGACGTGGTCGCCGGCGCTGTATGCGGCGGTGCTGAAGGCGTATCCGAGCGCGAAGGGGACGCCGATGGCGAACTCGCATGAGTCGGCGGCGCTGTGTCCGTCCGATCCGCTGACGTGGAAGGTGCTGGAGGCGTACGTCAAGGAGTGGGCCGAGCAGTGTGGGGCCGATGGAATTTCAGCCACGTTCTGGGACAACTACTCGGCGTTCTGCCAGGACGCGCGGTGCAAGGCGAATGGTCTGGACAAGTTTCCGAATGAGGTTTACGAGTTCCTTTCGCGCTACCATGCGCTGCTGAAGCCGATGGGGCAGAAGCTGCACATGCGCACGTGGTCGTCGGGCTGCCCGCACTGGCTGGGCACGAACTACGTGCATGCACCGGGGTATGGACAGTTCGGGCTGTCGCATCCTGAGTTGTGGGGACGCGTGATCAAGGAGACGCCGGCGGACCTGATTATGCAGACCAAGATCTACCACTCGGACTGCGAACCGAATTCACGCCGCACCACGCTGCTGGGCAAGTGCAAGCCGCATATCGAGATGGTGGAGTACCAGCAGGTGGGCCAGTTCATCGGGCGGCAGTACTTCCCCGCGTCGACGGTGAACTATACGGCGGCGACGATGAAGAAGGCGCTGGAGTTGGTGGGCGCGAATGGCGGCGTGCAGATTCATGCGGGCGGGACCAATCAACCAGGCAGCTTCGACATCCTTGAGGACATCCTGAACAGCAACTGCATCTACGCGTGGCGCGAACTGACGTGGAACATCAACGTCAACCTCGACACGATGTGGCACGAGTGGGCGACGCAGGTGTATGGCGAGGCGGCCGCACCGGCGATGGTCAAGTTCATGAAAGCGAGCGAGAACGCCTGCACGTGGTGCTGGTGCCCGCTGGGGCATGGGTCGTCCACCAACGCGGACTTCGCCGGGACTATCGCCCGGCGCGAGGTGCTGCTCCGTTACACCAACCGCTACTATCTGCCGGAGTACGCGGCGTACCTGGAACCGACGTTGGAAAATGTGCAGCGCATGGAAAAGCAGAAGGCCGACTGCATGGCGAAGATCGACGAGATGGCGGCGGCGCTCGAGGCCGCACGTCCACATCTGACCGAGGCGCAGGCAGCGGAAGTGGCGACGCGCTTCGACTGGTTCAAACACTTCGCGATCTGCAATACGACGCTGGATGTGAGCTTGTGGCGCTTCCGCTATCTGCGCGGGCTGGCGGCGAAGTTGACCACCGATCCCAAGCAGATGAAGGAACTAGCCGCCGCGTACGACCTGATCGAAGCGGAAGCGCCGAAGCTCTTCCAGTACGACAAGGCAGCGAAGTTCAGCATGTACCGCGTGCCGCTGGGCGAGGTTGGCCGTGCGCCGAATCTCGGCAACCCGCGCTCTCTGATGCACGATATCTACACGCAGTCGCTCGCGTTCGTGCTGGAGTCAGTAGGCGTGGAGTATCTGCCGCAGGAGTGGATCCGGGGAAGCCTGCCGCGCATGAATGTTCCGGCGACGCAACAGGGGCGGGGAGCGGTGGCGACGCCAGAGTCGTGAGACGAAGGCTTAACACCGATGAAACCGAGGGCACCGATTCTTCCCAACTATGCGATGAGACCGCGTGGGTCGGGTACCCGCCAGTATGCTTACCTCATGCGCATTAACCATTGGCATCGGATTGCAGCGGTTTTTACAGGAACGGCACTCCTATTCTTTGCAAGTTTCGTCGGTGTGTCTCATTCTCAAAATCACAAAAGGTCAACGGACGACCTCGCTGACAAAGCCGTTGAAGTGCCGGAGTTTTCAATAGCAGTGAAATTGTCTCCAGAAGCCGAAAAACGGCTTCACAGCTTAAATGAGTCAATTCTGGTTATTGCCTATTTCGATGGTGACCCGCTTCCAGGTCAGGGGAAGGACAATGCCCCGTTCAGAGATGTGTTCTTAGGTCAGGACGAGAAGCTAGTGGACACGACCGACGTTGCGAGATTCGATAGCACTAAACTCTCAATGAGTAGCTGGAATCGGCTGGCCGACAGGAACTATTTCGTTACCATCAATGTGGTCTCGGCAAGGAAGCGGTCCAAAAACAACCTTCTCGATTGTGGTGTGCCGATTGACAGAATTAGTAACTTCGCGGGAAAGGCGACCGAGGTTCAATGTCGCTTGATAGGCGAGCCAGCGGCGCCGACCAAATAGGAGGAAGCGATGGAGAGGCGAGAATTTGTAAAATCGGCGGTGGCAGCGGGAGTGGGTGCTGGTGCGGCGTTCGGCGCGGAGCCTGAGGCGAAGGCACAGGCGGAAGCGCGGCAGGAGTTCTACCAGTTGCGGAAGTACACCCTGCGCAACGGGCCGCAGACTACGCTGACGCAAGGGTACTTTGAGAAGGCCCTGATTCCCGCGCTCAACCGGCTTGAGATGGCGCCGATCGGCGCGTTCAAGCTGGACATCGGGCCGGAGACGCCGACCTACTACGTCCTGATTCCATCAACATCGGCGGAGGCGCTGGTGGCGCTGGACACGCGCCTGGGGAAGGATGCGGAGTACGTGAAGGCCGCATCCGGATTTCGCGATGCGCCAGCCTCGGCTCCGGCATTCGAGCGGGCGGAGCGATCGCTGCTGTCGGCATTCGCTGGCTGGCCGAAGCTGGTGGCGCCAAAGCTGGTGGACGGCAAGCCGCAGAAGCGCATCTTTCAACTCCGCACCTACGAAAGCCCGAGCCAGGTCGCCCACACACGCAAGGTAGCGATGTTCAACGAGGCGGAGATCGCGATCTTCACGCGGACTGGATTGACGCCGGTCTTCTTTGGCGACACGCTCATCGGCACGCGCATGCCAAGCCTGACCTACATGTTGACCTTTGCCGACACGGCCGAGCTAACCGCGCACTGGGCCGCGTTCTCGGCGGACGCGGCATGGAAGGAACTCTCGCATCGGCCGGGGAATACGGATGCGGAGATTGTCAGCAACATCTCCAATCTCTACCTCAGCCCACTGGCCTGCTCGCAAATCTAAATCCCTATTACGCACCTGATCCGCAAAAGAAAACCGGGAGGCTGCTGTTATGCAGACCTCCCGGTCTTGTTGGCGCGGATGGGACACAGATCTGGGAGACTTGTTCTCCAACCCGCGAACAAGCGTTAGCGGTTAGGGTCCAGGCGCTCCATCCGGCGAGCAACCGGCGACCATGGCGAACTTGCCGCCGCCGAGGTTAAAGATCAGGCCATTGAAGCGGACGGCGCTGGTGACCGCGATCGGCGTGGTGGCCATGGGGACGGTTGCGGACGAGGTGTAGACCGTAATCGTGGAAGCTCCGCTGAGCGAGGCGAACGCCGACCCGCTGGCCAGCGTGAGCGTGTAGACGGTGTAGCTGCCGCTGGTCGATTTCGCGGTTATGGTTCCGCCGACGGTCTGCGGAATCAGGTAGACGTTGGCGGCCACCGCAGTCGCTCCCGAAACCGAGGACGCGACGACACCCACCGTTTGTCCGGCGGTAACGTTGGTCGGGCTAAAGGACGGCGTGAACGGCAGGCCCGAGAGCGAGACGAACTGCGGCGTGATCGCCCAAACCGTCGAGGTATTGGTGGTGACCGTGAAGACGGACACAGCCGAGGAAGCAACCGGCATCACCGATGGCCCAAGGCCCTGCATCAGCACCATCTTGAAGCTGGTGCCTGGGGTGACAGCGGTGACGGGGCCCCTGAGCAGGTTCACCGGCTGGCCACCCGGAGGCGCCGGCTCGAGTTCGATGCGCGACGCCAGCAACACTCCGCCCGTCTGAACCGTGAAGTCGACTTCGACGAGCTCGCCCGCCGTAAGCCCAGAGAGTGCGGTGAAGCCCTGCAGCAGGGTAGAGCTGTTGGTGGTCAGCGTGAAGTTGGGGCCGCTGCCGGGTTGAACGACCAGCGTGGTTCCGCTCACCGAAACGACGGTGCCCATCTGCTCCATGCCAGTGCCGTTCTTACCCATGGGAGGAACAGCGGTGGCGGGCGGCACAGGCTTCAGGCTAAACACCGGAGTCACCGTCACCGTGGTGCCCGAGATGGCGACCGACTGTCCGGCGAGCAGATCGACCAGCAGCGACGTCGACGTGTTGCCGATGGTGATGGCCGACGGGAACGTAATGGTGTAGGAAGTGGTCGCCAGCACTGGCGTCGCGACCACCGGCTGGCCCGCGCTGCTAATGTAGGTGATCTGCGGGTTGGAGAAGGTGATCGTGGCCGACACATAAGTATCTTGCGGGATTTTGGCGGTGATCAGCGGCGCCTGAACTCCGTTGAGATGGCAGATTTCGACGGTGGTGGGCGTCGTCAGAATACTGACCGTCTTGCCGGCGGAATCGGTCAAAACGATGGTGTTCAGCGTCAACGAGAAGGAGGCGAGCTGGTCGCTGGGGGCGTCGGTGATCAGCACCGGAACGTCCACCGCCGCGGAGGCAATGTTGCTGCCTGCGTCCGGCGAGATTGCGTTCGAGCATCCCGCGATCAAGCTTGCGGCAAGCGAGAGGCCTGCGGCAAAGGTAAGAAAACGTGTCACTTCAGTCGTGCGTAACCTCGTGCGAAGATTCATGGCGTTCTCCGTTTTTCGGGGAGGCAATGCAACCCGTTCGGCTGCAATAGACGGGTATACAGGGGTGTGGATTACTTAGTCGATAAAAAACGGTCGCCCGGGTGAAGAATTCCCTTGCAGCCCCGGGGACCGTTGTGCGATAACTACGTGATGCGTAGTACTCGACACGTAGGAAACGACGAAAAGGACACGGGGTTGGGACACTATTCCGACCCGCCTCTACTCGTGCTGGCCAGCCTCGCCAATGGGCCGAAGCATGGACACGCGATGATCGAGGACATCGCCCGCCTGTGCGGCAGCCGCCTGGGTCCGGGGACGCTGTATGGAGCGATCGCGCGCCTGGAGCAGCAGGGCTGGATCGAGCCGCTGCCGCCCGAGGAGCGCCGCCGTCCCTATCGCATCACCGCCGAGGGGATGCGCGTTCTCCGCGCAAAACTGACCACGCTGCACCAGTTCACGACGGCCGGACTGGGCAGGCTGGAGCCGCTATGAGGCTTGAACTCCGATGAACCCGAGGCTCGCACGCCTGCTCACGCGCCTGTATCCGCCTGCCTGGCGTGAACGCTATGGCGAGGAGTTCGAGGCAATGCTTGAGCTGGGCCCGGGCGACCTTGGCACATTGGCGAACAGCATCGGAGCGGCAGTTCGCGAACACATCTTTCCGACTCGAGGAGGCACTATGGATCGAGATCCCAATACCTTCGGCGTGATGATGAGGCGCCCAAGCGCATATCTGCCGGTCGTGATGTCGCTGACGTCGCTGATGGTGGTGCTTGGGGCAGTTGCTTACGGCGTCTCGCACGCCGGGCATATTGTCCGCGACCCCGACGAAGGAGCCGTCGCCCACATCTTTCAGTTGTTGATGACGGCGCAGTGGCCGATCGTCCTCTTCTTCGTTGTGAAGTGGCTGCGGCGTGCTCCAGGACAGACGCTGCGCGTCCTCGCACTGCAAGCCGCTGCGTGGCTCGCAGGCTGTGCGCCGGTCTACTTCCTCCACCTATAACCAGCGGCCGTCGACCCTCGACGACCCCGGCCCTTGGTTGTCATCCTGCAGCGAAGCGGAGGGATCTGCTTTGCCTTACCGCGCTCAAAGATATTTCAGTGAGTAGCCGCGAGGCCGGACCATCCTTCTGCTACACCCCGTGCGCCTTATCCAACCTCTTCCTGAAGTTCTTCGCCCACCCGCGAAACGCCGCATCGATATCGCCCCACTTCTGAAACGCCTTCAGCCCACTGAAGAACCGTCTCCCACTCTTCTGGGTCATGAACGCCATCTCCACGTCGCCGGACTGCGAATCCACCATCTCCCCTTCAATCGAGACTCTGCCCACGCTCAGCCTCGGCAACAACAAGCCCGTGCCTGGGGGAGTCGCCCCATACATCACCGCCTCCGTCGCTCCCGTCACGGCCATATTCTTCTTGTTGCCGTTGGGCTGCACGTTCGTGATTGCGAATCGCAACTCCGTCACGCCCGGCCCGGGCCCGCTCGCCAGCCGGTAGTGTCCCTCAGCCAGTTCGTCCTTGATCGCCGCAGTGAAGTACTCCGACAGCTTGTGCAACTCTGCAGGAGGAATGTCCCGCCGCCTCGCCTCGCGCAGCAGGTAAACCCGCACCGGCTTCACCCAGAACGTGTTCGACCGCCTCATCACATCGTGCGTCCTGAAATAAATCAGCCAATCCCCGTTCCCCGGATCGGGGTGCAGTTTCGAGTACATAGGGCCCAAGAATCCTGACTCATGCCGGTAGAGCTTGGCCTGGTACTTCGTCGGCGCAGCCGCCTGCACCGTCACGCCCATCAGCAACGAACCTGCCAGCAGCAGGCTCAACCCGGCGATGCGCCAGGGAGATCTCGTAGTCCTGTGAATCTGGCCGTCCGATCTTGAAGAATCCAGCCCGTACGCATCTGAGTTCATAACCTCTCCTTGCTGGACCGCGAGCGGCTGAAGGATCCCGATTCCGGATCACCGCGGTCTCGTCGCGCCTCTATCCCTGATGGGCCTTATCCAGCCTCATCCTGAAGTTCTTCGCCCACCCTTTGAAAGCCGCATCGATATCTCCCCACTTCTGGTACGCCTTCAACCCGCTGAAGAACCGTCTGCCGCTCTTGCTGGTCATGAACGCCATCTCCAACTCGCCCGACGTCGAATCCACCATCTCGCCTTCGATCGAAACGCTGCCCACGCTCAGCCTCGGCATCAACATGGTCGTGCCCGGGGGAGTCGTCCCATACAAAGCAATGTCCGCAGCCCCCGTCACAGCCATATTCTTCTTGCCGCCGTTGGGCTGCACGTTCGTAATCGCGAACCGCAACACCATCACGCCCGGCCCAGGCTCGGTCACAACCTTGTAGTGTCCAGCCGTGAGCTCGTCCGTCACAGCCTTCGTGAAGTATTCTGACAGCTTGTCTAACTCCTTCGGGTCAATGTCCCGCTTCTCCGCCTCGGGAACCAGGAAGACCTGGACCGGCTGAATCAGAAACGCCTGCGAGTTCCGCAAGGAGTCTTCCGTCTTGAAGTAGGTCAGCCAGTCGCCGTTCCCCGGATCGGGCTGCAGCTTCGCATAGGCATCACCCAGAAACCCGGACTGGTTGTCGATCAGCTTTTCCTGGTGCTTCGTCGGATCCTGCGCCCGCGCCGCCACGCAAACCAGCAGCAGCGAACCCGCCAGCAGGCTCATCCCCACGGACTGCAGCCTGCTGCGAAAGTCCCCAAAATATCCCTGTGCGCCCATGCGTCACCTCACGTCACTGACGGAGAAACGCTCTGCCAGATACACATGGGATGCGCCGCAGACCCCCGGCAACATCCCAGCCGTCGAAAACAATCCCGAGAAACCGCTGCCCGAGGCGCCGCAGACCCCGCAGAGTGCTGAATACAATCAATTCCGCCACTCAGTACAACGTTATGCCGCCACCCGCTGCAACCTTATGCCGCCACTGAATTGATTGCAGAGCAAAGGTATCAAAAGTGTCATCCGCGCCGGAGGCGTGTGGGGGGAATTTCGAACTTGCTGAAATGTATGGTCCGCCGTCTG
>PKWK01000117.1 GCA_003133205.1 Granulicella sp. | reverse complement strand
CGCAGGGCGAAGACGTCGTCTCCGGCATCCGCACCCCGCTCTCCATCAGCGAGCTCGAGCGCGCCATGCCCAAGGCCTACCAGCAGCTCCGCACCATCACCTGGAAGCTCGAAAAGCACTATCGCGACATGCAGGACTTCGAGTTCACCATCCAGGACAGCAAGCTCTACATGCTGCAGACCCGCAATGGCAAGCGCACCGGCCTCGCTGCCGTGCGCATCGCCATCGACATGGTCCGCGAAGGCCTCATCACCCAGGAAGAAGCCGTCATGCGCGTCGAGCCGAACCAGCTCTACGACTTCCTCGTTCCTCGCCTCGTCGAAAAGGATGAGACGATCGAAGTCCTCGCCATCGGACTGCCGGCCTCACCCGGCGCCGCTGTCGGACAGATCGTCTTCAGCGCCGAGGATGCGGTCAAGTTCTACGGTGAAGGAGTCTACAAGGACGTAATCCTGGTCCGCGGAGAAACCACTCCCGAGGATATAGCAGGCATGGAAGTCGCCTCCGGCATTCTCACCTCGCGCGGCGGCATGACATCCCACGCCGCCGTCGTCACCCGAGGCATGGGCAAGTGCTGCGTAGCCGGAGCCGGCGATTGCGTCGTCGACGAGGCCCACAAGGAACTGCGCGTCAAGGGTCACACGTTGCGCCAGGGAGACTGGATCTCGCTCGATGGAACCACCGGCCGCGTCATCATGGGCAGGCTCAAGACCATCCCCGTGCAGCCCGACGATTCGGATCTGATCAAGTTCATGAGTTGGGTCGACCCCGTCCGCAGGCTGAAAATCCGCGCCAACGCCGACATTCCCCGCGACGCCAGGCAGGCACGCCTCTTCGGCGCAGAGGGCATCGGCCTCTGCCGCACCGNNGCACCGAGCACATGTTCTTCGCCGAGGACCGCATCGAGCACATGCGCACCATGATCCTCGCCACCACCGAAAAGGACCGCCGCAATGCGCTCAAGAAGCTCCTGCCCATGCAGCGCGCCGACTTTGCCGGACTCTTCAAGGCCATGGAGTCACTCCCTGTCACCATCCGCCTGCTCGACCCGCCGCTGCATGAGTTCCTCCCCCAGCGCGAGGAGTTGCTCGTCGAGATCACCCACCTCGAGGACAAAGAGCCCAACTCGCCCAAGCTCAAGGAACTCCGCCCGCTGCTGGCGCGAGTCCAGGAGCTTCATGAGACTAACCCCATGCTCGGCCTGCGCGGCTGCCGCCTCGGCATCGCCTTCCCCGAGATCACAGAGATGCAGTCACGCGCCATCTTCGAGGCCGCCGTCTCCATCAAGCTCAAGGGCGGCGATCCCCACCTCGAGATCATGGTCCCGCTCATCACCTCCATCGAGGAGATGCGCAATCAGTCCGCCATCATCCGCCACGTCGCCGATCAGGTCTTCAAGGAGAAAGGCGCCAAAGTCGAATACTTGGTCGGCACCATGATCGAACTCCCACGCGCCGCCCTCACCGCCGACGAGATCGCCGAAGAAGCCGAGTTCTTCAGCTTCGGCACCAACGACCTCACCCAGACCACGTTCGGTATATCCCGGGACGACATCAACAAGTTCCTCCCGGCCTATATCAAGAACAACATCTTCAAAGACGATCCCTTCGCCACACTCGACCAGAAGGGCGTGGGCCAGCTTGTGCAGATGGCCACAACCAAAGGACGCAAAACCCGGCCCGACATCAAGGTGGGCATCTGCGGCGAACATGGCGGCGATCCCGAATCCGTCAAGTTCTGCCACAGAATCGGTCTGAACTACGTTTCCTGCTCGCCCTTCCGTCTCTTGACGGCTCGGTTGGCAGCAGCGCAGGCGGCACTCCAGGAACTACACTCGGGGCCAGACCTGCATGATCTGTTGCGGAATGGAGATTGGCTCACGACATAGTGGTCCCATCCGCAACAGTCGGTTGGAGTGCCCGGTGAATTTCAAGCCAGGAGGAAACTCTGGAGACACTGGCATGAAAGGATCCGGGCATCCCTTTTAAGCGAGACATTCTTTCACCGCTGCGTCATTCCAACAGGCTCATCCGAGCGCTCTCCATAACGTGGAGTCGCTGCAGTATCTTGCGCGTCAGCCCGGTGATCGGAAGCCCGCCCAGTCGCGTGATGCCCGCCCAGTGCAGTTCACCCGAACCCTTGGCAATTGTGCGCCGCAGTTGAGGCGCACCCGGCAGTTTGCGATCATTCGGTTCGTTCCGCCCCGGAGCAAAGACCTGCACATAGTAGTTTGTATTCGTGATCGAATGGCGAACGCGCAGCACGGGTTCGCGCCCCTCGACAGCATCCAGCGGCAACATCGGCAGCTCGAACATCGCCGGCATGATCGAAGCATCCGCCCCGCGCAGTGACAGTAGTATTTCGGTCATCGTGCCCCGCTTGCGCAGATCCAGCAGGTAGGCGACCGGCAGGCTCCGCTGCGGTGCGCGCCGCGGCGTCCCATGCTCTCCGCGAGTGCGGCACAGCGCATAGACCGGGCATTGCACGCACAGCGGCGCGCGCGGCAGGCACACAGTCGCCCCCAACTCCATCATCGCCTGGTTGTGATCTCCTGCGGCATTGCTGGCCGGGCGAGCAGACGATTCGCTCCCACCCACGGGCTCCGTCGGGTGTGCCATCGCGGCCAAAGCGATGCGCTCGCTTGCGTCCCAACCACCACCCCCGCGCGGCCTGGAAGCGTGCCCGGCGACGATCTCCGAATCCTGCCCCGAGGACGGGACCAGCGCCTGCGCCTGGGCTCGGACAAACGCCCGCGCTGCCGCAGTACCCTCATTGGCCCGCCCCACCAGCCGCAGAATTACGCGCTCGACGTTGCCATCGACCACCGCAACCGCCTCGCCAAACGCAATGCTCGAAATCGCAGCCGCCGTATACTCGCCGATCCCAGGCAGCGTCCGCAACTCCGCCGAGCTCGCAGGCAGCCGCCCTTCCCGCTCCAGCACGATGAACTGCGCGGCCTTGTGCAGCATCCGCGCGCGCCGGTAGTAGCCAAGCCCTGACCACGCCGCCAGCACCTCCGCCTCCTCCGCCAGCGCCAGCGACAGCAGCGTCGGAAAGCGTCGCAGAAACTCGTTGTAATGTTCGATCACCGCCGCCACGCGCGTCTGCTGCAGCATGATCTCCGACACCCATATCTGATACGGATCGGTCGTCCCGCGCCATGGCAAAGTGCGTGCCTCCGAGCGATACCACGCCATCAGCCGCCGGCGGAAGTCAACCGAATCAAGCTCGACCACAGGATCCGTCTCGACCTGAGCCGAGCCCAACTCCCCAGCATCGCCGTCCCCAGGCGCAGGCGCAGTAAGCTTCGCCTTCGTACCGCCCTTCGCTCGCGTTCCCACTTCCGCGGCCCCACGCCCGGAAGACGCACCGGCCTTAGCAGCCTTCTTAGGCTTGGCGCTCCCGGCTACCACTTCTTCCACGGAGCCGAGCCGTCGCGCCATAGATCTTCCAAATTCATCTTGTCTCGCAGCGTGTCCATCGGCTGCCAGAACCCTGAATGTCGATATGCCTTCAACTGACCTTCGGCGGCCAGCCGCTCCAGCGGTCCCCGTTCCCACGCTGTCTGATCGCCATCGATATAGTCAATCACCTTCGGCGAAAGCACAAAGAATCCTCCATTGATCCACGTACTGTCGCCCGGCGGCTTCTCCCGAAAGGCTTGGATTGTGTCGCCCTCCATCTCGATCGCTCCCCAGCGAGCCGTCGGCAGAACCGCGCTCATGGTCGCAAGCTTGCCGTGCGAGCGATGAAACTCCAGCGTTTTTCCAACATCAATATCCGCCAACCCGTCGCCGTAGGTCAGGCAGAACAGGTCATCATCCCCGAGGTACTTGCTCGCGCGCTTCAGCCGCCCCCCGGTCTGGGTCTCGTCCCCCGTGTCCACCAGCGTCACCCGCCACGGCTCCGTCTCACTGCCTAGAACCTCCATGCGGTTTTGATCCATATGGAACGTCACGTCCGACGTGTGCAGAAAATAGTTCGCGAAGAACTCCTTGATGATGTAGCCCTTATAGCCCAGGCAAATGACGAAGTCATTGATCCCGTAATGCGAATAAATCTTCAGGATGTGCCACAAAATCGGCTTGCCGCCGATCTCGACCATCGGCTTTGGGCGTACGGATGTCTCTTCGCTTATGCGGGTTCCCAGTCCACCCGCAAGTATCACAGCCTTTGTCACTTCGTTCTCCTGGATTGATTGTAAAGAGCCACGGATCGACTTGTCAGAATATCTCAACGAAATCGTCCCCATCGCATTAGGCCTTACACTGGTGCGCATGAACAAGACCCTGCTCCGACGGGATTTTCTCAAACAGGCCGCATTAGCCGCAAGCGCCACCGCAATGCCATTTGCCGCGACCCCTTTCTTCGCCGACGCGCAACAGCCCCCGCCCCCCGCCGCGTCCCGCCCCCGCTTCCCCACATCAGACCCCGCCTGGGCCACCACCTGGGACGCAGCCCTCGCCGTCCTCGCCGGCAACGTCCGCAGTATGCCGCGCTACGACCACCCCGTCCTCGTCGAAGGCAGCACCTACGCCGGCATCTGGCTCGAGTGCGCCCCGCAGGAGGGCCAGGTCTACGGCACGCTGCAGGAATACGTCGCCACGCCGCCCGGCACGCCCACGCCGCTCGAAACCGCCCGCGCCAACCACATGGCCTTCTTCGCCCAGCAGAAGGAAGACGGCCAGCTTCCCGCCTCGATCAAGCTCGCCGACAAGGTCGGCACCGATGCCGGCTATGGCCAGATCCAAATGGTCGTCCCCATCGCCGTCACCGCTTGGGACATCTTCCAACTCACCCACGACCAGGAACTCCTCGAGACCGCATACAAGTCCTGCAGCCGCTGGGACGCATGGCTCCGCCAGTATCGCGACACCCGCAAGACCGGCCTCTGCGAGGGCTTCTGCACCTACGACACCGGCCACGACAACTCGCCGCGCTGGGCCGGCATCCCCAACCGCTGTCCCGACGCCGACGCCCGCAAGTGTCCGCCAATCCCCACCATGCCGCGCCTCTGCCCGGACCTCTCCGCCACCGTCTACGGCGGCCGCATCGCGCTCGCCGCCATGGCCAAAGCCCTCGGCAAGTCAGCCGACCACGCCCGCTGGCTCACCGACGCCGACCACATCCGCCACCTCATCCTCACCAAGCTCTCCGCCACCGTCTACGGCG
>PKWK01000298.1 GCA_003133205.1 Granulicella sp. | reverse complement strand
CCTGGTTCTTCATGCCGATGCTGAGCATCTCGCCGGTGGGATAACGGCGGCCTGCGCCCGCTCCGGAACCGGCTCCGCTGATGGCGAAGTTGAGGCCTTTGCCCTTGGAGGTGGGGTCGCCATAGTAGGTGAAGGGAATGCCGAGGCGCTGGGCGAGGTAGGCGACGGCGGTGGGGCCGTTGGTGTCGAGATAGCCGGAGCCGGAGTCGGAGTAGCTGTCGCCGAAGACGTAGAGCTGGGTGTAGGGATGGGGATTGGGGGCGGGCGTGGTCTGGGCGCGCGAGGTTGCTGCGGAGAGGATGAGGAGGGCGAGGAGCGCCGTGCCGATTCGGGTCATGGAAGAGTGCCTCGAGAGATGTGCTGACCACTTTCGGGTAGAGGTGTGGTGGGTGTCAAGGTGAGGGGCGATACGGACCGGATTGCTGCGGGCTAATCACTTCACCCGGAGTGATTGCCAGGGAACTGAATCTGGATTCGCGGGGGTGGTTGCGGGTTGAGGCTGCGGACCGTTGTTGTATCCGATGTTGAGGGGGTCGGCGTCGAAGGGGCCGTCGCGCCAGGCGGAGACGTTGACCAGGGCGCAGCTTGCGGCTTCGAAGGGGAGATAGATGGGGCGGCCGGACTGCATGAGGTCGAGGCCGCCGATGATCCAGCACAGTCCCTGATAGCGCGTGTCGAGCACGGTGCGCTAGACGATGAAGTGGGCGGACTGCACGGGCTTGAGGTCGATCCAGTGGCTTTTGCGGGAGGCGAAGACGGGATTATCGCAGTTGCGGCAGACCTCGGGGGTGGGGTTCTGGGCGGAGGCGGGCCGAACCAGGCTGAGGCCGCAGGCGGCGAACAGGAGCAGCGAACAGAGTGCACGTTCGGGAGCGCACATGAAGACGATGCTACTGGAAGGTGCCGTTGAGTTGTGCGGGATTCACGGGCATCTGGGCCTCAAGCTGGGCGAGGATTCGGGCGTATCGGGCACGCATGTCCGGGGACTCCGCGGTTTGGGCAAGGTGGGCCAGCTCGGCCGTGGAGGGTTTGAACTGAAGCGGAAGTTCCTTCCAGTAATACTTTAACTTATTGTAGCGCCAATTGGTGTAGATGGACTTCCAGGACTTTGTGCTGGAGCCAGGGAACACGAGGTTTGCGGGGTTGATTGGGCGGTCGTAGCTTTGGAATCTGCAATCCAGGGAGACGCGTAGCTGAGTGGAGGTGTTCGGCGAGGCTGCATGCACGGTGAGGCTGTGAAAGATGAGGACGTCGCCGGCGTTGATTCGCCCGCCGACCCAGGCGTCTCCGCGTGCCGTTTTCCTGGGGATGACGCCGGTGCCGGGCGGTGTCTTCTGTAATCCGTAGCGGTGAGAGCCCGCGAGGATCTGCAGCGGTCCAAGTTTAGTCGTGCAGTCGTGAAGCGGCATCCAGGCGGTGAAGGTCTGGATATCTCCGGCGATGGCGTGGTGGTCCTGATGCGTTATGGGGCTGAAGTGCTCGGCGTTGGGAAAGACGAGGCGAGGGATGGGCTTGGGGTGGACCAGAAGGTGGGGGCCTACGAGGAGTTCCATCGTTTGGCACAGAGCGGGATGGTGCGGGAATGCGTGGAAGGATTCGAGATTGAAGACCTGATCGCTGACGCGCTTGAAGGTCGGGTCGGTATCGTTGCAGGCTGCGCTGGCGTTTGCGATTCGGTCGAGGGGATCGCGGTCGGGCTGGAGCCATCCGGCAGTAGAGACAATCTGCGTGATCTCGGTAAGCAGGCGGTTGAGATCCTTTGGGAACAGGAGGTTGCGGATGAGCACGTAGCCGTGGACGCCGATCTGCTCGCCGAGGATGCGTGAGTCAAGCTCGGTCGCGCGCAGCTCCCGAAACGGCTTCACGCCGGTGGCTGTGTCGATCGCCTGTACGTTCAAGAAAGCCATCTGGCAAAGATTTCTACCAGAATGGACGGCGCAGCTTGTCACAGGTTTGCCGATGGCTTGTCAAAAGTTTATGGCGTGGGCGGGGCGACCTCCAGACGGACTACGTCGTAGCAGATGCCGTTGGCGACGCCGCCGGCGGGGACGGTGAGGACGATGATGTTGGCTCCGGTGTGGAGGAGGGTGGCGTCGAAGTTGAAGTCGCGCTCGACCCAGGTGCCTTCGATGCCGTCGCGGATCATGGACGCGCCGCCGCCGCCGATGTCGGTGTCGGGGCCTACGTCCTTGCCGTTGACGGCGATGCCTAGCTGGCGGGTTCCGGAGCCGGAGATGGCGAAGCGCAGGGTGGCCTTGCCGGAGGTAGGCGCGTTGGGCGGCATGGTGAAGTGGATCGTCCAGGGAGTGGCGCGTCCCTGGTCGCGGCCGTCTGGTTTGAAGTCGGTGTCGTGGGGGACCTGGTAGATGTACCAGTCCTTGGATGGATCGGATTTACCTACTGTGAAATCAACATCATTGGGGAAGTACTTCGCGTATTCAATATACATTCCCCAGTGCCAGTGATCGTCGCCTTTGTAGAACTCTTTGGCGGAGCGGTTCGGGGTTCCGATCTGGAAGATCTGCTGGCCGAAGTGGGTGGGATGCCACTCGATGGTGCCGAGGTCGAGGGTCTTCTGGCCGGGGGCGATGGTGACGTTGGCGGTGGCGTCGTAGGCGCCGAGGACTCCGTCGGCGATGGCGTGGAGTTGGTAGACGCCGGGGCGGACGTTGGGGATGGTGAAGGTGCCGTCAGCGGCTCCGTGTGTCCAGAATTCGTAGTGCTTGGCATCGTTCTGCCAGGTGATGGGCTGGGGTTGGAAGACGAAACCTGGGGGGCGGGTTCCTGCGGCGGCTCCGGTGGGGCGGGGTGCGACGTAGGTGCCGCGGTTGCGGCGCTGGCCGTTGGGGCGGAGAGAGTGGTCGGTGGTGGCGCCGTTGTCGGGCGGGGTTGCGGGCGGAGTTGAGGTGGACGGTGTGGAGGCGGGAGGCTGGTAGGAAGTGAGGACGAGGGTTGGCCGGGAGGATGGCGCGACCCCACCCATGCCGGGATGAGACTCCGGCATGAATGGGGCACCCGGGGTTGGGGCCAGGTTGGAGGTGGGTGGTCCGGGTTTTGGGGCTACGGGCATGACGGGCCGGGGCAGGACGGCTGCGGGTTGGTCGGGGTAGGAGAGGCCTACGAGGAGGTTGGAGAACTTTGTGGTGGGGGCTTGCGGGTCGATGAGTTTGATGTGGCCTTTAATGGTGGTGCGTTCGGAGGCTTGCGGGTAGTCGACGCCATCGCCCTTTAAGAATGTGTAGGGCCAGCGCGATTGTTCAACCGTTACTTTCTTCTTTGCGTCGGTGAAGAGGGTTTTGGGGTCGGCTCCGGTGGGGACGTAGATGAAGATGGGGCCGACGACCTTGGTCCAGGGCTCGTTGGCGGCGAAGTTGAGGACGGAGCCGCCGTAGTGGGTGCCGCGCCAGTAGTCGAGCAGGGTGGGGTCGCCGCCATCGCCGTCGTCGATGTGGCCGGTGAGTTCGAAGTGGAGCGGGCCGCTGGAGAGGTACTCGAAGGAGGGGTTGATGAGGTAGAGGCCGACGTGTTGAGTGGTGGAGGACCATCCGAAGGCGGGGATTTTGGACTGGTCGGCGGAGTAGTCGTACTTGTGCTCGGCGCGGCCTTTGTAGATGCCGGTGGTGAGGCGGCGGGACTCCTTCATGTTGAGGTCAGTGCCGGCGTCCCAGTCTTTGCCGGTGGGCATGAGGGCGTTGCGCTGGTCGTCGATGGAGAGCCAGTCGAAGACGGTGCCGGAGAGCTTGAAGCCGAAGCGCGACTCGCCGACCGAGCCTGCGGGGTAGGTGTTCTGGTGGGTGTAGATGGCGTAGGTGTAGAGGCCGTGGGCTCCTCGCTCGAGGGTGTAGCGGATTTCGAGGTCGGCGATGAGGCCGCCTTCCTGGCCGGCAGCCGTTGGGTGCGGGCCGAGGATGGAGATGCCGTCGGAGTAGCCCTTGACGGAGACTTCGGCGCGGGCTCCGTTGTCGGTGGCGGGATCGATGGTGATTTTGGCTTCGCGGCGGGGCGCGAGGGAGGGGGACTGCTCCCAGTAGCCGGCGTGGTGGCCGGAGAGATAGCCCATGAGTTCGATGTTGGGCGTGACGGTGTGGGGCGTTTTGACAGAGGTGAGGTCGCCGGTCTTCTTGTCCACTTTGACGGTGAGGTAGCCGTTGAACATGGTGTAGGTCGGACCGTCGTCGGTGACGGTGACGGGCGGGGCGGCGGTGGGTGCGGGAGCGGCAAGTGCGGGGAGAGTGATTGCGGAGGTTAGGAGCAGGGCGGCTGCGAGCAGGGCGGTGGTGCGGGGGGTGACGGGCATTGTGTCTCCAGAGTGTGTGTATGGGTGACGCGGAGGCGCGAGGGAAAGACGCGGGGGCGGGATTTGTATTGGAATTATTTCCAATCGGGGTGAAGTGGTGATTCCTCTGGTCTTCAGGTTGGTGGGTGAGGCTATTCTGGTTGCACTTGTTATGGCTCGTTCGCGCGTGGTGTATGGCGGAGTAGTGTTTCTTTCGGCGTTTCTGCTGTTTCTGGTGGAGCCGATGGCGGCGAAGCGATTGCTGCCGGTGCTGGGTGGATCGTCCGCGGTGTGGGTGACGTGCCTGGTGTTCTTTCAGGCGGTGCTGCTGCTGGGGTATCTGTACGCGCACTGGATGGTGCGGCGGGGAAGGATGCGGGTGCATCTGCTGCTGCTGGGGGCGGCTGTGACGGCGCTTGTGATGCAGTGGGCGTTTTCGATCATGGTCAGGTCAATGGGGATCGATGTTGAGTTCAGTTCCTCGGTGTCGGACGATCCGGTGTCGACGATCTTTGGCATGCTGGGCGTGACGATTGGGCTGCCATTCCTGATGCTGAGTTCGACCAGCCCGCTGCTGCAGGTGTGGTGGGCAAGGCGCGAGGGTGGTGGGGTGCCGTACCGGTTGTTTGCGCTGTCGAATGCGGGGTCGCTGCTGGCGCTGGCGGCGTATCCGCTGGTGGTTGAGCCGCACATGACGCTGGCGATGCAGCGGGAGTGGTGGACGGTGGGGTTCGTGGTGTTCGCGGTGATGTGTGGGTGGCTGGGGGTTCGGAGCCGGCGTGAGGAGCGGGGTGGCAGTGGAACCCATGTCTCAGAAGCGAGACATGGGGCACCCACCGAATATCCCACACATGACGATGAAGCCGTCATGAATGGGGCACCTGAATTTGTGGCGTCACCAAATACGGGGGTTCTTCGCTCCGCTCAGAATGACAAGCCAGGAGGGGGGCAGGATGACAGTGTCGGCGGCGTGGGGGCGGGGCAGAGGTGGATGTGGTTTCTGCTGCCGATGGGTGCGGCGATGCAGTTGAGCGCGGTAACCAGCCATCTTAGCCAGGACATTGCGGCGATTCCGCTGCTTTGGATTTTGCCACTGGCGACGTACCTGGTGACGTTCATCCTGGCGTTTGAGATGCCTGGGCTGTATCGGCGATGGGTGGTGGCGCGGTTTATGGCGGTGATGCTGGCGAGCCTGGGGTATGCGTTGTCGAAGATGGATACGAGTTTGCCGGTCGGGCTGGGCGTTCTTTTTTATCTTGTGGAGGTGTTTGTCGCGTGCTGGTTCTGCCACGCGGAGGTCTATCGGCTGAGGCCTGCGAGCACCGAGCGGAGCACGGTCTTCTATCTGCTGGTTGCGGCGGGCGGCGTGGCGGGGACGTTCTTTGTGGGCATCGCGAGTCCGATGATCTTCCGCGCGAATTACGATCTGGCGATTGCGTTCGCGGTGACGGCGGTGCTGGCGGCAATTGTGACGTGGGACGATGGCTGGGCGCAGCGGACGCTGTGGTGTACGGGCAGCGTGCTGCTGCTGGGGCTTGCCGTGCTGCTGCATGTCGAGGTTCAACGGCATGCGTTGATGACGGCGAGGAATTTTTATGGCTCGCTGCGCGTGACGGCGGCGGACTTCGATGACCAGGGCGGCGCTGTGGCAGGCAAGAACGCGGATGGAAGCGCTTCGACCGGGACGGGGCCGGTGCGCGTGCTGATGAATGGGCGCATCCGGCATGGCATGCAGATGACGGACGCTGGGCGCAGGCGCGTTCCGACTACGTACTACGGGCGAGATTCGGGCGCTGGCGTTGCGCTGCGGAACTGCTGCGAGGGACGTGCGAGGAATGTGGGCGTCATCGGGCTAGGCGCTGGAACGCTGGCTGCGTATGGACGGGAGGGAGATCGCTTTCGCTTTTACGAGATTAATCCGCTGGTTGAGCCGATTGCGCGGAATTTGTTTACGTATCTGCATGACTCGCCGGCGGCGATCACTGTTGTGGATGGCGATGGGCGTGCGGCGTTGCGCCGCGAGGCTCCGCAGGGTTTTGATGTGCTGGTGGTGGATGCGTTTTCCGGCGACGCGATTCCGCTGCATCTGCTGACGCGCGAGGCGATGGACGTGTATCGGAGGCAGCTTGCGCCGGGTGGGGTAGTGGCGTTCCACGTGTCGAACTCGTACCTGAATCTCGCGCCGGAGATTGGGCGGCTGGCAGATGCGGAGGGGATGCAGGCGCGCGTGGTGGAGAGTATGAATGTGCCGGCTGAAGGGGCGTATCGCGCGACGTGGGTGCTGGTGAGTGCGGACGCGGGGTACTTTGACAAGCCGGGCGTGGCGGCTGCGGCGACGCCGATCCAAAGGCAGGCGGGCTTGCGATTGTGGACGGATGATTATTCGAGCCTGCTGCCTGTGTTGCGGTTGGGGTGGTGAGTGCGGAGCGTTGGAATGGGGTCGCGCGGAGTGGATAACTGCGTTTTCGTGACTCAGCTATCAGCTATGAGCCATCAGCTATGAGCGCGGGTGGCAGTCGGCGGGAGGCTGGATGCCGCTGCGTACAATATTTCGCGTGTTCATCCGTTAACACTTGTAGGCGCTAACCGAGCGCAGTGATTGAGAGCAGAGGAGCCGGATGGCCAGCCGGGATTGGACGATCGACGAGCAGGACCAGTTGATTGCCGAGGTGGTGCAGCGCGATGAGTCGCGGCTGCGCAGCTTCATTCGCAAGCGCGTGCTCGATATCGGCGATGCGGAGGATGTGCTGCAGGATGTGTTCTACGAGCTGACTGCTGCGTATCGGATGATGAAGCCGGCGGAGCAGGTGACGGCGTGGCTGTATCGCGTTGCGCGGAATCGGATTACGGATCTGTTTCGGCGGAAGAAGGCGGTGTCGCTGAACGATCCGGTGGATGACGAGGACGGGGCTCGGGAGCTGGAGGATTTGCTTCCCTCGCCGGATGCGGGGCCGGATGCGATGTATGCGCGCGGCGTGCTGCTGGAGGCTTTGGATGAGGCGCTGAATGAGCTTCCGGAGGAGCAGCGCGAGGTGTTCGTAGCGCATGAGTTGATGGGGCGCAGCTTCAAGGAGATTTCGGACGAGACGGGGACGAGCGTGAATACGCTGCTGTCGCGGAAGAGATATGCGGTGCTGCATTTGCGTGAGCGACTGCAGGAGTTGAAGGAAGATTTCGGAATGAAGTAGTAAGGAGAGCGAGATGAAGAGCAATCGGTTTTTGAGAATTTTGAAGATTGCGGTGATCGTCACCGTGGCCATCAATGTATTCGGCTACGTGGTCATGTCCCTGTGGAACTGGCTGATGCCTGCGATCTTTGGGCTGAAGCCCGTCACATTTCTGCAGGCGCTGGGGCTGCTGGTGCTGGGCAAGATTCTATTTGGCGGATTCCATCGGCACGGCGGCGGATGCCGCGGCCGCGGCTGGCGGCGACACATGGAGGAGCGGTGGGCGCAGATGAGCCCGGAGGAGCGCGAGCGGTTTCGCGCAGGGATGCGCGGGCGATGGGGCTGCGGGTTTGATCCGGAGAACGAGCCGACACCGGAGCAGAAGCCCGCGGTTTAGAGGGCCACGAGATGGAGACAACGCTGATGACGGAGCCGGGCGTGCCTGAAGATGTGCGGCCTGAGAAGGAGTCCCAGAGGATGGTCGATTTAGAGGAGCTTGCCCAGATGTCGCTTGAGTCGCTGCTGTACTACGTGCTGGTTGGAGAGGGAAGGGTAAAGAACGCGCCTGTCGAGGGGTAGAGCCGGGCTACGGGTGCGGATGGCTGAAGTTTCTGGTTTGCCAGTGGGCTTCGTGCGTGTAATCTGGCGCAGGGACGGACACTCGCCGCATGGGATTCATGGGACTTCTGAATGGGTATTTTTATCCGTGGGGCTATCTGCTCCAGGGACTGGCGATCGTCCACTTCATTCGGCGGCGTCCTGACACGTATTGGATTTGGGTGATTCTGTTCCTGGGGCCGATTGGGGCGCTGGTGTACATCTTTGCGGAAGCGCTGCCGGATCTTGGTTTGCTTCGCGGATCGATGAAGATGTTTCCGCGGCGCAAGCGGATTCGGCAACTGGAAGCATTGGTACACGACAATCCCTCGGCGGGGAATTATGAGGAGCTTGGCGATCTTTATATGGAGGATGGCCGAGTCGTTCTGGCGCGAGCTGCGTTCGATAAGGCGATTGCTGCGCGGTCGGACACGCTCGATGCGTTCTATCGGCGAGGGGCTTGCGCGCTGCAGTTGGGCGATGCGGCGGCAGCGCTGCCCGATCTTGAGCGGGTAGTGGATAAAGAACCGGGGTACGATTTTTATCGCGCTGCTGGACTACTGGCGCATGCGTATGCGCAGACGGGACAGAAGGAGAGAGCCGAGGCACTTTTTCGCCAGGTGACGGCGAGATCGGTGGCGTCGGAGACGTACTTGAATTTTGCGGATCTGCTGGTGTCGGAGGGAAAGAACGCCGAGGCGCGGGAGTGGGCGCAGAAGGTTCTGGATAAGAAGCCGAATATGCCGGGGTATCTGCGGCGGCGAGAGCGGCCGTGGTTTCGGAGCGCGAATAGATTGTTGAAGCGGGTTCCAGCGTAGGGGATTCTGAAAGGCTGATGGGGCGCCGCAAAGAAAGAAGCCCGGGGCTAAAGCCTTGGTTTTATCGGCTGCCTTTCGTGGGGCTGAAGCCCCACGCTAATCCCAAAAACAAACTGCGGATCAGGAGGCTTTCTTCTTACTCTTGCCGGCGGGAGGCTTGGCGGCTTTCTTTGCTGGAGAGGACTTGGCTGCCGGCTTCGCGGCGGGCTTGGCAGCGGCGTGCTTCGCGGCGGCGGGTTTGGCGGCCGAGGTTTTTGCGGACTTGGGTGCGGGCTCGGTGGCTTCGGCTGCAGCGGCTTCGTTTTGCTGGCGGAGCGCATGCAGGACGACGCGGAACATCTCCTCTTCGGGGGCGGGTTTGCCGGTGAAGATTTCGAACTGGCGCGCGCCCTGGTGGACGAACATCTCGATGCCGGTAATGATGGGGATGGACTGCTGACGCGCCATGCGGATGAGCGGCGTCTCCAGCGGATTGTAGACAAGGTCGAAGACGAGCCTGGTGTTGAGGTCCTTGGCTTCGAGGATGGGCGCGGCTTTGTTGCCGGCCATGCCCACGGGCGTCGCGTTGATGATGACGTCGAAGGTGGTCTTGGCGAGGGCATCCTTCTTGATGGTTTTGGATCCGGACTGGCGGGCGAGCTTCTGGGCGGTCTCGGGTGTGCGGTTGAGGATGAAGACTTCTGCGCCCTTGTCGCGGACGCCAAAGACCGCGGCGCGTGCGGCACCGCCGGCTCCCAAGACGAGGACCTTGGCGCCGCGGAGGGAGAGGCGCTTTTCGAGCGGACCGACGATGCCTGCCACGTCGGTGTTGAAGCCGTACAACTTGCCGTCCAGCAGCCGAATCGTGTTGACTGCGCCAATCTTGGCCGAGAGCGGGTCGGTCTGTTCGAGGTGAGGGAGGATTTCCTCCTTGAGCGGCATGGTGATGGAGACGCCCTGGACGGGAATCTCGTGGACGAGTTTGAGCAGGTCGGAGAGCCGGGTGGTCTGCAGTGCAAGGTAGACGGCGTTGACGGTCTCGCGACGGAAGGCCGTGTTCATCATGATGGGCGAGAGCGACGAGCGGATGGGGTTGCCGGCGACGCCGTAAACCTTGGTGGCGGCGTCGACGTGGTCGATGCGGTAGGTTTCGAGCAGGGTACGGGCGGCGATCTGGCCGGGGCCGGTCTCTTCTCCGGGAGTGGCGGCGGCGAAGGTAAAGGCGCTGCCTGCGCGGACGCCGAGCACGCGGGAGATGACGCCCGCTTCGCCCATGCAGATACCGATGATGTTGGTGTGGTCGTTCATGCGCTCGAGGAAGCGGATGAGGGTGACGTTGTCGAACAGGGACTTTGCGGTGGGGACGATCTTGATGAAGTCTGGTGCGAAGCGCTCGATGCGCGCGAAGATGTTGTCGAGGTCCTTGGTGGCGGTGAAGTCGTGATGACTGATGATGAGGCCGACGCCGGTGTCGCGGAGGTGCTGCAGGTCGGCCTTCTTGAGAGACTCGGCGGACTCGAGTTCGAGGTCTACAAGGTGGAAGCCGGCGGCGGCTGCCTTGGTGAGGATTTCGAGTTCGGCGGCGAGGTTGCCAGAGAACTTGCCGCCATTCGCCGAGCGCCGACAGGTGGCGATGGCAGTTGCGGCGGTGTTGTCAGCGAAGAAGTGCTTTAGTTTGGGCAGGGCGAGGAGGGGCTTCTCCAGGTAGTCGAGGCGGAACTCGAGAAAAGGCGACTCCTTGACCACGGAGGTGGCCTTTTCGAGCATCTCAGCGGGCGTGGATCCGATGATGGCGACGCACACCTTACTGATGCGGGAGCGGAGAATCTGGAACGCTGCGGTGGGTACATTCGATCTCATGGGCGCAATCGCGTATCTTACAGAGCAGTCGCCCTGGATGCAAATTTCTTTGGGGAAATCCGGGTTCTTGCTGGTTTAGCTCGGATTCGATCCGGGCTTGGCGAGGGGTCCAGGACTTGTCAATTCAGCAACTTGGAGGTACGAGAATGAGGAAAAGGTCATCCGCGCAGGAGTGTATCACGGAATGAAGCTGGGTGTAAGATATTTTAGAATGAGTGAGTTATGGACTGGATAGAGAGCGCGGAAGCAATTGGGGAGGTGGACGAGCTGCTGGCGTCAGTGGGGCTGGGTCATGGGCGGCGGAAGACGTTGGGCGGGACTTGGGAGGGCGGCGAGCGAAAGGGACGCCCGAAGGGGGATACGGCGACGAAACCTGTGGCGGCGGGGAAGGCTAAGGCGATCCGGGCGACGGGGTGGGAGAAGCACAAATGGCTGCGGCATGGGCTTAGCACGCGGGCCGGCGGGGTGTCGCCGATCTACGATCAGGGAAGCGGCAAAGGGTCTCTAAACCTTGGTTGGACGAAGGAGGATGAGGCAAAGAATGTGGCGGAGAATCGGCGACGGTTTCTTCGCGAAGTAATGGGGAGCAAGTCGGCGAAGTTGGTGACGTTGCGACAGTTCCATTCGGGGCTGATCCGGGTGGTGGAGGCGGGGGATGGGGCGCTGGAGGGCCGGCTGGAGACGCCGGACGGGCGTGCGGTGCTGCGCGGCGACGGCGTGATGACGAATGTGCCGGGGGTGATGCTCGGCGTGCAGGTCGCGGACTGCGTGCCGGTGCTGGTGGTGGACGTGCGGCGGAAGGCGGTGGCGGTGTTCCACGCGGGCTGGCGGGGGACGCTGGCGCGGATTGTGGAGCGGGGGATTGGGACGATGCGGCTACGGTATGGGTCGCGGCCAGAGGATTTGATTGCGGTGGTCGGGCCTTCGATCGGGGCGTGCTGCTACTCGGTGGGCGAGGAGGTGCGGTTCGAGTTTGAGTCGCAGTTTGCGTATGCGCCGAAGTTGTTTTCGGAGGTGTACGACTCGGACCCGGTGCGGGATAAGTATCCGCTGCTCTTTCTGACTGCGCGGGCGCCTGGTCATTCGAACATCGGGCCGCAGATCCATCTGGATTTGTGGGAGGCGAACCGGCGGCAGTTGCTCGATGCGGGATTGAAGGCGAAGCGGATTACGGTGGTGGGAGAGTGCTCGGCGTGCGCTCGCGTGGGAGGGCGGCTGAAGTACTTTTCGCATCGCGGTGAGAGCGGATTCGCGGGAAGGATGATGGGCGTGGTTGGTGTGGCGGGGTGAGTCTGAACGGAGACTTCTCAGTATGGACTTCAGAGGCCCATGGATTGGAAGTCTTCTCTTTTCGGACGAGGCAATATCAGTGGGGCGGGGTGGGTAGCGGTGGCAATCACGCTGAAGAACATTGCGGAGACGAAGGACAGAATTACCAAATTGCCAGATCGATCCACACTCGCGTGTGGAAGCGATAAACGAGGATCGCCGGTATTCCGTAACACGACAGGAACAAAAGAGTGCGGAATGAAATGGATGTTTGAACAAGCCGCTGACAATGCGGGCAGGGAAATGGTTTCGCCACCTTCAGTTCACCTCGTTGAATTGGATTGAGGCACGCCGGTTTCAGATGCTGGGCAGGAAGTGTTCGTCGGCGAAATTCGAACGCGTGGACATGCCGACATGCTACACCGAATCTCATAGACGGATTGGCTGACGCTGGGGTAGCTTCTGCATCCATACAATAGAGACAGTGCCTCTTGAAACTCCATATGCGGCCCAGGACACGGCTCCTCAGAAGGCTCTGAGCGGTTTCGCCCCGCTGCGGATTCCGCTGTTCCGCGATCGCTGGATTGCTTCGACTGTGTCCAGCGTGGGCACGTGGATGCAGGACACCGCGGGCACGTGGCTGATGACGACGCTGACGGCGTCGCCGCTGCTGATCGCGTTGATGCAGACGGCGGCCAGCCTGCCTGTGCTTGCGCTGGGACTGCTGGCGGGAGCGACAGCCGATCTGTTCGACCGGCGGCGGCTGCTGATCTTCTGGCAGAGCTGGATGCTGGGCTCGGTTGCAGTGCTCGCGGTGCTGACGTTTCTCGGGCATATTTCACCGTGGTCGCTGCTGGCGTTTACGTTTCTGCTGAACATCGGCTCGGCGATGAACAACCCGGCGTGGCAGGCAATTGTGCCGGAGCTTGTGCCGCGGAAGCTGATCCCGGATAGCGTGTCGCTGAACGCTGCTTCGAATAACATCGCGCGTGCCGTCGGTCCGGCGCTGGGCGGGCTGATGGTTGCTGCATTCAAGCGGAATGATACCGGCGCCGCGTATGTCTTCCTGCTGAACTCGGTTTCATTTGCCGGCGTGATCTGGGTGCTGGTGAACTGGAAGCGTATTCCGCTGTTCAAGTCGGCGCTGCCGTCGGAGCGGATGGCTGCGTCGATTCGTTCGGGACTGCGCTATGTGCGTTACGCGCCGAATTTACAGGCGTCGCTGCTACGCGCGTTTACGTTCACGTTTTTCTTCTCTGCGGTGTGGGCGTTGCTGGCGGTGGTTGCGCGGAACGATCTTCACCAGGGCGCGCTGGGTTACGGCATCCTGAACGGCTCGCTGGGACTCGGTGCGGTGACGGCCGCGTTCACATTGGCCCACGTGCGGCGGTACTTCTCGACGGACCGCATCATCGCTGCGACGACGTTCTACAGCGTATTCACGCTGGTCGTTCTTGGGCGCATCCATCGGCCGTCGATCATCATCGTCACTCTGATCGGCGCGGGCTTCTGCTGGACCAGCACGATGGCATCGCTGAATACGTCGGTGCAGGTGTCGGTGCCGGCATGGGTGCAGGCGCGAGCGCTGGGCACCTACATTATGACGTTCCAGGGTGGCCTGGCGCTGGGTTCAGTGCTGTGGGGATCGATTGCGGAGCGCTGGAGTACGCCAGTCGCGCTGCTATGCGCGGCGGGTGGCCTGGCGGGTACGTTTCCGTTTGTTCGGCGGTTCCGTATTCTGCAGGGCGGCATTCCGGACACCACTCCGCACCAGTACAGGCGCGCCGCGCCGGAACTTGCGCCGTTTCCGGGGGATGATCCGGAGGCCAGTGATCCCGCGCAAGCTGGGCCGGTGCGCATCTCTATCGTCTACCGGATTCCGACGGAGAATTACGCCGAGTTCACGCGGCTGGCGCACCAACTTCGCCGCGTGCGCCTGCGCGGCGGCGCGCTGCGCTGGGGCATTTACCGCGACGCCGTCTACCCCGAGCACCTGAACGAGACTTTCATTATGGAGTCGTGGCTGGACTTTCTGCGGTCGCGCGAGCGGGTCACGGCTGCCGATGATCGCATTCGCAGGCAGGTGTGGGAGCTGCATCAGGATGACGAGCCGCCCAGGACCACCTACCAGATCTACGCGCGCGAGATCGCCAACCCGACGCCACCTACGACCAACTCTTAGTAGTCAGGAGCTGAGAACTAGCAGCTAAGAGTCTCAATATGATTTACTTCTGAGATGCTCAACTGGCTGGTTGTTGGAATTGGAGACATCACTCGTAAGCGTGTGCTGCCGGCGATTCTTGCGGAGCCGCGTAGTCGTCTCTATGCGCTGCTGACCCGCGACCCGCGCAAGGCGGAGGCCTATCCCGGCGCCGTTGCGTTCACCGACCTTGGGGAGGCGCTGCGCGATCCGGCAATTGACGCGGTGTATGTGGCATCGCCGGTGGCCATGCACGCGAAACAGACGATTGCGAGTCTGCGCGCGGGCAAGCATGTGCTGTGTGAGAAGCCGGTTGCGCTGGATTTTGCGCAGGCGGAATCGATGGCGGCGGTGGCGCGGGAGTCGGGACGGCTGCTGGGGATTGCGTATTACCGGCGGCTCTATCCGAAGCTGATGCGTGCGCGGCAGCTTATCGCGGAGGGCGCGATCGGCCAGCCGGTGCTGGTGGAGGCGAACTACCATGGCTGGCTTGAAAGCCCGGAACGAGGTTGGCTGAAGGATCCGGCGCTGGCGGGTGGGGGACCGCTCTATGATGTTGGGTCGCACCGCATCGATGCGTGCAATTTTCTGTTTGGCAAGCCGCTGCGGGCGACCGGGCTGCTCTCGAACGCGCTGCATGCGCTGGCGGTGGAGGACTCGGCGACGACGCTGATTGAGTATGCGGGCGGCGTTCACGCGGTGGTCGATGTGCGCTGGAACTCGCGTATTCAGCGCGACCAGTTTCGGGTTGTCGGTGTCGAGGGAGAGATCAGCCTGGATCCGCTGAACGGGCCGGTGCTGCGATTGCTGGGCAGCGATGGGAAGCTGACCGAGGAGCAACTGCCTGCGCATGCGAATGTGCATTATCCGGCGGTGGAAAACTTCGTCAGCGCGGTGCTGGATGGTGCTCCTGTAGCGTGTCCTATTGATGAGGCAATCTGGACGGACTGGGTGACGCAGCAGGTGAAGGACGCCCAGTAGACCTTAGGATTGCATTGGTTTTATCTCGAACAAATGACTGCGATCCTCTCACGTATGATTGCCGTTTGCGCGCAGGGAGGGTTCCATGTGTTTTTCAGCTACCGCCGATTTCGCTGGAGGTGCGGTTCTAGGGGCTATCGGCGTGGCCACGCTGATCCAGGTGAAGGAGCGGCGAGAGCTGCTGCTGGCGGCGGTGCCGTGCCTCTTCGCGATTCACGAGTTCATCGAAGGATTTGTGTGGTTGGGGCTCAACGGCACGCTCTCGCTGCAGGTGGCGCATAACGCGGGAGCGGCGTATGTCCTGTACGCGCAGGGCCTGCTGCCGTTTCTGTTGCCGTTCAGCGTCTTTTTGATTGAACCGACCAAGCGTCAACGGAGGCGAATGCTCGGCTTTGTCATCCTGGGCGGCGTGCTGGCGCTGTACCTGCTTTGGGGGCTGATTGCGTATCCGCTTGAAATCTCCGCGCAGGCCAACAGCATTCTTTACTTCAATGTCATCACGACGACGACGCTGGTTGCGGTGCTCTATGTAGTCGCGACCTGCGGGTCGCTGTTCTTCTCAGGGTTCCCCGCCCTGATTGCGCTGGGATGGTACAACCTGGTGGGCCTGCTGGTGGTGATGATGGTGAAGCGGTACGCGTTTACCTCGGTGTGGTGCGCCTATGCCGCCGCGGTCAGCGTGGCGATCTTCTTCTTCTTCCGCCGCGCCCACAAGCGAAGGCTGGCAAGGTTCGCATTGGCCACTTGACGTAGTTAGGAATTGCGGCGCAGGGGATGGGGGAAGATCGCGCCGGTGGTCTGGCTGTACTCGATGTATTGCGTGCCGAAGGTCTGGCGCATGAACTGCTCCTCTTTCAGGCGCTTGATGGTGAACGAGACCCAGAGCAGGATGACGGCGACGACGCCACGCCACTGGTCACGCGCGAGGGCGGTCCCTACCAGAGCTACGATGATTCCGGTGTAGATGGGATGCCGGACATAGCGGTAGGGGCCGGTGCGGACGAGTTCGTGCTCGACCTTGATGGTGACGGTTCCGCTCCAGTTGTCGCCGAGGATGTAGCGCGCCCAGAGCGTGAGGGCGAATCCGAGGGCGGTGATCGCGATGCCCAGCCAGCCCATCCACGCCTGATAAGGCAGAACGTCAGTGCGTAGCCAGGAGCCAAGGCCTCGGGCCGAGATCAGCATGTACATCGCCAGCCACGCGACGAATGTGTAGGTGAGACGTGAGGCGATGCCCTCGCGCTGTTCTGTTTTCTTGGATTGGAAGGCGCAGGCGATCCAGACGAGCCACCAGGCAACCCAGAGGAATCCGCAGATGGTATTTGCATTCATCGAGTAGCCCCGAGGGAAGAGTATGCCGGGTGAGGGCCACCGGTTCAAGTATTTTGTTGCTCCGCTGCTAAGTGCCGAACGCGAGATCGATCAGGGTCTTCTCTTCGAGTTCGTGGGCCTTGGCGGAGCCGGTTGCGGGGCTTGCGCTGGCGCTGCGCTTCACGCTAAGGACGGCGCGGTCCGCAGCCATGCGGCGCAGGTGCGGTAGGACGTAGGTGAGCGCGCCCATGTTCGCCGGCTCCTCCTGCACCCAGACGATCTCTGTGGCTTCGGGATGCTGGTCGAGCGCGGCTTGCATTTCCACTTCGGGCCATGGGTACATCTGATCGAGGAAGATGATGGCAACTGAGGTGTCCTTGCGCTTCTCTCGCTCGACGCGCAGGTTGTGGCCGATCTTGCCCGTGCAGACGAGTAGGCGGCGCGGAGCCTTCACGGAGTTGTCGGGAATGACGTTGAGGTAGCGCGGGGCGGCTAAGTCGGCAAGTTGCGAGGAAGCGTCGGCGTGCCGCAGCATGCTCTTGGGCGTGAAGACGATGAGCGGCTTGCGCCATGCGCGCAGGGCCTGGCGGCGCAGCAGATGGAAGTATTGCGCGGCGGTGGACGGCTGGCAGATCTGGATGTTGTCGCCGGCGGCGAGATGGAGGTAGCGTTCGATGCGCGCGCTGGAGTGCTCCGGCCCCTGGCCTTCGTATCCGTGCGGCAGCAGCAGCACGAGGCCGGAGAGCAGGCCCCACTTGGCCTCGCCCGCCGCGACGAACTGGTCGATGATGATTTGCGCGCCGTTGGCGAAGTCGCCGAACTGCGCCTCCCAGAGGACGAGCGTCTCCGGGTAATCGCGCGAGTAGCCGTACTCGAAGCCCATCACCGCGGCCTCCGAGAGCATGGAGTTGTAGACCTCGAAGCGGCCCTGCGTCTCGCTGACGTGGGCGAGCGGGACGTACTTCGCCTCGGTCTCGATGTCGACGAGGATGGAGTGGCGCTGGTTGAAGGTGCCGCGCTGCGAGTCCTGGCCGCTGAGACGCACTGGCGTGCCGGTCGCGACGAGTGAGGCAAAGGCGGTGAGTTCGGCCATTCCGTAGTCGAAGGCGCGCGTGCCGGCGGCCATCTCCAGCCGCTGCTCGAAGAGCTTCTTCACCTTGGGATGGATGTGGAAACCCGGCGGAACCGCCGTTGTAAGCCGCGCCAACTCGGCTACGCGCTCGACGGGCAAGCCGGTGGTGATCTCGTCTTCGGGGAGCAATGGGCCGCCGTGGTAGTGGCTCCAGTATTCGGGCAACTGGGCCAGCTTCGCCTTCTGGCGGGCGCGGCTGGCTTGTTTCTGACCTTCGAGAAACTCCTCCTGCACGCGCTGAACCTCGGCGCTAGGATCTACGCCAATGCGTTGCGCGTAGAGCTTGTAGAGCGGCGGGTGATCCTTGATGGCGGCGTAGCGTCGCGGCTGGGTGACGGTGGGGTCGTCGACCTCGCTGTGGCCGTGGCGACGGTAGCCCACGAGATCGACCACGACATCGGAGTGGTAGCGGCGGCGGTATTCCGCGGTGACGGCTGCGACTCGGACTACGGCGTCGGCGTCCTCGGCGTTGACGTGGAAGATGGGGACCGGGAGGCGCTTGGCGATGTCCGAGGCGAAGCGTGAGGCGTTCGATTCTTCGGGCGCGGCGGTGAAGCCGAGCAAGTTATTCACGATGACCTGGATGGTGCCGCCAACTTCATAGCCGTGCAGCGCGCCCAGCACCAGGCATTCGGCGAGAATTCCCTGGCCGGCGAAGGCTGCGTCGCCGTGCATGCAGATCGGGAGGACCTGGTCGCGGCCGTTCTGGTCGCTGCTATTGACGCTGATGCGGGTTTGCTTGGCGCGGGAACGGCCCAGGGCGACGGGGTCGACGGCTTCAAGATGGCTGGGGTTCGACACCAGGTGCAGGGCGATAGCGTTGCCGTCTGGAGCGCGGAATTCGCCGGTTGCGCCCATGTGGTACTTCACGTCGCCGCCGCCGAGCACGCTGCGCGGGTTGACGTCCTCGAAGCGGGCGAAGATTTCGGCGGGTGAACGGCCGATGGTGTTGGTCATGACGTTGAGGCGGCCGCGATGGCTCATCCCGAGGACTGCCGTGTTGACGCCAAGCGTCGCGCTGGATGCGAGCACCGTGTCGAGGAAGGGAATCAGCACAGTGAGGCCTTCGAGCGAGAAGCGTTTGGTGCCGAGGTAGCGCGACTGGATGACCTGCTCGAAGATGTCGGCGCGGATGAGGCTGGAGAGGATGTGCGCCTGGTCGGGTGTTTGCGGAGTCTGCTCTATTTGCTGCTGCAGCCACTGGCGCTGCTCGGTGTTGGCGATGTGCATGAACTCGAGGCCGATGCTGCCGCAGTAGAACGTGCGTGCCTCGGTGGCGTGGTCGCCCTCGGGCGCGGACGTGGGAAATGGCTCGGGTGCGAGGTACTGGCCGAGCGGGTCGAGCGTGGCCTGCAGGTAGCCCCAGCGCCGGAAGATGTCGAAGACGGCCTCGCGCTGGTCCGGATCGGCGCTTGCGTCGGGTGTGAATTGCTGTGTTCTGGTGGCCATTCCCATTCCCTCTATTACGCGCGTTGCGTGGGGTTGCAATCAGGCTGCCTGCGCGGCGCGAGTGAGATACACCCTGAGCGGCGGGGCTGCATTCCTTCCACGCTGCTGATTTCTTCGCTACCTACAATGCTAACGCCTCCGTACAGGAATTCGCTTGGTGCTAGTCGCCTACGCCTAACACTTTCACAATGATTCGCTTCGCCCGTTGTCCGTCGAATTCGGCGTAGAAGATCCGCTGCCAGGTCCCAAGGTCGAGCCTTCCGTTGGTCACGGGAAGCGTCGATTCGTGGTGCAGGAGCAGGGATTTGAGATGCGCATCGGCGTTGTCCTCGCCGGTTCGGTGATGCTTGTATCCCGGCCATGACGGTGCGAGCTTCTCGAGCCAGGTGGAGATGTCCTCGATGAGGCCATCCTCGTTGTCGTTCACATAGATCGCGGCGGTTATATGCATCGGAGAGACGAAGCAGAGTCCATCGACAACGCCGCTGCGCTGCACGATTGCCTCGACTTGCGGTGTCAGGTGCACCATTTCGTAGCGCTTCTTTGTGGTCAGCGTCATGTACTCCGTGTGAGCCTTGATCCCTGCCATGCGGTCCTCCTAATTACGAGACTCTCTCTAGATTAGAAGCACTATGCACTCATCCTTAAGATTCGTTCAGGATGGTGTGTTCCCACGACCTTCGACGAGCCGCGGCGGATAGGGTAAATTCCTGCCGTCTATACTCGAGATATGCCCGCTGACGCTGCGGCGGTCCGTGCGAAGATGCTGGGCTGGAAACTTCAGCTCAGGGCGAACATCCAATCCACAGAGACGATTTCCTGACAGGAGACCTATGCTGCACACTTCGCTGAAAGCGCTGGAGATGGCCGGCATTATGGCCTGGGAGATTCTGTGGGCGCTGTGCCTGGGGTTCCTGCTGTCGTCAGTGGTCGAGGCGGTGGTGTCGAAGGCGCAGATGAGCAAGCTGCTGCCGGACTCGTCGGCGAAGACGATTGTGAAGGCGGCGGCGCTGGGCGCGGCATCTTCGTCGTGCTCGTACGCGGCGACGGCGCTGGCGAGGACTCTGTTTCGCAAGGGCGCGGATTTTATCGCGGCGATTGCGTTCCAGTTCGCGTCGACCAACCTGGTGGTGGAGCTGAGCGTGCTGCTGTGCGTGATGCTGGGATGGCAGTTTATGGCGGCCGAGTTTGTGGGCGGGCCGATCATGATCGCGCTGCTGGTAATACTGCTGCGGGCGACTCTGCGGCCGCGCGTGATCGAGGCCGCGCGCGCGCATGCTGCGCTGGGGCTGACGGGAAGGATGGAAGGGCACGCGGCGATGGATATGAGCCTGCACGAGGGGACGTTCTGGCAGAAGGTCACGTCGCGCCGGGGCATGACGGCCACCAGCCACTACTACTGGATGGACTGGTACTCGTTGGTGCCGGACATTGCGCTGGGGCTGGTGATCTCGGGGATTCTGGCGGCGTTTGTGCCGACGAGTTTCTGGCAGGCGTTCTTCCTGTCGGGGCATCCGGTGCTGGCGCGGGTGTGGGGTCCTTTGATCGGCCCGCTGGTGGCGGTGTTGTCGTTTGTCTGCTCGGTGGGCAACGTGCCGCTGGCCGCGGTGCTGTGGAACGGCGGCATCAGCTTTGGCGGCGTGATTGCGTTTCTGTTTGCGGACCTGCTGATCCTGCCGATTCTGAATATCTATCGGAAGTACTACGGGCTGAAGGTCGCGGCGATCCTCGCGGGCGTGTTTTATGTCGCGATGGCTGGAGCGGCTCTGGTGGTGGAGGGATTGTTCTCCGCGCTACACCTGATCCCGGCGCATCGGCAGCTCGATGTCATGCAGGAATCCGTGCGCTGGAACTACACCAGCGTCCTGAATGTCTTCTTCATTATTGTGAGTGCGCTGCTGTTGGTGCGATTCCTGAAGACCGGCGGGCCTGCGATGTTGCGCGAGATGGGCAATGCTCCGGCCGATCCTTTGACCGAGGCGCACAGTTGCTGCCATGAGGAGCCGGTGGCGGTTGTAGCGCATGACTGCTGCCATCCTGAGCCGGTGGCTGTGGTGCATGATTGCTGCCATCCTGCACCCGCGCCTGCGGTCGTCCACGACTGTTGCCATGAAGAGCCTGCGACTGCGGCGGCACATGATTGCTGCCATGCCGAACCGGAGCCGGCGGCGAAGCACGACTGCCACTAGGGAAGGGCGCCGGAGAGTCCCTCAGGGGCTAAAGCCCTATTTATTTACCGGCACTGATGGACGGGCTAAAGCCCGTCCCTATCAAAGCTGTAGCCTGTCTCTGTCGTTGTTGGAGCAGCCAGGCGCGGCTGGGCCTTGCGGTTAAATAATTCACCTCCAGGGGTCCGGGACTATACCCGGTTCCCTGGAGGTGTCGTCCCGGCCATCCCCGCCAGACCGGAGATGACCAAGGTCGTTCGGTTAGAGGAACAGCGGCGCCATCACGAAGGTGACGGTGCAGGGCAGCTTGATGAGCCGGTGCCACCATATTGTGCGTAGAAGACGCCGCCAACTTCCAGGCGACGTCTTCCACGGTTTACAAGACAGGAATCAGGCGCTTTCCCTGGAGTCAATCCTCATTCCATAGAACGATCTATGCACGAAGAACATCGACACCAGGAAGAAAACGACCGCCAGCACATGGGTGAGCAGCGCGTTGGTCGAATGGAGCGTCACGGCGAGTTCGACCGCAAGCAATCCGAACAAGGTGGTGAACTTGATGATCGGGTTCATTGCCACCGACGAGGTGTCTTTGAAGGGATCGCCGACGGTGTCTCCGATCACGGTTGCGTCGTGCAGGGGCGTTCCTTTCTGTTTCATGTCGACCTCTACGATCTTCTTTGCGTTGTCCCATGCGGCGCCAGCATTTGCCATGAAGATGGCCTCGTACAGGCCGAAGATCGCAATGGAGAACAGATAGCCGATAAACAAGAACGGCTCCATGAATGCGAACGCAAGCGTGGCGAAGAAGACGGCGAGAAAGATGTTGAACATACCCTTCTGCGCGTACTTTGTGCAGATCTCAACTACCTTCTTGCTGTCACCGACCGACGCCTTCTCCGCGCCTTCCAG
>PKWK01000327.1 GCA_003133205.1 Granulicella sp. | reverse complement strand
TCTGGATTCAGGGCCGACATGATCCGGATGCTCAAGGAGCAGGGAATCGAGATCGCGCGGTGGCCCGGTGGCAATTTCGTCTCGGCGTATGACTGGCGGGACGGGATCGGCGACGCCGACAAGCGGCCGCCGCGACGAGAACTCGCGCGGCACTCGCTGGAGTCCAACGACATGGGTATCGACGACTTTATGACCTTCTGCCGCCTGATTGGTGCTGAGCCATACATCGCAGTGGATTCCGGCCGGGGCGATGATCACTCAGCTGCCGAGGAGGTCGAGTATGTCAACGGTTCCGCTACCAGCAGGCTGGGAGCGATGCGGGCTACCAACGGACACCCCGCGCCCTACGGAGTAAGGATCTGGGGCATTGGCAATGAGATGTACGGTCCGTGGCAGTGGGGTTACATGCCGAACAACTATTACGCGGAGAAGCACAACCTGATCGTCCGGGCGATAAGAAAGGTCGATCCTACGATCAAGGTCATCGCGTCCGGCGCCACGCCCGAAGAGATGTCGTGGACGTACATTGAAAACCGGCAGTTCAGCAGCTTTCCGGGCCGCGAAGCTGTAAGCGACAAGGTGCCGTACGCCTTTGGCTCGAAGTATGACTGGACCGGCGGGCTGCTCGCGAATTCCGCCGACTATATCGACTATCTCGGGGAACATTTCTATGGATATCCGGACTGGTACGTCGATGAGGCGACGCAGCAGTTCGTGCCGTCCGACGAGCCGCTGGCCGACAAGTCGCGCCGGATGTCGAACCGCGTCGAATTCAAGTTTGAGGCATGGGACGAGTACGTGAAGAGGATGCCGTATCTGAAGGAGAAGGACATCAAGTTCGCTTTTGACGAATGGTCGCCGCGTGGCCGGCAGGTTCCGGCTGGCAGCACCCCCACTGCTCCCGACAATCCCATGCTCAACTCTCTGACTGAGGCTTTGGTCTACCACGAGTATTTCCGTCATTCAGACAAGGTGGGTTTGGCGGTGGCTACCGGCGGCATGGGGATGATGGCGATGGATGCCAATGGCAATGCGATCGGCCTGCGGACGGATGGGCTGGTCATGAAGGTACTTCACGATCACTTTGCCGCAGCGTTGCCGGTCGAGGTCAGTGGCAACTCCCCTCAGCACGACGTCAAGGGCACTGTGGCCGTCGACAAGGGCGCGCGCCCTTCGGGAAGTCCCACGTACCCCCTGGATGTCTTTGCAGCCATCAGTGCCGACCATAAGAAATTGGAGGTTTCTGTGGTCAATCCCACCGAGACTGCGCAGGACTGCGAATTGAATCTGGCGGGTGTCCAGGTTGCGGCGATGGTGAAGGTATGGCGGATCACCGCCCCATCTGGACCAACGTCGGTCCCGGCCCGAGCAGGCGGGTTGTTGTCCGGTCCTCCTGCGACGATGACGGAGACCACCTTGGAGCAGGCGCCACGCACCATTACTCTGCCGCCAGCGAGCATTAGTGTGTACGAGTTTGAGGTAAGGCAGTAGCAGGAAGTGCCCCGCAGTTCTTCTGGTCAGCCCGACCGGAAGACTACGTTCTCTGGATCTGGCTCAAAGCGTGAGCGCGTGGACTGCTGCAGGGGCTGAACATTCAACGTTGTCCGATACGACTTACCAGGAAGCTATCCCCATGCCCAAACATCTCCTCTTCGCTCGCACGCTCGCAATCCTCTCGACCAGCCTGCTCATCTCTCTGCCCGTGCTTGGAGCGGATGACGGAATGAAGGTAACTGACAATGGGTATCTTGATACGCGTGGATTCAGTGTAATTCTGTATCAGAGCACCTATCATCCGGTCTTCGTCGATCAGAAGAATACGGCGATGGAGCTGATCCTTCACGGCCAGCGCGTCGCCACTAATGGCGACGTGCGGTTGATGCCCACGCCGGAGCAGTGGGATCTGGTGGCGCAGCTCAAGGGACGCCAAGCCGATAAAGAGCACAACCGCCTCACCGCGCAACTCTCTTTCCCGACCTACCAGATGGACTATGAGTTGGTGGTCACCCCTGAGCCGGGAGGTGTCCGGGTGAGTGTGAATCTCGCCAAGCCGCTGCCGGAGAAGCTGGCCGGCCGCGCGGGCTTCAACCTGGAATTTCTGCCATCGATCTACATGGACAAATCCTACGCCGTAGACGGAACCCACTTTGGGGTGATCCCGCGCAGCCCACAGGACGCAATGCAGGTGGTGCCGCGCAATCCGGACGATCCTATGAAGCTGCCGTACCAGGAGCAGTGGGACAAGGACAAGGGCTATACGCAGCCTCTCCCGATTGTTACGGGAAACAACATCACGCTCGCCCCGGAGGACCCGCTGAATCGAGTCGGTATCAGTTCGGACACGGCGCCCGTCTCGCTCTATGACGGCCGGAACCGGGCACAGAACGGCTGGTTCGTGCTTCGCAGCCTGATTCCTTCGGGCAAGACCGAAGGAGCGGTGGTGTGGCACATTCATCCCGACCTGATCCCGGACTGGACTCGGCCGCCGGTGGTGGCGCACAGCCAGCTCGGCTATGCGCCAGAGTCGGCCAAGGTCTCCGTCATCGAACTGGATCTGAACTTCGACGCGCAGAAGACCGCGAAGCTGCTGCACCTGCAGGACGATGGCTCCTATAAGACGGTTTTCGAGGCGCCGGTCTCCGCGCCTACGCCCTGGCTGCGCTACCACTACGCGAAATTTGACTTCTCCTCCGTCAAAGATCCCGGCCTGTACGCCATCGAGTACGCGGGCCAGCGGACCGATCTGTTCCCCATCGGCAAGGATGTGTACAGCCACGCTTGGCAGTCCAGCCTGGACGGCTTCCTGGCTGTGGAGATGGACCATGTTTCGGTGCGCGAGGGCTACCGCCTGTGGCACGGGGTCTCGCATCTCGACGATGCACGCCAGGCGCCGCCCGACGAGCAGCACTTCGACGGATACCGGATGGGCGCCGAGCTGGATTCGCCCTTCAAGCCCGGCGAACACATTCCGGGATTGAATGTTGGCGGCTGGTTTGATGCGGGCGACTACGACAACATCGCCTCCGATCAGTACGAGGTCATTCAGGACCTATCACTTGCATACAAGGAATTTGACCTGAAGTGGGACAACCTGTCCGTCGACGAGACGGGCCGCACTGTGGAGATGCACCGTCCGGACGGTATTCCGGACGCTGTGGAGCAGGTGAAACACGGAGTTCTGCAGATACTGGCGCAGATTAATTCGGTCGGCCATCCCTTCCAGGGCATCATTGAGCCGACGCTCCGAGAGTACACCCACCTGGGAGACGTGGCCTCGCAGACCGATGGCCGGATCTATTCAGACAAGCTCGGTCCGCACGAAATCGACGGGAACTTCTCCGGAGTGCCGGACGACCGCTGGGCGTTCACCACCAAGCGAGGGAACCTCCAATACGGGGCTGCGGCGTCGCTGGCTGCAGCCTCGGGAGCGCTGAAGGGCTGGGACGATGCTCTTTCCAAGCAGTGCCTGGACGCTGCAGTCAAGCTGTGGGCCGATGAGCACGCGCATCCGACACCGAACCAGGGCAGAGGCGCTGGCGGCGGTGGTGGCTTCGGCCAAGGCGGTCCCGGCGGCGCGAATGCCGCGGGCAACCTGGGCAGGACCGGACAGGGCGCTGGGGCACAGGGCGGCGTAGTCGCGCAGAACGCAGCGGGAGCCGCTGGTGGCGGCGCTCCCAGCGTTGGAGGGCCAGGCGGTGGTGGCTTTGGTGGTGGCGGCTTCGGCGCGCCCGATGAGTGGAAGGCGACGCTTGAGTTGCTGATCGCGACCAACGGTGGCGATCAGTACAAGAAGCGGCTGACGGAGATGTTCCCGCAGCAACGCTTCGGTACTTCCGGCTGGATGGCTGTGCGCACTTTGCCATACATGGATGCAGCCTTCAAGAAGCAGGTGGAAGACGCGGTGAAGGTGTACGTGCCGCAGTTGGACAAGGACCTGGCGCAGACGCCCTTCGGCGTTCCACCCAGCCTAGGCACGTGGGGCGCGGCCCCTTCGGTCGCCGACATGGGGACACGTATGTATTTTCTGCACAAGGCATTCCCGGAACTGGTCGGGACGGAGTACACCCTGCGCGCCGCCAACTATCTGCTGGGCACTCATCCGGTGTCGAACACGTCGTACATCTCCTCGATCGGTACCGTCTCCAAGCTGAAGGCATACGGGAATAACCGCGCCGATAATACCTTCATCCCGGGTGGCCTGATTCCGGGTTACATCATCATCAAGCCGGACTTCCCGGAGACGATCGACGACTTTGGCTTCCTCTGGTTTGAGAACGAGTACACCATTGGCGCAGCCAGTAAGTGGATTCTGGCAGCCAATGCCGCCAACGCATTGGCCAAGTAGGCATCAGTCGCCTGCGAGACAGCACGTGTTGCGAAAAGAAGAAAGCGGCAAGCCGTTTGTCACGACCTGCCGCTCGAGTAGCTAAGTTGTGGTTGAAGCAGGCTGCTCTCTGCTCGGAAGTTCCCTGTCACATGGAACGCGGCGGTGTTGGACTTACCTTTGCCCGCCCATGAAGCTACGTGGCCCGTTGATTGCAAGCTGTTATTGCTGGAACAATAACGGAGCGAATTGATATAGGCTGCGCCGCCAGGATTCCCACTCGTGAGCAGTCTGTGGCGATTCATAGAAGACGCTCTTGATTCCGGCTTGGTTCAGCGCATCAACGTTCGTCTTGCCAGCGGCGCCGTTCTCGCGGCCTCCGTAGCTGACGAACACGACCTTCACCTTCTTCTTGAACGCGGCCACATCGGAGATGTCGGCGGGGGCGATATTACCACCGCTGAAGATGCCGATATGGGAGAACGTATCGATGTGGGCCATAGTGATAACCCGCGTCTGCATTCCGCCCATGGAGAGGCCTGCCATAGCCCGATGAGGCTGATCGGCGATGGTGCGGAAGTTAGCGTCAATGTAGGGAACCAGATCCTGGAGCAAGAGATTCTCAAATGCGCTGAAGTTGAAGACTCGTCCTCCAGGACCTCCAGGGCCGCTCGGACCGCCAGGACCGCGTGCGCCGGGAGCACCCGGGCCAGCTGGAGCGCCTGGACCCGCGGGACCGCCTGCCGGGGGAGCTCCCGCTCCGGGTGCTGATGTTGGAGCGGCCGGCCCGGGGCGGGGACCACCGATGCCACCACCATTGGCCATCACGATAATGAAGGGCTGGGCTTTGCCGGCGGCGATCAGATTGTCCATGATCAGACCAGCGTGTCCCTGGCTACCCCAACCGGTCTCGTCCTCGCCCGCGCCGTGCTGGAGATACAGCACTGGATAGCGCTTGGAAGGATTCTTGTCATAATCCGGAGGAGTGTAGACGAAACAGCGGACGGTAGCATTCGTCGTCTTGGAAGGAAGGAGTACCTCGCGTAACTGGCCGTGGGGCACGTTTTTGAGCGCATAGAAGTCCTCGTCCTGGGCGGGAATCTCCATGGCGCTGCCCCAGCGGCTCGCCCCGTAGAAAAACTTGCTGCCAGGATCCGGTACCTGGGCTCCGTCAACGATGATCTGGTAATAGTGGAAACCTTCATCCTGAGGATTCGAGACACCGACCCAGGAACCGTCCTCACCCTTGGTCAGGGGGTACTTGATGCCTCCCAGGTCAAGCGATACGCTCTGAGCCTGGGGTGCAACGACGCGGGCGCGGACGCGCCTTTCGGAGTTGACCGCCGGATACGGTTTGCCCTGCTGGTTGGTGGTTGCTGGCTTGAAATCTTCCGCCGGCGGGGTTTGGGATATGGCGGCTGGCTGCGGCGCAGGCGGCTGAGCTATTGCCGGGAAAGCCGACAAAGCAGGTAGAAGAGCGAGACACAAAAGTGCTGTTTTCATTTCGAGTTCCTTATCTTGAATCGAAAAACCTGTTGATCTGCTAGGAGCTAACAAAGGCAGTTAGGGAGTAGATCAAAACTATCCCGACCACCAAGCTAGAGTGGGATTGGAGTGCGATTATTCCGGCAATGCCAGTTGGCCATCCACTCGGAAGTGTCCGCTCACGTAGGGCGCACCGGTACTCGGCTGCCCTCCGCCGATACTGAGTGTGTATTCCCCGGGGGCGATGATCGGATTTCCGACTTCGGTGACCATGCCAAGATCGCGGTCCTTCAACTCGAAGTGGACGGTGCGACTCTCGCCGACATCGAGATGAATCCGTTGAAATCCGCGGAGAGCGACTGCCGGTGCACCTTTTACATCGGGGAAGTTGAGGTATAGTTGCACGACCTCATCTCCCGCTCTGCTGCCGGTGTTGGTCACTTTGACATCTGCTTCGACGGGACTTCCCGCAGCTACGGTCTGCTGCGGAATGCTGAGATCGCTATACTTGAACGTCGTGTAGCTAAGGCCGTAGCCAAACGGATAGAGCGGCTTGCCTTTGAAGTACCGGTAGGTCCGGTTGGACATGGTGTAGTCTTCAAAGTTCGGCAGCTGAGTGAGGTCCTTGTAGAAGGTCAGCGGCAGACGGCCCCCGGGATTGTTCTTCCCGCTGAGTGTCTCGGCGATCGCAGCCCCGCCTTCCTCGCCCGGATACCAAGATTCGAGAACGGCGTTGGCATGATCATTGATCCAATTGACGGCCATCGCGCTGCCGTTCATCAGGACGACTGCGACCGGCTTGCCGGTAGCCACTACCGCTTCGACCAGCGCCTCTTCCGGCTCCGGAAGGTCGATGGCGGTGCGGTCACCACCCAAAAATCCGGGTTCGCTCACGGGCATCTCTTCGCCCTCAAGCGAGCTGGTAATACCAACAACAGCGATGACGACGTCGGCATTCTTGGCAGCTGCGATTGCCTCAGGAGAAGGCAGATTCGTAGCCTTGGCCCAGATCAGCTGCACCAGCGGATGCCCGTCCGTGCTGCCGTAGTTGACGTCCAGGGCGACCTTCTGTCCCTTCTCCAGATGAACGCGGCCCACGCTTGAGTTGATCCCGTTTCCACCACCTCCGCCTCCACGACCGCTGCCCACTGCCTTCCCATCGATCGTGACCCGGCCAAAGCCGCGGCTCTTCAGGCCGACCAGGTAATCGCCGGAGTCCGGGGCCGTGAGAAAGCCTGTCCAATGCACGCCGACTGATGTCTTCCCGGCAGCCTGAGAGGGCAGATTGGCTTCAGTCAGATTGATGTTGAGTTCGTTCCGCGTGAAGTAGGGAGCGGGAGCGGCTGCCGCTGCGGCACCTGGGCCGCCCGGACCACCTCCGCCGGGACGAAAGCCACGGTATTCGCTGTAATCCGCCTTGAGGCCGGGCTTTCCATCCGCGTTGGTCAGGGCGCTGTTGGGCACCGGATCGCCATCATTGCGCAGGAATTGTGTTCCCGGCACATAGGTAATTGTGGCATCGGGGAACTCGGCGTGAAGGCCGTCCATTACCGAGACGATATGGGTCGGCTGTCCGGCGTAGTTTCCGATCAGCGGTCGGGTCTGGTCCGCCAGCGGGCCGACTACAGCGATCTTCTTGATCCCCGGCTTGAGGGGAAGCATCCCGTCGTTCTTGAGCAGCACCATCGCCTCGTTCGCCAGCTTGCGGGCGTAGGCACGGTGCTCGGCGCTATCCATCTCCTTCACGTCGATCTTGTTATAGGGCACCATCTCCGGAGGATCGAACAGGCCCAGCTTGATGCGAGCCGTAAATAGTCGCTCCACTGTTGTGTCGAGGGTGCTCTCGGGGAGATACCCCTGCTGTACCGCATCGATGTAGGGCTGATAGTCCGCGTTATTCCTGGCGGTCATCCCTGTCCCGTCGGCGCAGTCGCTGTCCATGCCGCGGATCACAGACACAGCCGCAGATTCTGCCAAGGTCGGCCGGAAGTGATGTCCGGTGAAGATGTCCTTGACCGCGTCACAGTCCGAGACGACATATCCCTGGAAGCCCCACTTTCCGCGCAATTGGTCCTGCAGCAAGAACTGACTGGCGCATCCCGGCTCTCCATTGATGGAGTTGTACGAGCACATGATGGAGCCGGCTTTGCCTTCAGTGATGGCGGCGCGGAAAGCAGGCTCATAGGTGTCGAGCTCGTCGTGTTTGGTCACGTCTACATCCGCAAAGTGGCGGGTTGGTTCAGGACCACTGTGCACGGCGTAGTGCTTCGGCGTGGCGATCACGCGGTAGTACTTGGGATCGTCCCCCTGCATTCCACTGACAAAGGCCACGCCCATGCGGCCGGTGAGGTAGGGGTCTTCGCCGTAGGTCTCCTGGCCACGGCCCCAGCGCGGGTCGCGGAAGATGTTCAAGTTCGGGGCCCAGAAATCAAGGCCGTCGTTGGTCCCGGGGTGCTGCTGCGCGACGATGTGCCGGACTCGACCCTCTACGCCAATGTAGGTTCCCATGGTCTTGACTCCGGGAGCGTCAAAGGTCGCGGCGAGGCCGATCGGCTCGGGAAACTCCGTCGTGCCGCCGCTGATGACGCCGTGGAGCGCTTCGCTCCAGAAGTTATAGAGCGGCACGTTCAGCCGAGGAATGGGACGGGCCAGATTGACCATTTGCGACGCCTTCTCCTCAAGCGTCATGCGATGCACCAGGTCGGTGGCCCTTTCCTCGGGGGTCAGGGTTGGATTCAAATACGGTGGTTTCGCCGTTTCCTGGGCATTAGCCGAGAATAGAGCGAAGCCCAAAACAAATACGCCCGTCAAGATGGCGATGCTGGTCATAACTCGTGTTGCTCTCTTCTTCATAATTCCTCTCCACATTGGGCATTCCTCTCCACATTGGCGTCGGTCAAGCAGGATCGATTGCTGGGTATGTCTTTTTCGAGTGCAGAATGC
>PKWK01000300.1 GCA_003133205.1 Granulicella sp. | reverse complement strand
ATCTACAACTGTAGTACTAGGCCGTGCCTTCGGCGAAAACGGCGATGGCCAGGCAAGACTACCCCCCCACCGCATTCCGACCGAGGACGCGATGGAGGGTAGCGAGAGTTTCTTAGAACACGTACTTCAGTGAGAACTGCGCAATGCGCTGGCTGTCAGTGGAGGGGTTGGTTGCAGTGACGGTTCCAAAGGAAGTACTGCTGCCGACAGGGTTAGAGACGTTTGGGTCGCCGAGTTTGGTGTGGTTGAGCAAGTTGAAATACTCGACTCGGAACTGCATGTTCGTCTCGCGGTATATGGGGAAGTTGCGAACCACGGCTGCATCCCAGTTTGTAAACCTTGGACCACGGAGCGAACCCTTCACAACGTTGCCATAGCCGGTACCTGCGCCGCTTTGGGCGGGGACCGAAAAGCGGCATTATTCAGCCAATTCACACATCTGCCGACCTTGCAATCGCCCGCACCGCCGTTCTGACTTGAGTAAGCCGGCTTGGTGAAGTCCCGTTGCGCGCGATCCTGGCCCAGGCCGGTCAGAGAGTTGTCCGTTCCCATGTATGCGGTCAGGGCGTCTCCGGAGTGGTGCTGGATCAGTCCAGTGGTGCGCCAGCCGTTCACAACGGCCCGCAGGACGCCATTCCCATCGTGCATTTTCGGAAGATCGTACACGTAAGAAACCGAGATTGCATGGGGATGGTCGATGTCCGAAAGGCCGCGGTCGAGCGCCTTGATGTCGGGTACAACCGCGCCCGCCGGTATTCCTATCGCACCCGCGGGATAGAGAGGATACACATAGGATTCGCCCGCATTCAGGTCCTCTGTGTTTGAGACCCTGGTTGCTTGCGGCATATCATCGTAGGATTTCGACCAGGTGTAGTTGGCCAGCAGCGAAAGGCCGCGCGACATCTTCTTTTCCAGTGTGGCCTGGAACGAGTTGTAATGCGCGTTGGCGCTCATGCTGGCCAGCAGGATGTTGGAATAGCTTGTGGCGCATCCCGTGGCCGTTGTGCATGGTCCGACAGTGGGAGCCGTGTTATAGACCCGACGCTGATTCGTGCTCAGACCGGAGCCGGTGTTAGCGGCGGGGTTCAGTTCCAGGTTGACAAACTGATGGCGCGAACCGGAGCCGACATAGGCAAGGCGCATGGCCCAACTGGCAGCGAGCTGATGCTCGATGGTCAGGTTGTAGTCGTAGGTGACCGGCACCTGGAAGTTGCCGGATGGATCATATTCCCCAAGTTGGAACGCGTTCGGGAAGACCTTGCTGGATGCGAACGGCAGAGTGAAGGGGAACGGATTGGGATACGCTCCCACAGAGCATCCGGTGCAATACGGATTGTCGAATGGTCCGCCGGGATTGACGCCGGGCGTGGCGCCGTACATCCCTGGGTTGGTCAGCGTTACGGAGATGGTATTTGGCACAAAGCTGGGCTGACTGAGGTTGAAGAAGCCGGGGAGGCGATCCTGGAAGAAGATGCCCGAGCCGCCGCGTATTACCGTTTTGCCGTCGCCCGCGAGGTCCAGGGCAAAACCGACACGAGGCATGAACTGCGCGTGTTTGCTGTACACTCCGTTCTTCGCCATGCCAGGATCGCCGGAGAGCATCATGCCGGCGGGCAGGGTGGTGAACTGGGGAGTACCTTTGTTAGCCGCGTAGTTGGTGGCATTGAACGCGGTCTGAGAACCGACCCGATTCGCCCATGGGGCGAAGTCTTCCCAGCGGATGCCATAGTTCAAGGTGAGGCGGGGAGCCACTTTCCAACTATCCTGGCCGTAGATCCCGGGGAAGTGGTTGCGGTCGTTGACGAGTTCGTAGTTTCCCTGGTTAAACCCACTCATGAAGCCTAACTGGTAATTCGCCATTGCATTGGGGTATTGATAGGTCGTGCTGCCGATTTTGTTGGTGACCGAATTGAAACCAAAGCCGCCGTACGACTGGTATACGTTGATCACGTCGAACTTGCTCAGCTCAAAGTGCCCGCCAAATGCAATGTTATGCGTGCCCTTGACCCAGTGCAGGTCGTCGTTGAAGGTGTAGTTGTTGCGGTACCAGGAGGCAAACGCCGAGGACGACGCCCCGAAATATCCGGTGATCGTCGCAGCGAGATACGGGCCGGTCGCCGGCTGCCAGATGTTGCTTACTCCAAACGCGGTAATGTTGGGACTTCCCGGAGGCCCGCCGCGCAGGGCCACTTCGCGCTGATAGTTGAGGATCAGGTTGTTCACCAAACTATTGGTGAAAGCGTGCTGCTCAGAGAGCAGCGCATTCTGGTAACGGGTGTTGAAATACGACGTGTAGCTGGCCAACATGGTGGGGACATATACGGGCGCCTGTTCGAAGTAATTCGAATAGTAGTGGCCAAAGAGGTGGTCCTTGTCGCTCAGGGCGTGGTCTACACGTGCAATGTATTCGTCGAAGAACTGAACTGTGGCTCGGAGGAAGTTAACTTGGCCTCCGATCACCCCGGGTGCTTCCGGGCTGGGGTACGTGGGAAAAACCTTCTCGTACGCCGCAGAAGTCGGACTGAAGTCGCTGGCAGGAATTCGGTTCAGCGGATATGCCACATTTGTAAATGGATTGCTAATCTGTTGGGCGGGGACCGCAACTCCGCCCGCATTAACACATAAACCACTTGCATTGAAGGAGTTGCCGGATGCAGTGTTACACAAATTGCCATAATCAGCATAGCTGATGCCGGGAGCGCTCCCTTCTTCCGCCAGGGTTGGAACCGTCGTTATACCGGTGGTCGAACTCAGGTGATAGAGCGTGTGCTGATAGCCGAAGAAGAACTGGGTGCGGGCCCCGGTCGAGAAATGCGGGATAATAACCGGGCCGCCGATGGTGCCGCCGAACTGGTGCCTATGCAGGGTGTCTGGAGTTGACGAGAAGTGCGGCGTGGCGTTGAAGTACCCATTGCGCAGAAACTCGAATGCGTCGCCGTGGAACCGGTTTCCTCCGGATTTGGTAACGATGTTGACGACCGCGCCGGCGCTTTGACCGAATTCCGCGTTGTAGTTGCTCGTCTGCACGCTGAATTCCTGCAACGCATCCGGGAACGGAAACGGCCCGTTCACGTTGGTCATCTCATCCACATTGTTGCCGCCGTTGAGCAGGTAGTTCGACTGGTTGGGCAGCGTTCCGTTCGCGCTGGTAACTACCGCAGCGGGAAACGTCTTTCCATTGCCCTGGTTGACTCCGTTGCCTTCGTTGGTTGCGTCGACTACGCCCGCGACCAGCGTTATAAGAGTAGCCGCGTTTCTGCCATTCAGCGGCAGATCGACGACGCGAGCCTGGTCGATGACCTGGGATAGCGTTCCTGAGGTCGTATCGACCTGAGGAACTGCGCCCGTCACTTCTACGGTCTCGGTCGCCGCACCTATGGCCAGCCGCACCTTGAGCGTCACTGACTGGTCCGCCTGAAGCACGATGCCCGACTGCTGATAATTCTGGAAGCCCTTCGATGCCACCGAGACGGAATAGGCCGTCGGAAGCAGTGTTGGGAACACGAATGCCCCATCCTGCCCTGTCGTCACAACGGTCTGTCGTCCGGTATCAGTCTGCGTTGCCGTAACCGTGGCCGACGCGACGATCGCCCCCGAAGGATCAGCGACCGTCCCAACGATCGATCCGTAACCTTGAGCAGCCGCCTGCGCGGTGAAAACCAGCAGACCCAGCACCAGGATTCCGACTGCGTTTCCAGTGCGATAGGAGAATAATTTCGATAGGGATTTCATGATGCGCGGGAATTTACACCCTGCAAAAATAGCTTGTCAAGAGATAAACTGCACATTATAAATATACTTATCCGTGATTAATGACCAAGAACCTAGTGTAGGGGGACACAGTTCGTCTGCCCATAGGTCACTTAAAACTGGAAGTAGAGGAAAGATGTAGTGCTGTCGAGGTTTACGAGCACCGCGAAGAAGAGTACGGCCATGAGGACGGCCCAGCCCAGGTTTGGACGCCAGCGCAGGCCTGGAAACAGGGTGGGAGCCGCGACAGGGTTGACGTTGGGCGTGCCGGGAGAGGGGGCGATGCCTCCGGGGCCGGTCTCCTGGCCGAGGATTTGTTGGGTGTTGGGGAAGAACCAGACGACCGGAAAGAGCGCGAAGGCGAACGCTCCGGCCATCAACTCGTCGAAGCGGCCGGCGCTATTGCGGCCAAACATGTCGGCGATGAGGGCGAAGGCGGACATGGTTGATTCGGACCGGAAGAAGATGACGGCGAAGGTGACCTGAAAGTAGACGCCGATCATCATGGCGAGGCGCGTGAGGCCGGCGGGCTTGGGCGGAGCCGGCGCGTTGTGGATGCGCTGGCGGAAGTGGCGCCAGGCCTGGTTTGCGGTCAGGTAAATGCCATGGATGACGCCAAAGATGATGAAGTGCAAGCCGGCTCCGTGCCAGATGCCGGTGAGCAGCATGGTGAGCATGGTGGGGTAGGCGACCATGGCAGTGAATCCGCCGATGGTCGTAAGCGACTTGCGGGAGATTCTGCGGCCGGCAGCCAGGCGGCGGCGCTGCACGGAAAGGAGCAGCGGGTTATAGAGGTAGAGGGTGATGTAGCGGGTCAGGGTCATGTGCCAGCGTTGCCAGTACTCGGTGACGCTGGTGGCCTTGTAGGGCGAGTCGAAGTTGAGGGGGAAGCGGATGGAGAAGATGCGGGCGAGACCGAGGGCCATGTCGGAGTAGCCGGAAAAGTCGAAGTAGAGCTGCATGGAGTAGACGATGAGGCCGGTCCAGGCGTTGGCGGCGGAGAGCGAGCCGGCGTTGCGGAAGGCTATGTCGGCAGTGGGAGCGAGCCTGTCGGCGATGAGGACTTTTTTGGCGAGGCCCAGGAGGAACCACGTGACGCCCAGGGAGACGTCCTCGGGACGGAGGACGAATCGGCGCGCAGGCGGGACCGGTGTCAGGGCCTGATCGAGGCTTTTTGCCTCGTCTTCCGGGCGTATGCGACCGAATTGAGGCATCATCTCCTTGTGGTGGAGGATGGGGCCAGCGATGAGGTGGGGGAAGAAGGTGACAAAGAGGAGATAGGAGAGGAAATCCTGAACTTCCGCCTGCCCCTGAGCTAGATCGACCAAGTAGGAGATCTGCGTGAAGGTGAAGAAGGAGATGCCCAGCGGAAGCAGGATGGGATGCGGGTTGAGGTTGGCGAGATGCAGCGCCTTGACCGTCAGAAGGACCTTGTAGAGGTACTTGAAGTAGAAGAGGGCCAGCAGGTTGAGGGCGATGCCAAAGGTCAACAGATGCTTGCGGCGGGTGGAGTTCTCCGGCGCGACACCGACGGCGCGGGCGACGATGTAGTTGACCAGGATGGAGCCAAGCAGGAAAAGGACGTACAGCATGTTCCATTTGGCATAAAAAACGACCGACATCATGGCCAACCAGGCGATGACAGGGCGGCGGCCATAGCGCCCTAGCAGATGGAAGCCCAGCATAGTGATGGGCAGGAAGACAAAGAGGAACGGGAGGGAGTTGAAGAGCATAGGAGCAGTTGGTAGTTGCTATTTGGCAGTTGTTCGTGAAAGACGCAGCGGCGCCAGCGGACGCTATGGGGCTAATTGAGGATAGACGAAGGCCACGATGTGTGTCGGGGGATAGCTAAAGCAATCGAGGGCGCCGCGGCCAAGCTAAGGCGAGCTAGCGGTCAAGGCGGGTCCGTTGCAATGTGGCGACAATACGGGGAGCGGGGGTGGGGGCGCGGTCGTCGATCTGGGGATTGCGCTGAGCAACGGCGTTAAGTTCCTGGGCGACCAGTCGGGAGACGACGGCCGAGCCGACGGCGGTGTAGTGCCGGGGGTCGTTGAAGAGGCCGACGGGCAGGGGCAGGAGTGAGTTGCTAGTGACGCCGTTCAACTCCGAGCTGAATGCGGCAAGGTTCTGGTCGCAGGAAGGGATGGGAGCGACATTGACCAGCACGATGCCTGAGCGGTTGGCGTAGCCGTTCTCGTATTCCCCGACGACGGTGCGCGGGTAACCGCCGCCGGCCCGGGGATCGGAGAAGGTGGCACCGGGCTCGCAGGAGGTGCTGGCCGGGGAGGGCGGGGTGAAGAAGCCGTTGTGGATGGTGACGGTATCCTCTTCCGGGCGCAGGTTGGTGGCGTGGAACCAGATGTCTTTGACGACGGAGTAGACCGAGAAGCCGGCCGCATATCCAGCGAAGGCGATGGCCTCCTGGGGATGGGTGAGCAGCACATGGCGGCTCTCGGCGGGGCTGCCGTGGCGCAGCAACTCAAGCAGCCCTTCGGGGTACACAGTTTGGTCCCAGGCATTGCTCTCCGGCTGGAAGCCATCGGGCGAGAGTTGCACGAGGAGCACCCGCGGCTTGGCATTATTGGCAAGATAGCGGTTGAGCGTGAGATTGTGGGTGACCGCGAGGACGGAGTTGGTGACGGCTATGTTGCAGGTCTTGAACCCGGTGTTGCGTTCGACCACATCGGGGTCGATTCCGGTCATCGCGGTCGAGTCGCCGAAGATGAGGACGTCGCAATCCCGGTCGCGCATACTGAAGACGGCATCGTTGGACTGCACCCAAACGCTGGCGCCATGGCGCAGGAAGAAGTCCGAGCAACCCAGGCGGATGCACGCGGGGATAGCCAGCATGGGGAGGAGGAAAAGGAGCAGGCAATAGCGCTTGGCCGCCTGTGGCGGCGTCAATGGTGGGGCATGAGCCGCGCGGGGAGCGTGATCCTGCTCTGTTATGAGGATGGGGACAAGTGCCAAGTCTGTAGCTGCATTCATGTAGTCAAGGATTGCCGTATACCCGATGATAAACCTTTTGACGGTATCAAAAGTCTACTAGATTACAAAATGTGCCCTGCGTGCCGCGAATACTCCAAGTGGCGATCCAGTTCAAGTCCGATGCCCCGGAAAGCCCGTGGTGCGGAACATGGATTGACTTGAACGAGATGCTGGGCTAAGGTTCACTCTCTGCACGTAATTCTCGCCAATTATATAGAGGGATCGCCGGAGCGTTCCTTCTTTTTAGACGGTCCGATAGGATTGGCGTAAGCCGGGGGTTGCTGGTCGGTCTGATGTGGAAATCAACGGTATCTGCGCGACGCGAATAGACCTGGCGGTTCCAAGGCAAGGACGAGGGGGGACGAGCAAAGTGGACGGAGCATTCGTTGGACATCCAGAGGTAGCGGCGCGGTTTCCGGATCTGCATCCGGAGTTCGATTCGCGGGCGGCGGTGGTGGAGGCGAATCGGTGCCTGAACTGCTTCGACGCGCCTTGTATGAGCGCTTGTCCAACCCACATCGATGTGCCGCGGTTCATCAAGAAAATTGCTTCAGGCAACGTGATGGGGTCGGCAAAGTCGATCCTGGAGGCGAATGTTCTGGGGGCGAGTTGCTCGCGGGTGTGCCCGGTAGAGGTGCTGTGCGAAGGCTCGTGCGTGATGCATGGGAAGCACGAGAGGCCGATCGAGATTGGCCGGCTGCAACGGTTCGCAATGGAGACGTTTTACGGCGCGGGGGGGAAACTGCCGCTGCGCCAGCGCGAGGAGCGAGCCGAGCGGGTGGCATGCATCGGGGCAGGGCCGGCGAGCCTGGCGTGTGCTGCGGAGTTGCGGCAGCTCGGCTTTCAAGTCACTGTGATCGACCGGCGCGCGCTGCCGGGCGGGTTGAATACCTACGGCGTGGCAGAGTACAAACTGCGCACGGCGGACAGCCTGCGCGAGGTTGAGATGGTCCGCAAGCTGGGTGTGGAGTTCGAGATGCGGGAGGTCGACGCGGCGGGTTTGGCGGAGCTTGAGCGCGAGTTCGATGCGGTTTTTCTGGGGGTGGGGCTGGGTGCGATGCATCGGCTGGCGGTGGAGGGTGCAGACTCGGTTCGGGAAAGCTCGGCAGCGGGCATTGGCGCGTCAGTAGGAGTAGTCGATGCTCTGGACTTTATTGCCGGGTACAAGACGGGCGAGCGGCTGAGCGTGGCCAAAAGGGTCGTGGTGATTGGCGCGGGGAATACGGCGATCGATGCAGCTTGCGCGGCGAAGCGACTGGGCGCAGAAGAGGTAACGATTCTCTATCGGCGGCAGCGGGAGAATATTTCGGCGTTCGCCTTTGAGTATGACCATGCATTGCGTGAGGGCGTGGAGTTCTTTTGGGGAACGCTTCCGGTGGCGTTGCGCGAGACCGAGCACGGGATTTCACTCACCTGTATGTGGGTTGAGACGGATGAATCGGGAAGCCTCCAGCCTTTGAAAGGTTCGGAGTTTACCGTTGAATGCGATGTGGTGATTCCTGCGATTGGGCAGTCGCCGCTGGTGGAGTTGCTGGTGCAGGCGCGAGGAGTGACGATGGACCGCGGGCGAGTGGTGATCGACCGAGCTACGGGGCAGACGAAGAATCCCAAGTATTTTGCCGGCGGGGATTGCGTGAACGGCGGGCGCGAGGTGGTGGATGCGGTAGCGGATGGCAAGCGGGCGGCGTTGGGAATTGCAGGTTGGTTGAGCACACGGACGGAGGCACACGTTGGCTGATCTGACGACGAATTTTGCGGGCGGCATTAAGTGCCCAAACCCTTTCTGGCTGGCGAGCGCGCCTCCGACCAACTGCGGCGAGCAGGTAATGCGCGCCTTCGATGCGGGGTGGGGCGGGGCGGTGTGGAAGACGATCGGGGAGCCAATTACAAATGTCAGCTCGCGCTATTCGTCGATTGATTGGAGCGCTCAGAGGATGATGGGGTTCAACAACATTGAGTTGATCAGCGACCGGCCGATTGAAGTGAACCTGCGCGAGATTGAGGAAGTGAAGAAGCGCTATCCGAAGCATGCAGTGATCGCGTCGCTGATGGTGGAGTCGAAGCGCGAGACGTGGCACGAGATGGTGAAGCGGGCGGAGGGTGCGGGCGCGGATGGGTTGGAGCTGAACTTCGGCTGTCCGCACGGGATGAGCGAGCGCGGGATGGGGTCCGCGGTGGGGCAGGTACCGGAGTACGCGCAGATGATTACGGAGTGGGTAAAGGAAGCGGCGCGGACGCCCGTGCTGGTGAAGTTGACACCGAATATCACGGATATCCGCGTGGTTGCGCGGGCGGCAAAACGGGCGGGCGCCGATGGGCTGAGCGCGATTAATACGATCAACTCGATTACCGGAATCGATCTCGACACGTTTGAGCCGCGACCGAATGTGGATGGGAAGAGTTCCCATGGCGGGTACTGTGGGCCGGCCGTGAAGCCGATTGCGTTGAATATGATTCAGCAGGTGAATTCCGATATGGTGGATGGGCCTCCGATTCCAATGAGCGGGATTGGCGGCATCGGCAACTGGCGCGACGCGGCAGAGTTTATGCTGATGGGCTGTGGGACAGTGCAGGTTTGCACGGCGGCGATGCATTTTGGTTACAGAATCGTCGAGGACATGATCGATGGTCTGTCGAATTGGATGGACGAGAAGGGATTTGTAACCGTCGACGACTTTCGCGGGAAGAGCCTGGCGAAGGTAACGGAGTGGAAGCACCTGAATCTGAACTACAGGATTGTGGCGCAGATCGATGAGGCGCTGTGCATCGGGTGCCAGCTTTGCCATATCGCGTGCTGGGATGGCGCACACCAGTGCATTCATCTGGACCGCGTGACGGGGCCGGTGGATGGGCATGTGGAGGTCCACGCGAAGCCGCATGAGGCAGGCCGGGAGAGGATTGTGGTGACGCCGATTCCGAAGCTCGATCCACCGAAGGGGCACGTGGGAGCGTATGCCACGTCGCTGGATCGAATTCCGCGGGTGGATGAGACGGAGTGCGTGGGGTGCAATCTGTGTTCGCTGGTTTGCCCGGTGGATCAATGCATCACGATGGTCGAGCGCTCGAACGGATTGGCGCCAGAGACCTGGGCGGAGCGGACGTGCGGAATGGTGGAGAGGGCAGGATAGAGGCAGAGAAACGCAGAATTGAGAAGCGGACGTGCGGAATGGTTGCAAACACGCAAGAAAGATGACCTCAGCGGCTAAAGCCGCGATCCAAATCGGTAGTTACGGCACGGTTAAAGCCGTGCCCTTAAGCAAGACGGGGCTATGAAGGAGTATGTCGTATGGGAACTTTGATCAAGGGCGGCAAGGTGGTAAGTGCGGCGGGGACAAAGCTCGCCGATGTGCTGATTGAGGGCGAGACGATTGCGCGGGTTGCGTCGGGGATCGATGCGGCCGGGTACAAGGTGGTGGATGCGGCGGGGATGCTGGTGATGCCCGGGGGCATCGACGTTCATACGCATTTGGACATGCCGTTTGGCGGCACGGTGAGCGCGGACGATTATGAGTGGGGGACGCGTGCGGCGGCGATTGGGGGGACCACGATGGTGATCGACTTTGCGCTGCAGTCGATGGGGCACCCGATGACGGAGGCGTTCAAGACGTGGCGCGCGAAGTCCGAGGGGAAGGCCTGCATCGACTATGCGCTGCACATGGCGGTGACCGATCTGGGGCCGAATGATGCTTGGCTGGACGACGTGGACGCGATGGTCGCGGAAGGGATCTCGAGCTTCAAGATCTTCATGGCCTATCCCAATGTACTGATGGTGAACGATGCGACGATCTTCAAGCTGATGCAGCGGACGGCGAAGCTGGGCGCGCTGGTGTGCGTTCATGCGGAGAATGGGACGGTGATCGACGTAGTCGTGCAGCAGGCGCTGGCGGCGGGCAAGACGGGGCCGCTTTATCATGCGCTGACGCGGCCAGTGAAGGCGGAGGCGGAGGCAGTACATCGCGTGGTGGCGATCAGCGAGATGGCCGGTGGCGCGAGCGTTTACATCGTGCACGTGTCGTGCGAGGAGGCGATGCACGAGGTGAAGGCGGCTCGCGAGCGCGGGCTTCCGGTGATGGGCGAGACCTGCACGCAGTACTTGGTCCTGTCGATTGAAGACGACATGGGCAAGCCGGGGTTCGAGGACGCGAAGTATGTGTTCACGCCGCCGCTGCGCGAGAAAAAGAACCAAGCTCCGCTGTGGGAGGCGGTGCGGGACAATGTGCTGCAGGTGGTTTCGACCGACCACTGCCCGTTCCGATTTGCCGATCAGAAGACGCTTGGGCTGGAGAGCTTTACAAAGATTCCCAACGGCGGCCCGGGGATCGAGAACCGGATGCAGCTTGCGTATCACCACGGCGTGAATGAAGGCCGGATGTCGCTGGAGCGGTTTGTGGAGGTTACGGCGGAGGCGCCGGCGAAGATCTTCGGGATGTATCCCAGGAAGGGTGTATTGGCTGCTGGTTCCGATGCGGATATTGTGATCTGGGACCCGGAGGCGAAGTATACGATTAAGGCAGCGACCCAGAATATGCACACCGACTACTCGATCTTCGAAGGCTTCAAGGTGAAGGGCAATGCGCGGCAGGTATTCTCGCGCGGCGAACTCGTGGTCGAGGGCGGGAAGTTTCTCGGCGCGGTGGGACGCGGCAGATACGTCCATCGTGAGGTCACCGGCAGATGAGCCTTTACGTCGAGGGGCCGACGAGCCTGACGGATGCATACGGCCTGCGTGCGGACCCCCAACTCTACAACGCGGACCTTGCGCCGACGACGCCTGAACAGCGCACATGGGGGACGTACAACTTCATCGCATTGTGGTTCTCAATGTCGATGGAGGTGACGACGTACATGTTGGCGTCGAGCCTCATCGCGGGCGGGATGAACTGGAAGCAGGCGATTGGGACTGTTCTGCTGGGCAATCTCATCGTCCTGATCCCGATGATTCTGAATGCGCATGCAGGCACGAAATATGGGATTCCCTTCCCAGTGTTTGTACGCGCGTCGTTTGGCGTGAGGGGCGCGAACGTCCCGGCTATGTTTCGCGCGTTCGTGGCGTGCGGATGGTTTGGCATCCAGTCGTGGATCGGCGGACAGTCGATCTGTGCGATGGTGAATGTGCTGTGGCCCGCGACTGCGGCGATGCCGTGGGTGCTGTGGACATGCTTCCTGGGCTTCTGGCTGCTGAACATGTTCGTCGTGTGGCGAGGTGTGGAGTCGATTCGTTTCCTGCAGAGCTTTTCGGCGCCGTTCCTGCTGATCATGTCGCTGGTGCTGCTCGGTTTCATGACGCACAAGGCCGGCGGATTCGGCCCCATGCTCGATGCGCCCAGCCAGTTCCACACCAATTCAAGTTTTCTGCACTTCTTCTTCCTTTCGCTCACCGGCATGGTCGGCTACTGGGCAACGCTGTCGTTGAACATTCCGGACTTCACTCGCTACGCGAAGTCGCAGGAATCGCAGATCGTTGGTCAGGCCTTCGGGCTTCCCGTTGCGATGACCTTGTACACGTTCATTGGGATCGCATGCACCTCGGCCTCCACCGTCGTCTTCGGCCGTCCGATCTGGAACCCTATCACGCTGCTGGGCCAGTTCCATCAGCCATTCATTGCGTTCCTCGCGCTGATCAGCATTCTCATTGCGACGCTGAACGTCAACATCGGGGCCAATGTTGTCAGCCCGTCGAACGACTTCTCGCACCTCGCTCCTCGACTTATCAGCTTCCGCACTGGAGGCCTGATCACGGGCTGCATTGGACTTGCGATGATGCCGTGGAAGCTGATGGCGAGCCACATCGACTACATAACCTGGCTGGTCAGCTACTCGGGACTGCTGGGGCCGGTGGCGGGGATCATGATCGCGGACTACTTCTTTATTCGCGAGACGCGGCTGGATACGGAGTCACTGTACCGGCGAGATGGCGCGTATGAGTACAAAAAGGGAGTCAATCCGAAGGCCCTGATTGCGTTGGGGGCGGGGATGTTTGTCGCACTGATCGGGCGATTGGTACCTGAACTGCGCTTTCTATACGACTATGCGTGGTTCGTGGGTTTCGGGGTGGCGGCTCTGCTGTATGTGGCGTTGATGGGAAGTAGCCCAACGGTGGGTGGCGCGATTCCGCTGGCACAGCGAATCAAGCCGAACGGCCTGGAGAAGCGTCTCGATCCCGCGCTCGGCACCGGCGCTGGAGCCAAGGCGCGGACGGTCGCCGCACAGGAATGCCAAAGCTAAGACCGCAGCCACCGAATCGGACGGGGACTTTTCCGATTTAGCGGAGGAAGACTCCCAGTTCGGCGGCAGCGTTGCGGAGGTGGGGCAGGAAGCGGGTCTGCATTTCGTAAACCGAAATGCGCGGCGCGCTGCCACTGAGATTGACGGTGGCCACAACCCGGCCGGTGGGGGAATAGACGGGCACGGCAACAGAGCGGAGGCCGATCTCGTACTCCTGGTCGACGAGCGCGTAGCCGTTGCGACGGACATTGCGCAAGGCTAGGCGGAGCTTCTCTATGCTGCTGACTGTGCGCGGGGTGTGGGCGGTGAGCACGACGCGCGCCAGGTACTCTTCAAGCTGCTCGGTGGGCAGATAGGCCAGAAGAACGCGGCCCATGCTGGTGCAGTAGGCAGGCAGGCGGCTGCCGATGTGGAGGTCCTCGGACATGACGCGCGAGACGTTGGAGCGGGCTATGTAGACAATGTCATCGCCATCAAGGGTGGCTACGGAGAAGCTCTCGTGCAGGACCGCGGACATGCGTTCGAGGATGGGCTGCGCTGCGGTGGAGAGCGAGTTCGACGCAGAGTACGTGTTCGATAGCGTGAGCATGCGCGGACGCAGCGCGTAGCGCGAGCCATCCTCAATGCCGGCAAAGCCAAGCTTGCTGAGCGTGTAAAGACAGCGACGTACGGCGGCACGAGAAAGTCCGGTCTTGACCGAGAGTTGCGAGATGGTCATCTGCGGAGTCTGCGGGGTGAAGGACTGGATGACTAGCAGACCGCGGGCCAGCGAAGTCATGAAGTTTGGATCGCCGGCGTAGACGTCGAGAGCGGAAGACGGCGTCGTGTTCGGCGGAGCGAGCGAAGGCTGCGCGGCTTGAATGTCCGGGGTCGAAACGGGCTTGAGGACAGTGGGAGTAGCGGCGTGCTTCGCGGCGATGGGAGAGGTCCGAACAGCGGTACGGCGGGTTGCGAGATTCATCGACAAGATAAGTCCTCGATTCGCGGCCGAGACCCGGCATTGAAATGCGGGGCCTGCGCACCCCAGGCCGTTGTGAATCTTGCAAGGGGGTGAGCGATAGCCGGACTATTAATACGATAAACGCACACCCAATACCGCTGCAAGCCCAAATTATTGGCTACGACGGCCGCGACCGGTGCTTTCCGAGGCTGGCGGAGGTGTTCCCAGACCGGCCACATTGCTGTGAGAAAATTGACCCCTATGGATACTGGAGACTCGACCGCTATGCCACTCAACCAACGCCCAGCATGGAAGGCGCTGCAGACACATTCTCAAGAGATGAAGGGGCAGCATCTGCGAGATCTGTTTGCGAAAGACCCCGGTCGCGGCGAGCGGTTCACGGCGGAGGCGGACGGAATTTTCCTCGACTACTCGAAGAACCGCGTGACGGATGAAACGCTCAAACTGCTGGTGGCGCTGGCGGAGGAATCTGGCCTGCGCGGGAAGATCGAGGCGATGTTTCGCGGCGACAAGATCAACATCACGGAGAACCGGGCCGTGTTGCATGTCGCGCTGCGGGCGCCGAAGAGCGAGAAGATCGTGGTGGACGGCGAGGACGTAGTGCCGAGCGTCCACGCGGTGCTGGAAAAGATGGCCGGGTTTGCCGACCGGGTGCGCTCGGGCGAGTGGAAGGGGCACACGGGCAAGCGCATCAGGAACGTCGTCAACATTGGCATCGGCGGGTCGGATCTTGGGCCGGTAATGGCGTATGAGGCGCTGAAGCACTACAGCCAGCGCGACCTGACGTTCCGCTTTGTTTCAAATGTCGACGGGACGGATTTCGCCGAGGCAGTTGCCGATCTGAAGGCGGAGGAGACGTTGTTTCTCGTGGCGTCGAAGACATTCACGACGCAGGAGACAATGACGAACGCGCACTCGGCGCGCGACTGGTCACTGGCCGGGCTGGGCGGCGATGAAAAGGCCGTGGCGAAGCATTTTGTAGCGATCTCGACGAACGCGAAGCTGGTGGCGCAGTTTGGCATCGACACGGAGAACATGTTCGGCTTCTGGGATTGGGTGGGCGGGCGCTACTCGATGGATTCGGCAATCGGGCTGTCGACGATGATTGCGATTGGGCCGGAATACTTCACGGAAATGCTGGCTGGTTTCCACCAGATGGATGTGCACTTCAGGACGGCTCCGTTTGAGAAGAACCTGCCGGTGCTGATGGGGCTCCTGACGCTTTGGTACACGGACTTCTTCGATGCGCAGACGGTTGCGGTCCTGCCGTATGAGCAGTACCTGAAGCGGTTTCCGGCGTACCTGCAGCAGTTGACGATGGAGTCGAATGGAAAACATGTAACGCTGGAAGGGACACGTGTGACTACGGAGACCGGCCCAGTGTACTGGGGCGAGCCGGGGACCAACGGGCAGCACTCGTTTTACCAACTGATCCACCAGGGGACGCGGCTGATTCCGTGCGATTTTATTGGTTTTGCGAAGGCGCTGAATCCGCTTGGACGGCACCACGACATGCTGATGGCGAATGTGTTTGCGCAGGCTGAGGCGCTGGCGTTTGGCAAGACCGCGAAGCAGGTCAAGGCCGAGGGCACGCCGGATTGGCTGGTGCCGCATCGCGTATTCGAAGGCAACCGGCCATCCAATACGATTCTGGCCGACGTGCTGACGCCCGAGGTGCTGGGCAAACTGGTGGCGCTGTATGAGCACGCGGTGTTTACCCAGGGCGCGATCTGGAATATCGACTCGTTCGATCAGTGGGGAGTAGAGCTGGGCAAAGTGCTGGCGACGAAGATCCTGGGTGAGTTGGAAAGTGAGAGCGAGCCGAAGATGAACCATGATTCGTCCACCACAAGTTTGATTCGGAGATACCGGAAGAGCAAGTAATGACAGGTGCAGCGCTGAAGCGGGAGTTGAAGGCAGCGGGCACGCCGGAACGAGCGGCCGGAGCTGCGCGCTACTTCAAGACCGGCCCCGGGGAGTACGGCGAGGGCGACGTCTTTCTCGGCGTTACGGTTCCCTTGCTGCGCAAGATTGTGTCGCGATACAAGACGCTGAGTCTGGACGAACTGCAACGGCTGTTGAAGGCGAAGGAACATGAGTGTCGCGCGGCGGCGTTGGAGATTCTTGTCGCGCAGCACAAACGTGGCGACGAGGCTCTGCGGAAGGAGATTCTGGAGATGTATCTGCGCAACACGCAATACATCAATAACTGGGACCTGGTCGACCTTTCGTGCAGGGAAGTTGTGGGCGGGCATTTGAAGACGGGATCGAAGAAGCTGCTCACCAAGCTGGCGAGGTCGAAGAGTCTGTGGGAGCGGCGGATCGCGATGATATCGACGATGGCGCTGGTGTCGGAGGGTGACGTGGAGGACGCGCTGCGAGTCGCGGAGATGTTGCTCGACGACCCGCACGACCTGATCCACAAAGCAATAGGCTGGGTGCTGCGCGTGGTGGGAGACGAGGACCAGGCCGTGTTACTGCGCTTTCTGAAGAAGCATTATGAACGCGTTCCGCGAACGGCGCTGCGGTATTCGATCGAACATTTCTCCTCGGAGGAACGGAAGAATATCCTGGCCGGCGAGTTCGCGGCTTAGCGTCACTTAGCGGCTACGGCGGCCAGAACAGCTTGCATCACGTCGGCTGGCTCGGGGCGAACGCGGAAGTCGGCGTGGGCTTCGCTGAACGCAATGGTTCCATCCTGGTTGACTACGAATGTGGCTGGAAGAGGCAGGCGCCAGCTTGCTTCGGTCGCATTCTTGTACGTGCTGCCGGAGTTGACGAAGGGGATGTTGACCAAGATCCCCTGATAATAGCTGCGGTCTGCGACGGGGATGCTGTAGGCGATGCCGAAGCGCTCGGCGACGGCGGCTCCGGCGTCGGAGAGGATGGGAAAGGGCAGGTTGTGCTGCTGCAGGGTGAAGTCGTTGTGGCGCGGCGTCTGCGGGGAGATCGCGACGAAGAACGCTCCAGAGTTGCGAAGTTGGGCATGCAGATCGCGCCAGATTTCGAGTTCTGTGACGCAGTAAGGACACCAGCGGCCGCGGAAGAACTTGATCACGAGCGGGCCGAGCGCGAGCAGATCGGCAGAGTGGACGGGCTTGCCGGTGAGCGCATCGGGCAGCGTAAAGTCCGGGGACTGCGCGCCGGGACGGAGAATGCGGTCTTCGATGCCGGTGGCGAAAAGCTCGGCGGTGGCCTGCTCTGAGATGGCGAGCCGCTCGGGCTGAACCAGGGCTCGGGTGTTCTGCGTAATGCGGTCGAGTTCGTCTTGAAGCGAGGGGAGTGAGGGACTGGGCACGGTTTTCACACTTACATTATTGCAGCCATGTCCATCTTTTCATCGTGCTTTGCGTCACTCGACGGCGTTTCGTCGTGGCAGGAGGCTGGGGCGGCAGGTTTGACGGCTTTGGAGCTGACGAGGGTCGGTTGGGCGTGAACGGGCTGGAGGCGGAGAGTAGCCGAGCCGGCGTTGGTCTTGTTGATGAGGTCGACGAGGCGCTTGAAGCCCTCGTCGCGGGCCTTCTTGTTGGCCGCGGCCATGGCTGGCGTGGTGCTTGCGGGGGGAGCGGGATCTTCGCCGGCGCGCATAAATCCGTGGCCTGCGCCATCGTAGATGACCGGCCCGTACTTCTTGCCGGCGGCCTTCATGGCCTCGGTGGTGGCGGGCACGGTAGCGGTGATGCGCGCGTCGTTACCGGCGTAAAAGCCGTAGACGGGCGCGGTGATCGTGGTTACATCGGCCGGCGGCGGACCGTAGAAGACGAAGGCGGCGCCAAGATCGTGGCGATGGGTGGCGAAGGCAAAGGACTTGCCACCGCCCCAGCAGAAACCGGCGATGAAGAGCTTGCCGTTGGCGGAGGGGAGCTTCTTGCCGTAGTCGGCGGCGGCGTCGAGGTCAGCGGTCACCTGATCGGCACTGAGGCCGGAGACGGCTTTGGTGATTGCGTCCTGGCCGGGGAACGCGTCGGACCCGCCACCATTGGGCCCGGCGCCGGTCAGCAGGTCGGGCGCAATGACGATGTAGCCTTGCGCAGCCAGTTCGTCCGCCATCTCCTTGGCCCAGTCGCTTAGGCCGTAGATCTCGTGGATCATGATGATGACCGGCGCTTTATGGCTGACTTCGGGATAGGCGACGAAGGCCTGCACCGTGCGGTCGCCGTGTTTGAGGGCGACATATTCGTGGTGGCGCGGCGACTTCTCGAGCGCGGCTTTCGCCCAGTCCTGCGCGGGCAGCGACGCGGCGGTGAAGACGAGGACGAGGGCGGCGAAGAACGTCAGCGCGGGTCGGCTCATGAAGCAAAGTCTAGCCTGTGATGCGCCGTTGCGACAAGCGCGGCAGATGTGAATTCTTCATGGAGTCGGAGCGGTTGGCGGGGCGGGGCGACCGACGATGACGTGGATGGTGTCTCCCTGCACGACGCGGCGGCCGGGCTGGGGAGTCTGGGCGATGACGATGCCGCTTGTGGGCGGTGGGCTGGGAGCGGGCAATTCGGTCGGCGGAGGGGCTGGAGAAGGCGCAGGAGTTAGGGAAGGCGTGGGGGTTGCAGCAGGGGAAGTTGTGGGCGGTTCTGCGGTTGGCGGAGCGTCGAGGGAGGCGAGGAGGTGCAGGCCAGCGGCTCCGGCGCGCTCGCTGGCGGCGGACAAGCTGAGGCCGACGAGCGAGGGCATGACGTAGGAGGGCAACTGCGTGTCGTCCGTCGGATCGCTGACGAGGAGGCTGACGCGGGGCCCGTCGACTCCCGCGGAGTTGACCGGCGGCGTCTGGCTGAGGACGACGTCGGGATCGCCGGGAATGGCGAGGTGGGCGACGGCGCCGAGGTCGAGCGAGAGGCGGCGGACGTTGATGGTGGCGGCGCGCTCGGACTCGCCGGTCAAGTCGGGGATGTTGGCGCGCTGGGCACCGAGCGACTCGGTAATGCGGACGGGCCAGTCGCGGCGGACGCGGGAGCCGGGCGCGGGATCCTGGGCGAGGATGCGGCCGGCGGGTACGTCGCTGGAGTAGAAGCGGTTTTCCAGGTCGAGATGGAGGCCCTTGCTGCCTGCCGCCTTGCTCGCTTCGGCGACGGTGAGGCCGGTGAGCGCTGGAACGGCTGCTTCGCGACCGTGGATAGCGAGGCGCATGGCGATGAAGGCCGAGATAAGTGCGACGGCGACCATCGCAAGTGCGCCGAGGACGAGGGTGAAGATGCGCTTCATCGTTGAGTCGATTCTAGCGCGGCCTGTCAAGGGATAAGTCCTCTCCCCCACACAAAGCTGCGGAAGGGTGTGGCACCCGGTAGAGTTTCACAGCAGTCGAGTTGGTGCGATATGCTTTCGGGCTATGAATAGACATGCCCTCGCCGCTGCCCTGTTTCTAGTCGCCATTCCACTTGCTGCGCAGACGCCCGCGGCTGTAACGTCGCAGGTGCCCGCAACTATCACCGCGCCACCGGCCGGGTTTACGCAGTCCATCGTGCTTTGGCCGGGGGGGCGCGCCCCTGGCGGACGGGACAACCGAGGGTGATATCCCCAAGCTCTTCACTTACCCCACTGCGGGTGCTGGGCCGCACAGTGCCGTGATCGTGATGCCTGGCGGCGGCTACACGCACGAGGTGATGGAGCAGGAGGGCGCGTACGAGGCTCGCTGGCTTGCCGCGCACGGAGTGTCCGCGTTCGTGCTGGAGTATCGGCTGTCGCCGGCGTATGTTTACCCCGCGCAGATGCTGGATGCATCGCGCGCGATCCGCTATGTGCGCTCGCATGCCGCGGAGCTTGGGGTGAAGCCGGATGCAATTGGCATCTGGGGCTTCTCCGCCGGCGGCCATCTCTCCGGCTATATGGCGACGATTCATAAGGCCGGCGATCCAGCGGCCAAGGACCCCATCGACCGCGTCTCCGACCGTCCGGATTTCGCGATTCTGTCGTACGCGCCGCTGTCGATGGAGCTTTATACGCGCGCGGGGACTCCTCCGTTGAAGACACTCATCGGGGATCACCCTACGCAGGCAACGATCGATGCGGTTGACCCAGCGAAGCATGTCAGCGCCGACACCAGCCCCTGCTTTATCTACTCGACTACCGGCGACAAGACGGTGGATTCGCGGAATGCGGCTGAGTTCTACGAAGCGCTGAAGGCGGCCGGGATTCCTGCGGAAATGCACATCTTCGAGCTTGGGCCGCATGGCACGCACATGGGAGAAGGCCTGCCGCCGGCGCTCCACGAACTGACCGTTGTGCCGGAGTTGCTGGGGAATTGGCTGCAGTTGCATGGGTGGATGGCGGCGGATGTGAAGTAGATCTGGAAGTGGGCTGCATCGGTGGTGGTGCAGTTTCGTAAATGGTTCGTCGACAAAGTCCGCGTGAATGGCGGGTTACAGAGGAAATCCACAGAAATCGAAGGATTTGCACTTGCATGCACAGGTTGGGCGCTCCTAATGTCCTTTCCAACTGATGACACGCAGTTTGTCGGAGGTTGAGTTCGAAGGCGAAGCTGGAAGGTTGATCGGAGGCGAAAGCCGAAGAAAGATTGGAAGGCAGGCCGGAAGATTGATCGGAAACAAAAGTGGACGGTCGATCGGAAAGCTAGCCGGAAGGTTAATCGGAGACGCGAGTCGAGGGTTAGCCGGACGACAGAACTGGAGAACACAACAATCGATAAGTCGGAGGTTGGGTCCACAGGCAGGGCCGGAAGGTTGATCGGAGACGCGAGTCGAAGGTGAGCTGGACGGCAGCGCCGAAGGGATACAACAGTCGATGAGTCGAGAGTTGAGTTTGAAGGCAAAGCTGGAAGGCTGGTTGAAGACGCAAGTCGGAGATTGGACGGAAGGCGAAGCCGGAGATGCAACAGCCGATAAGAGTCGGAGGTTGGGTCCGCAGGCAGGGCCGGAAGGTTGATCGGAGACGCGAGTCGAAGGTGAACCGGACGGCAGCGCCGGAGGATGCAGCAGCCGATGAGAGTCGGAGGTTAGGTTTGAGGCAGAACTGGAAGGTTGACCAGGAGACGCAAGTCGAAAGGTTGACCGGAAGGTTGAGCCGGACGATTGGTCGAAGGCGCAAGCTGGAAGTCAGTCGAAAGGCAGGCCGGAGGATCGGCAGGCGGCGCGAGTCGCAGGTCGATGCGAAGGCGGAGCCGGAAGGTTGATCGGAGACGCAAGTCAAAGGTCAGCCGGAAGGTTTGGCTGGAAGATCGATCGAAGGCGCAAGCTGGAGGTCAGTCGGAAAGCAGGCCGGAGGATCGGCAGGCGGCGCGAGTCGCAGGTCGATGCGAAGGCGGAGCCGGAAGGTTGATCGAAGACGCAAGTCGACGGTTGACCGGAGGGTTGAGCGGAAGGTTGGTCGAAGGCGAAAGCTGGAGACTGACTGGAAGGATGGGCCGGAGGGTTGGTCGAAAGCGAAAGCTGGAGATTGACAGGAAGGCTGGCCGAAGGATCTGACAGCCGATGAGAGTCGGAGGTTGAGTTGGAAGGCAGCGCCGGAAGAAAGATCGCCGATGAAAGTCGGAGGTCAATCGGAAAGCGAGGCCGAAGGGTTGATCGCCGGTGCAAACCGGAGGTTGGTCGGACGGTAGCCAGAAGACGCAACAGCCGATTAGAACTGCGAGATCTTCAAGAATGAAGCGCCAGAGGCCGCGAGGTCTCTGGCGTTTTCGTTTCTGGACTCAGATGAGCGGTAGAATGAAGCATCCTGCTTTGTGTGCTACCCGACTGCCCTTCAAATCAGTCTCATAGGCTGCTATTGTCAAAGTGGCGATCGCTTTTATCTGCGATACTTAGCCACGATCCGAACTGTTTTGAGGAACGAAATGATCGAGTTTGGAGAAGAATTGGACTTAGCAATTAGATTCAGGCAGATTGGTTATGCTTCGCGCTCTTTGCTGCGCACCTTATCCAAAAGCCGCGCCAACTACTGGGCATCCTACGTGGTGGACTTTATCTGCCCGGTTCTATTTGCTTATCTGGGGTTGCGCCGCCAGCCGAGTTGGCCGTCGATCCTTATCGGTTCGCTGTCCGGTTTGTTTGTGTTCAGCCTGGTCGAGTACTCGATCCATCGCTGGCTTCATGATCCACGCAGCATTCTGTTTGAGTCGCACGAAGCTCATCACATCAATCCGGAGAAGCCCTCTGCGTTTCTCTTCCCTGCGAGCTTTTTGGTCCTTATGCCAATCTGGCTGCTGCTGGTAGACGTGCTGCGAATTCACGGTGCATCTTTTTTCCTTTGCGGATTCTCCGCTGGATACTTTTACTTCGGGGCACTTCACCATCTGGAGCATTCCACGCGGATCAACCAGATCCCCTTCCGATGGCTGCAGGGACGATGGGCCGCGCATAGCGTGCATCACCGGCTGGATAACAGTAATTATGGGGTGATGACCTCGTTCTGGGACTATGTGTTCAAGACACACCAGAGGGACAGGAAGCGGAAGTCTCTGGCGGCGTGACTGGCACCCCCCAACCCCGTACTCAAAGTGCGCAGAGGGCGCGCATGAATGGGGCACTTGGCATGTCTGGTCGCGACTGAGATCTGGAATTGGTGCCTGGCATTGGTGTACCCCCCTGGGTATCGAATCATGCATGATATTCCAAACAAACCACTTACCGGATATTGGATTTGCAAGATCTTGAAAACAAACAGGACAATTTGCAAGATATTCAAAACAATGGAGTTATTGTTTATTTGGAGCTTTGGGGAGACACAAGCCTGAGGCTGGTGGATTCTGTCTCTACCTAAGTTAATTATACGCCCTGGTGTCAAGGGGTGAGGTGGGCACTGCCAGCGGTTTACATCCCACCCTTCGCAAAATCGCGAAGGATGGGGCACCCGAGCTTTTGGGGTTGGTGAAGGGTGGGCCACCCGCCCCGAGAAAGACGAGCGTGAGGTGCATGTTGCCGGGCGGGATCCAGCGTGCGTCTGGTGGAACCAAGGTGCGGGCGATGCGCGCGAGGGACTGGGCTAACTGGGTAGGGACCGGCAGACTGCGGAAGAGACGCATGAAGGTTGGACGAGTTCAGCGGGTGGCGGACTTGCGGGGGCGGCCACCGAGGGCTCCGTTGGCGCGGGCGGCGGTGCGCTTGGCGAGTGAGCGGGCTTTGCCGCCCTGGGCACCGAGGCGGGCGGCCATCCACTTGCGCGAGCCCATGGTGCCGTCGAGGAGATTCGGGACGTCTATGTCGGCGTCAACTTGAGGAAAGTACAGCCCGAAACCGGATGGGGTGATTTCGATTTCCGCGAGTTGAGCTGGCGTGGCATCTTCCAGCCCCTGCACATCCGCAGGATTGAACATGACCTCGACTTTGGTGGAGAGGCTGATGACGACCCTGTTCGCCTTCTTGTTGTAGTGCGCGGCGACAGCCATAGGCGTCGTTGCCTGCTTCCTCTTGGCGCGGCGAGTGGCTGCGAGGAATTCTTTATGGCTTATGAGGTTCTTGCTTTCCATGCATCTCCTCCCATTGTGGCGCATAACTGCGGAATATAGGGCACCAGCGCTGGGGTAACCGGCTATTTCACGAACTCGTTGCGATGCTGGCCCCACCACTGCATCGCGGTAAAGTTATCCAACCCGTCGAATCTTACTTTGGTGATCTCTTTGAACCGGTTGAAGCCAGACATTCGCGCATCGAGGTCTGTGTCGGAGGTCATGATCGTGACAAGTTGATCCATATGGGCCTTCCAGTACTCAATCTTGACGGGAATCGATTGCTGCCCTTCGAATCAAAGGGTTGGGATCGGATAGTAGTGTGGTTTCCTCGGCCTCCGTTTTAGGGTCAAGGAACGTCCTCGTTGTGTAAAGTCCGGTGTTGTGGCTCGCGACTATTGATCTCGCGACCTTCAAAGCTAAGTCCCTAATGTTTTGCGGTACCTGAGAGTCCGCGGCCATCACAGCCAAGGTGTCGAATGACGCTCCGTCGCCGCCATTGGCTTGATTTATAAGCGCGGAGACCTGTGCGCTGTTTTCGAGTTGTTTGAGTCGCGGAGTAATTTGGGAATCGACTTGTGAGGCGACAGCCGAGTCAACGGCTTGGCCGACTGTATCGTCTACTCTCTTGTTGATTGTCGGTTTGAGATCTTCGACCGATTGGTGGACTTCTTGCATCAACGTATGCTGGACGTTCTGCTGTTCGGACTTCACTCCAGCGGTGACTTGGGACTTGACCTCGGTTGTGATGATGGGCATCAGGGCACCTGCAGTCTGCTGCTTCGCTGCGGATTGAACCGTCTGCCGTATTGCCTCGGTTTTGAATTCATCGTTGAGCCGAGTCGTTATTTGCTGCTGAATTTCCCCTGTTTGACGTTGAAGTGTTTGTTGGCTCTGTTGGCGGATTTCGCCTATTTCTTCCCTTGAAGCCGCCTGTGCTTGATTGCGGATGTCCTCAATGGTGTGCCATCCGACGAAGGCCACTAAGCCACCAATAACGACAACGATGACCGTCAGCGAGCCGGCCGTCCACTTGTAGAGCATCTGGAAATAGTCACGGTGCTTTTGATTCTCCCGTTCGTTAAACTCCAGAATCTCTTTGAGTTCGGCGGATAGCCCTGGCTGCGGTTGTTGCGGCGCAGGGTTGGGCGATGGCTGAGGCGCGGCTTGCGGGTCTGGCATGAGAATGAGGTTACGCCAGCCGCGAGACCGCATCAATTACTTCTTTCTGGTGGAGAGCGAGCAACGGCAAGCGAGAAGCAGATTCCCTTCGGGAATGACAAACAAAAAAGAAAACGGCAGAGCCGAAGCTCTGCCGTTTGGATTTGGAAGGCGGTGTTCGTCAGAAGCGGAGGGTGGGGCCGAAGGTGACGCGGAGGTTGTTGTAGGCGCCGTTGTTCAGCCAGATCTCGTCGCCGGCTTCGACGCGCAGGCCGAGGGGCCCCGCATAGAACTCGATGCCGCCGCCGGGATAGGCTGCGAAGTGCGTCGTGCCTCCGGTGTTGAACTGGTTGAACGCGTTGGCAAATGACGATCCGGAGGGGGCGTTGTTGCTGTAGCTGAACTCAACGAAGCCAGCCTTGGCGGTGATGAAGGCGCGGAGGGGGCCGGAGGTTCCGGCCTGGAACTTCGGGCCGAACAGGCCGGTGAGCGGGCGCAGTTGGCTGGTGACGGTGGTGCTGGTGGTGGTGGTGCCGACCTTGGTGGTTGTGGTGGTGGTGAAGTTCTTCTCGAAGTTGTAGTTCATCTCGGCTTCAAGCTGCACGTGCGGGTGCATGCTGAAGCCGAACCGGCCGCCGAGGCCGAGGTAGTTGACGGTGGCAGCGCCGGCCGGAGCGACACGGAAGAGATCGCCGTAGGCGCCGAGCTCGACGTGGTTGAGGGTGTAGGGAGAGTTGGCCCTAGCCTGGGCAAACAGCGGCGAGGACAATGCGAGTGCACCGGCCAGGCCGGCACATGCGAATAAGCGTTTCATGATGGCACTCCAAAGAAAGAATAAGCTTGCGGCAAGCGAAAGATCCTCCTTCGTTTGCACAAAAACGAACGCGAACATCGCGCCGCAGCTCGCGGGGCGCTTCCTATAGAAAGAGATGCCATGGGAAGGCTTTAGGTTGACTGGGGGGGGCGGGCAAAGGAAGAAGCAGATTCCTCCGCTGCGCTGCGGAATGACAAACAAGAGGGTTGTAGTCAAAGAAGAAGGCGGACTCCGAGGAGTCCGCCTTTGTGTTGGTAGACCCACGTCTCAGAAGCGAGACGTGGGGCACCCGGTGTTGTGGCTGCTTATTCGGCGGCCATTTCTTCTTGTTCGCCTTCCATGCGCATGAGTTCGAGTTCGCGCTCTTCGGCTTCGATGGCGGATGCCACTTCCTGCTGGACCTGGGCTGCCACTTCTTCGAGCTCTGGGGAGAGCTGGACGTTGCGGTAGTA
>PKWK01000184.1 GCA_003133205.1 Granulicella sp. | reverse complement strand
TGGTCTTCTTGCCGACGGCAAGTCCCAGCCGTTCGAAGAGCATCTCGCCCAGCTGCTTGGGGGAGTTGATGTTGAAGCGTTGGCCGGAGTCGGTATAGATGCGGTCGGCGAGGGTGTCCATCTCGACGGCGAGGCGCGTGGACATGGCGGAGAGGACGCTGGAGTCGATGCGGACGCCGGCTTGCTCCATGCGCAGGAGAACGGGGACGAGCGGCAGGTCCATGGTCTCGTAGATGTGCTTGAGCGGGGAAGTCTGCGGCGCTCCTTCACGGGTCTCAAAGGCGAGGCCCGGGGCACCCAGTGTTGCGGACGAGTTGGCGGTCGCGTCGCTCTCGGCCATTTGCTGGGCGAAGACGCGGGCGAGGCGGACGATGGCGGCGGCGGCTTCGGGCAGGCGCTTTGGGTCGGCGGGGTTCGCCTTGGTGGGCTGATGGACGAGCGCGCGATTGGTCGAGCGGGCCGCGATGTCGGAAAGCGTGTGTGAGGCATGCGTCGGGTTGACGAGGTAGCTCTCGAGCATCACGTCGGTCTCGACGCCGCGTAGCGTGACAGCGTGCGGAGCGAGCGCGCGGAGGACTGCTTTGAGGTCGTGAACCTGCTTGGGCAGCGTCGCGTCCTCGAGGGCTTGGCGGAGTCCGGGCGATTCGAGCGCGACTTCCATTGCGGCATGGCCTTCGACGGCGAGGCCGATGCGGCGGGCTGGGTCCGGAAGGGGTGGAGAGTTCACATCCCACCTATCGCGATGAAGCTGCGATGAATGGGGCACCCGGGCGTCTGGGGAGGGTGCGGCAAACATATTCATCGTCTCGGCGGGCGGCGGTTCGGCTTCGGCGGACTCTGGATCGGGCTCAGCGGCGATCTCTTCGGCGATAGCGCGGGCGTCTTCGAAGATGGCGATGGCAAGGCCGCGCGGCTTGGTGGAATCCCACATCTCAGAAACGAGATGTGGGGCACCCGCTGTTTGTGGCTTGCGGGCTTCGGCCAGGAGCGCGGCGATTTCGGCTGCGGTTGGCTTGAGGTTGTAGTCGATGGCAGTGTTGTCGGATGCGGGCGCGAGGGCCTGCAGCATGGTGGTGAATTCGAGTTCGGAGAAGAGTTCGCGGCAGGCTGCGTTGTCGACCGGCTGCGTGCGCATGTCGTCGACGGAGAATTCGATGGGGACGCTGGTGTGGATGGTGACGAGCTCTTTGGAGAGAAGGATATTGTCGCGATTGTTTTGTAATGATTCGCGATACGTTTTCTTCTTCACCTCGTCGGCGCGATCGAGGGCGGCTTCGACGGTGCCGAATTGCTGGACCAGCTCGACGGAACCTTTATCGCCGATGCCGGGCGCGCCGGGAATGTTGTCGACCGAATCGCCGCGGAGGGCCATCACGTCGACGACGCGTTCGGGCGGGACACCGAGGGTGGCTTCGACTCCGGCGGGATCGAGGACCAGGTTGTCCTTGGTCGGGTTGAGGATGCTCACTTCGGGGTTGACGAGTTGCATCATGTCCTTGTCGGAGGAGACGACGTAGACCTTGTGGCCGAGGGCGGAGAGCTTGTGGCTGAGGGTGCCGATGACGTCGTCGGCCTCGAAGCCCTCGTAGCTGAGGATGGGGATGCGGAAGGCTTCGAGCGCGCGGCGGATGTAGGGGAGCTGCTGGGCAAGATCGGCGGGCATCTCGGCGCGGTTGGCCTTGTAGCCGGCGTAGTCGATGACCTCGAACTGCTGGGTCTTGATGTTCCACTTGCGGACGCCCTTCATCTCGCGGGCGCGCTCGTCGCGGAAGACTGGGCCGGAGAGATCGTAGACGGCGGCGAGGTACTGCGGGGCGAAGTCCTTGCGCAGCTTGTTGATCATGTTGACGAAGACGTAGGTGGCGGCGGTGGGAATGCCGGTGCGCGTCGACATCGGGCGCTGGCGCTGCATCGCGTGGTAGGCGCGAAAGATGAACGCCATGGAGTCGAGCAGATAGATTGGGGGCTTGCCGGTGTCTGGGCTGCTGGGAGCTGCGGTCTTCGTTTCGGTCGCCATCGCAGGTTGAGGATATCAAGCTGTGGGCGCCGGCGCTTTTCTCGCGCGGCCTTCGTCCGCGGGCGGCGGCGAAGGGTGCGGGGCGGGTGGGGGTGGTTGGGGCGGCTTAGGGGGCGGGGTTGGGTTCGGCGGTTGGAGCCCACTCATGCGCTCTGTCACCCCAGCGAGCCAAGACCGCTCGCCGGGGACCCCGTTCGATGCGTATGAATGGGGCGCCCGAGATGGTTTTGTGGGTGGATCACCCGCCCGACGGGGTCTGGCGGGTGATCCGGTTCGGTGCTTTAGTGACTGTCGCCGTCGTGGTCGCCGTCGTGGCCGCCGGACGCCTGTTGGGCCGCGGCGCTCAGGGTTACGGTGTCGGCCGGCAAAGAGGCGGGCGATTGTGAGGGTGCAGGGGGTGGGGGTGGGGTCTGTTTCTGGATATCCTGCGGGGCGTTTGCGGCAGAGCTGGAACTGATAGCGGACAGACTCATGGTATTAACCTCTGGTGGGTCTATCGGCAAGTGCCGGGGAAATCATCAATGGGTGAATGAGTTTTTCTTGAAGACGAAAGTGCGGGAGGTAGTTGCGGCGTGCCTGGCGTGAAGGTGGGGCGGCTCAGGGTTTGGTGGTGGGTTCGGAGGTTGGACCCCACCCATGCGCGATGTCACCCCAGCGAGCCAAGACCGCTCGCCGGGGACCCCGACGATGCGCATGAATGGGGCACCCAAGATGGTTTTTGTAGGGGGTTGCCCGCCGCGATTCAATAGCCGGCTTCGCGGCCGTGGCGGACGGCGAGGATCACGATCTGTTTTCCGTCGTAGCGATAGAGGGCGACGTAGGCTCCCTGGCCGAATTCAATGACCCACTCGCGGAACTCGGGTGGCAGGTCTTCGATGGGACGGCCGATCTCGGGATGTTGGCCGAGAACTTTCACGCCCTGCCGGATTGCTTTGACGGCACGACTGGCCGCGTCCGGGCTTTTGGAAACCAGAAAGGAATGGAGGCGGGCCACGTCCTGCAGCGCCGATGGGGACCAGATCAGATGTGGCATTCGGGGGCTGCGGCGTCCTCACCTGCTTCGAGTTTGGCGAGCCAGGAGTCGGCTTCTTCGGCTGTGACATGCAGGCCGGTGGCTTGGTATTTGGCCCAGGCGGCGAGCGCGTCCTGGTGGAACTGCACGCGCTTTTCCTCGCGCTCGACATACTGTTCGACGGCTTCGCGCATGACCCAGTGCGCCGACCGGCGACGCGCCGCTGCAAGGCGTTGGATGCGGTCTTTCATTTCGGGGTCGAGTTTTAGGCTGGTGGTGGAGGTGGTCGGCATGTGGTGCTCCAAGGTGTTACCTCTAGATACTTTAACATACCTGGGCAGGATGTGGGGATCGAGATTCGTCCGCGGGCGGAACCGGGGTCCCCGGACAGCTTGCTGGCTGGGGTGGGGAGAAGAAGGGTGCGGGGCGGGTGAGGGGTTGGGTTCGGAGGTTGGAGCCCATTGATGCCCGATGGGCATGTATGGGGCAGCCGGCAGAGGGTTTATGTATCGGGCCTTCAGCCCTCGGGTTTTGTGGCGGGCTTGACCCAGCCCTTCGGGCTGGGCTGGTATGTGTCGGGCCTTCGGCCCTTGCGGTGCGGGGCGGGTGAGGGTGGTTGGGGCGGCTTAGGGTGAGGGGGTGGGTTCGGAGGTTGGACCCCACCCATGCGCGATGCACATGAATGGGGTTTTGTGGGTGGGGCGACTACCGCTTCGTGAAAATGAGACGGAGCCACGCGCCTACTAGGTGGCTGACGCTGCTTTGCGCTGGCGTTGCGCGGGCTTTGCGGAGCGGACGGCAAGTTTCTTGAGACCACGGAGCGCTTCGTTGACGGATTCGGAGTCTGGGAAGGTATCGAGCAGATCGGGGGCGATGATGACGACGTTTGTACCCTGCTGCATGCGCTGGCGGTATTTGCCGCGAACGCCTTTGCTGAAGTCGAGGTTCAGTCGCGGTGCGAGGGGGTCGAGTTCGTCAGGCTTGTTCATATTGTTCTCTCTCGGCTGCGGTGACGGGTCGGGCTCCGATGAGTCGGATTCGAGAGTCTGTCTCAGTGTAAACGACGAACAGGAGACGCTGGGCTGAAGACAGGCCGACCGTGATGAAGCGATTCTCGTCGTTTGAGTGCTGGTCGTCGGGCAAAGTGGAACTCAACGGATCATCGAAGACGGTTGCCGCCTCGTCGAAGGAGGCGCCGTGTTTCTTGAGGTTGGTGGCGGCTTTGTCGGGGTCGAACTCGAAGGTCAGTCGGGGAAAAGTCATGCGCTCGCTTTGCATGGAATTGTATCGCGGGTGGAGAGGCGGGGTGCGCGCGGACAGGCCTCAAGTCCGTGGGGTGGTGAAGAAGGGTGCGGGGCGGGTGAGGGTGGTTGGGGCGGCTTAGGGTGAGGGGGTGGGTTTGGAGGTTGGAGCCCATTCATGCGCGATGCGTATGAATGGGGCACCCAAGATGGTTTTGTGGTCGTGCGTCGCCGAATGAGGAGGGCGTGATAAGGTGGTTCCCCGGAGAGAGGCCTATGGAGAGACGCACATTTGTGAGTATGGCGGCCGGAACGACAATGGCCCTGGCTTTGCAACCCGCCGCTTTTGCCAGTGAGCCGGAACCGAAGAGTCCGGTCCCCTATCCCGATCCAGCGGTGGAGGTGGTTGATCCCCGGTTTGCGAAGTATCAGATTGCGAGCGCCGCGGTAGAGCGGCTGTTCACGGGCGCTCGCTGGGCGGAAGGTCCGGTGTGGGTTGGAGATGGAGGATACCTTCTCTTCAGCGACATTCCCAACAACCGTATGCTGCGATGGCTTGAGGAGACGGGAGAGGTCACCGTATTCCGCAGTCCCTCGAACTACAGCAATGGGAACTGCCGCGACCGCGAGGGGAGGCTGATCACCTGCGAGCATGACACGCGCCGGGTGACGCGAACCGAACATGATGGCACCGTCACCGTGCTGATGGATAGCTTTCAAGGCAAGAAGCTGAACGCCCCGAACGACGTGGTGGTGCATTCCGACGGGGCCATCTGGTTCAGCGACCCCGGGTACGGCATTATGTCGAATTACGAAGGGCACAAAGCTGCGTTCGAACTTCCTGCCGTTGTTTACCGGGTCGACCCGAAGACGCGCGTCGCGACCGTGGTTGCCAGCGATCTGGATAAGCCGAACGGCTTGTGCTTTTCTCCTGACGAGAAGTTGCTTTACGTCGTGGATAGCGGAACGCCGAAGCATCCCAACGACCCGCGTCCGATCAAGGTGTATGAGGTTGTGGATGGCGCAAGGCTGAAGAACGGGCGCATGTTTGCGAACATGTCGCCGGGCAACTCCGATGGCATCCGCTGCGACGTGGACGGCAATGTATGGTCCGCCGCGGGATGGGCCGGGGAAGGCTACAACGGTGTGCATGTCTTCGCTCCAGACGGCACTCTGATTGGCAAGATTCATCTTCCGGAGACGTGCGCCAATCTTTGCTTTGGAGGCGCGAAGAGAAACCGGTTGTTCATGACCGCGAGCCAGTCGCTGTATTCGGTTTATGTGGGGACGGAAGGCGTGCCGATGGTCTAATAGGCCTGGAATTGGTGCAAGCATTGGTGTACCCCCCTGGGTATCGATTTATGCATAATCTTCTAAATAAACCACTTACAGGTCATCGTCTTTTGTAAGATCTTGAAAACAAAGGAAGCGAATTTGCAAGATCTTCAAAACGCTGGAGTTATGGTTTCTTTGGGAGCCTTGGGAGACACAAGCCTGAGGCNNTGGATTCTGTCTCGACCTAAGTCAAATTATACGCGGGGTGTCAAGGGCTATTGCAGGGGACGTCATGGGGTCGGGGATTTGGGGCGGCACGAAGGAGGGCAATTCAGTCGTTGCGCGCTTTGCGCTTCACTCCGGCCGTCGGCAGAGCGGTGCGGGTCTTCGACCCGGGTTTTTGATGCCGGGACTAAAGTCCCGGCCTATCCGATGAACGTCGGGGGCGGCAGGGGTGAATGGTTGCCTTTCGTGGGGTTTATGTGTCGGGCCTTCAGCCCTCGGGTTTTGTGGCGGACTTGACCCAGCCCTTCGGGCTGGGCTGGTATGTGTCGGGCCTTCGGCCCTTGCGGTGGTGCGGGGAATGCGGTTTGTGGCTGCGCTGGGGCGGGATGTGGGGGATCGAGATTCGTCCGCGGACGGGGGCGAAGGGTGCGGGGCGGGTGAGGGTGTTTGGGCGGCTTAGGGTGAGGGGGTGGGTTCGGAGGTTGGGGCCCACTCATGCGCTATGCGCATGAAATGGGGCATCCGGCGGAGGGCTTATGTGTCGGGCCTTCAGCCCTCGGGTTCTGTGGCGGGCTTGACCCAGCCCTTCGGGCTGGGCTGGTATGTGTCGGGCCTTCGGCCCTTACGGTGCGGGGCGGGTGAGGGTGGTTGGGGCGGCTTAGGGTTCGGTGGTGGGTTTGGAGGTTCGACCCCAAGATTTTGTGGGTGAGCCACCCGCCGAAGGGGAGTCTATTCGTCTCCTGCGGTGAAGAAGCTGTAGATCTTCGGGCCGCAGCGGTAGAACCAGCCGGCGGCCATGAGCAAGAGAGCGATGCGGAGGAGGTTCTCAAGGAAATTGAGAATGAAAGTCCGAGCATAGTAGGAGGCCTTGAAGGCGCTCAACGTGCTGTAGCCGATTGAGGAGGGTCCTCGCAGTTCGTGAGAGATCGTCAGGATTTCGCGGGGTAGTGCGGTGATGTCGGATGCGGCCCAGAAGAGCAGGTAACAGGCGAAGAGACGGCTTGCGATGAGGACGGCTTGTTCGCGGGTAAGGTGGAGCGATCCGTCTTGCGCGGTGGGATCAGACATGGGTTCCTCGGTGGCGGAATTGGGTGCGGGAGAAGTGTACATGGGGTTGGGACTTGGGGCGGCACGAAGGAGAGCAAATCATTCGTTGCGCGCTTTGCGCTGCACTCCGGCCTTCGGCAGAACGGTACGGGTCTTCGACCCGGGTTTTTGATGCCGGGACTAAAGTCCCGGCCTATCCGATGAAAGGCGGTGGTTGGTATGTGTGCATCTGGGGAATCTATATGTCGGGCCTTCAGCCCTCGGGTTTTGTGGCGCGCGTAACCCAGCCCTTCGGGCTGGGCTGGTATGTGTCGGGCCTTCCGCCCTTGCGGTGCGGGGCGGGTGAGGGTGGTTGGGGCGGCTTAGGGTGAGGGGTTGGGTTCGGAGTTGGAGCGCACTCATGCGCGATGCGCATGAATGGGGCACCCAAGAATGCTTTGTGGGTGGGGCACCACAAAACCTATTATGCGCAGGTTAGAACGGAACATAGAACCATTTGTTGGCCAAGTCGGCCAGTCGCGCTTGAGAGGCCAGTGGATAATTTCTGTCCTTGCTGAAGGTTATCCAAGCCTCAGCTCGCTGTTGCATTTTTTGTTGCTTAGCGTCATCTAGGCCGTCGAACACTTGCCCCGCGAAGGACAAGACCCTCTTCACAGAGTCTTCCTGCTGTCTTAGCACGAATCGCACGAGATTGTTGATGAAGGTCGAAAAGTCGTCGTCACTGATGAACTTCTCGATTCCGACCATGGACTCCAGCATTTCCTCGCTTGCATTCGATCCGCCTTGTTCCAACCGAGTGGTTAGATATTTTGTGACTATCGCTGCGTCCTTCGGTTGCAAATGAGCAATTTCTTCGGCATAAAAGAATGCGTCGCTGTAATTCTGTATTTTCTCGCCGGAGTCCTCTCGGACCAACTTGGCGAATCTCTCAGCTATTTTCTTCTTCCCGCTCGCCGGGAGTAGTTCAAGCGTCTGTCGGTAGGCGAGACGGAGCCTCGACGGAACATCGTCGTCGGCATAGAAGTCCCGTTGTGCCGCATCGTATGCCTCTGGAATGAGGGCAGAGACAAGCTTCGTCCGCTCGTGCTGGTTTGCCTCAGACAGAAGCTGGGGTAGGAGAGCCATTGAGTGATGGTCGGTCCGCAGCTTCTTGACTATTTGTTCTGCGGTCGGGCCATACGTCAGCTTCCGTCTTGCTGAAACCTCCTTCGTGATCAACTCCACGAGATTGATCGCTATGTTTGCTCCCTGTGGTGTCACTTCTTGCTGCAGTCTTACGATCCGTCCTGGGTGGATCAGGTTCCGGTAACCGCGAATCACGTCGCACAGTGAGGCGGTGCTCCTCTGAATTACCCCCGCGTCGGCACAAGCTTGTATGGCATCGTTCAGGTCGAGCCTCAGGACATCGCGGCCGCCTATGTTGGTGCCAGATACTGATAAATACTCGATCAGGAGCGCTTCTACGATGCTTCCAGCCAAGACGTGGATCGCCTTCCATGAGCCTGCGTCTTGGCACGCTCTCATCTCCCGGTAATCGCTCTCCAAGGAGGAACGAAACTGCTCGTCGCCGATGAAATCGAAGTCCAATGTTATTTCTCCGCGCGCAACGTCTAGTTGCGCAAAGTCGAGGGCCGTCCGACCTGACTATTATCAGCGGTTGCGCGACTGTCCGCGTTACTTTGCCTGTAGTTCGGCTTCAATAGCTCGGCCTATTGCAAGACGGCGGTGCCGGGTAGGGATTGGGCTATGCGGGCGGCCCATTCGGCGGGGCCGGTTTGGTGGACGCTGGTTCCTTTGCTGTCAACGGCTACGGTGACGGGCATGTCGACGACTTCGAACTCGTAGATGGCTTCCATGCCGAGGTCGGGGAAGGCGAGGACTTTGGAGGCCTTGATGGCTTTGGAGATGAGGTACGCTGCGCCGCCTACTGCCGAGAGAAAGACCGACTCGAACTCGCGGATGGCGTCGATGGCGACGGGGCCACGCTCGGACTTGCCGATCATGCCGAGCAGGCCGGTTTCGGCGAGCATCTGGCGGGTGAACTTGTCCATGCGGGTGGCGGTGGTGGGGCCGGCGGGTCCGACGACTTCGTCGCGGACGGGCATGACGGGCCCAACGTAGTAGATGAAGCGATCTTTGAAATCTACGGGCAAGCGCTCCCCGCGCGAAAGCATGTCGGTGAGGCGCTTGTGGGCGGCGTCGCGGCCGGTGAGGAGCTTGCCGGAGAGCAGGACGACTTCGCCGGTCTTCCAGGTGCGGACGTCCTCGTGGGTGACGGTATCTAAATTCACCCTTCGGGCACCCTGAGGCGCATATTCGAGCTTGGGCCAGGCGTCGAGCGACGGGGGTGCGACCATGACCGGGCCGCTGCCGTCGAGATGGATGTGCAGGTGGCGGGTGGCGGCGCAGTTGGGGATCATGGCCACTGGGAGATTTGCCGCGTGGGTGGGGAAGTCCTTGATCTTGATGTCGAGGACGGTGGTGAGGCCGCCTAGGCCCTGGGCTCCGATGCCGAGCTGGTTGACCTTGTTGTAGAGGTCGATGCGGAGTTTCTCGATGTCGTTTTGCGGGCCGCGCTGGATGAGTTCGTGCATGTCGATGGGGTCCATGAGCGACTCCTTGGCGAGGGTCATGGCCTTCTCGGCGGTGCCGCCGATGCCGATGCCGAGCATGCCGGGGGGACACCAGCCGGCACCCATGGTGGGGACGGTCTTGAGGACCCAGTCGGTGATGGAGTCGGAGGGGTTGAGCATGGCGAACTTGGATTTGGCTTCGCTGCCGCCGCCCTTGCTGGCGACGGTGATGTCGAGTTCGCCGCCGGGGACGAGTTCGACTACGACCATGGCGGGCGTGTTGTCCTTGGTGTTCTTGCGGGAGAAGGCGGGGTCGGCGAGGACGGAGGGGCGGAGGACGTTGTCGGGGTTGAGCCAGGCTTCGCGGACGCCCTGGTCGATCATCTGCTGGAGGGTCATCATGCCGTGCTTGGCGGAGGGGGCCCAGGTGGTCTGCATGCCGACTTTGCAGAAGGCGGTGACGATGCCGGTGTCCTGGCAGATGGGGCGATGGCCTTCGGCGCACATGCGGGAGTTGATGAGGATCTGGGCGATGGCGTCCTTGGCGGCAGGGGACTGCTCGAACTCGTAGGCGCGGGCGAGGTTGGCGATGTAGTCGACGGGGTGGTAGAAGCTGATGTATTGGAGTGCGTCGGCTACGCTGCGGATTACGTCGTCCTGCTGGATGATGGCCATGGGGTGCGGGGTCCTTTATTGTGCTGAGTTAATTTTAGACCTGAGGGGCGGGTGGGGTGGTGATGCGGGGCACATGTGAAGATGGACGAGCAGCCGGCGATTACGCCATTTGAGTCTATGGGCCGTAAAGGCTAGAAAGAACGGAAATGTAATGGGGCCGATTCTGACGTTCGACAAATCGTTCCTACAGATGCTCTCGCCAGAGGAAGTTGACGAGCTTGACCTCCAATTCGAGATCTTCGTTACGCCTGTCTTGGTCTCGGAGATTCTGGCGGATCTGAAACATCCCTCACCGCGGGCTGGAAAGCTCCCGGAGGAGATGGTTCGTGCTTTAGCGAGAAAGATGGTGAGCAATCACGGGATTATGCAGGCGCACTTTCGAATGCTCGCGCTTGGAGAATTGAGCGGGCGAATGCGAGTGCCGATGGTAGGTTCAATCCTTGTGGATCCGACGGCGCCGAATGTGATGATAAGTAGAGACGGACAGGGCGTCATCTACGATTCTCGGCAGGACCGGGAGATGTGGGGCGCGTGGGCAGCCGGCAACTTCACCAAGACGGATGAATACCTGGCAGAGCGGTGGCGAGAACAATCCGGACAAATCGATATCGCGTGGATCGCGGAGTTCTGGAGCGATTTCTGTGCCAAGTACCTTCTTGACGCGCGGAGCATCGCAGATGTGATCGGCCGGATCGATGAACTAATAAGCAGACGGTCAGAACAGCGGAACCTGCTGAATATGGTGTTTCATTTCACGGAGGCACCGCCCGCCGTCTGCAGATTAAGCACGGCCCTGATGACTGCGGGGCTGATCCCGAGCCTACGCGCGTGGGCACCGTACTGTGTTTCTGTCACTCGCCTTAGCATGGTTCTGTGTTGCTGCTTGGCGTTGAAGTTTGTTACTTCGCGCCCGACAAATGTTCTCGATCTTCAGTACCTGTTCTATGCACCTTTCGGTATGGTGTTCGTATCGCACGACCGTCTGCAGCGAGATCTCTGGCCTGCGGCGACAACGAAGGCGTCATTCGTCTGGGGCGACGAACTGAAAGCTGACCTACAGCGTTATCTGCTGGCGCGAAAGGAGACCTCGGAAGCGAGACAAACTGGGAAGCCGGTGGTGTCCTATACTGAGCGCTTCACCCCTCAAGACTCCATCATCGCGCAACTACACAAGAAACATTTGGTTTGGCCTCGAGGTGGTCGATCGAGTGGGCCGACAGGCAAGTTCGAGGACCTTCCTGGGGATGTGAAGCGCAACATCCGAGAAGCGTGGGAATTGATCGACCAGCGCGACGCGGAATTTGGAGGTCCTCCGAAGTTCCACGGGTAGCGAGTTTCATCGCTGCCGGTTCCCAAGTTTTGGAGTGAGGTGAATTATGGCAACGATGAGGCAGGAGAAGGATTCGCTGGGGGTGGTGGAGGTTCCGGCGGGGGCGATGTATGGGGCGCAGACGGCGCGGGCGGTGGAGAACTATCCGATCAGCGGGATGCGGGCGGCGGGGGCGCTGATTCGGGCGATTGGGATGGTGAAGAAGGCTGCGGCCGAGGCCAATGGCGAGCTGGGGGTGGTGAGTAAGGAGCGGGCGGCGGCGATTGCGGCGGCGGCGCAGGAGGTGATCGACGGGCGGTGGGATGGGGAGTTCGTCGTCGATGTGTTTCAGGCGGGGGCGGGGGTGAGCTTCCACATGAATGCGAATGAGGTGATTGCGAATCGGGCGAATCAGTTGATTGCGGGGGCAAAGGTTCGAGGTTCGAGGTTTGAGGGTGGGGCTGCGGAAAAAGTCGGGTTTCGCGCGGAGAGTGGCGAGGAGCGCGTCCCGGGGGCTAAAGCCCGCATTGATTCTGCGCCCGTTATGCCGGGACTAAAGTCCCGGCCTATCTCAGAAGCGAGTTTTTCCGCTGCCTTTGAAGCCGTGCCCTTAACGAAGAACGAGGCCGCATCACGGGAGGCTGAGGCCGTGCCCTTAGCGAAAGGCGGCGAGGCGCGAGGGTCAGAGGCTGGAGAGGCAGAAGCGCGGGAGGCGGAGCGGGCGGCGCTGGGGAGGTATGAGTGGGTTCATCCGAATGACCATGTGAACTATGGGCAGTCGACGAATGATGTGTTTCCTACGGCGATGCGAGTGGGGACTTTGTTGGCGCTGGAGGGGCTGTATCCGGTGCTGGATGGGCTGGCAGGGAGCTTTGCGGCGAAGGGGAAGGAGTTCGATGGGGTGGTGAAGGCGGGGCGGACGCATATGCAGGATGCGACGCCGATCCGGCTGGGGCAGGAGTTTGCGGCGTATGGGGTGGCG
>PKWK01000031.1 GCA_003133205.1 Granulicella sp. | reverse complement strand
GCCGCTGAGTCTCCGTCGAGAGACACCCGCTCCACGCCAGTCCCACTCCGCCCATACCCCCGCGACAACACGTCGACTTTCCAACCGCGCTCCCGCAGCAACTCCGCCAGAGCGATCACCACAGGCGTCTTCCCCGCCCCACCCGCCGACAAACTCCCCACGCTCACCACCGGCCACGCAAGCCGCCGCGTCCGCAGCACTCCANNCCCGCCGAAGCCCATCCTTCACCGCCAGCCCCGCCGCATACAACGGCACCAAGGCCCACGCCCACGGCCGCCGCGCCTTCACTGCCTCACCATCGCAACCAACGCCTCAACCGCCCGCCCGGTCGCCCCACTCTGCGCCTCGAATACCGCGCGCCCCCGCTCGCCCATCACCTTCGCCTGCCTGCGGTCCGTCAGCAACTCCACCAGAACCCTCTCCAGGTCGTCCTTATCCCGCACGCCGCGAAGCGCATACTCGTCCTGCATCTTCCCCACAATATCGCGGAAGTTCTCATACGACCGCCCCATCACGACCGGCACGCCAAACTGCGCCGGCTCCAGNNAATCGGGTGGCCCATCCTTCGCGCCTTTTGCGAAGGGTGGGTTGCCTTCACTTGCCCCTCTCCAATCGCTCGCCTTCACATAGCAAAACTCGCTCACAACCGACTCCACCAACCCAAACCGCTCAGGATGTCTCGGCGCCAATACCAGCAGAGCACCCAGTTCCCGCCGCACCGCACCCTCCCACGCCTGAATCACCATCTCGTCTTCGCTGAGGTTCTTATCGTTAGTGCGCTCCACCGTACTTCCCGCCACCACAATCGGCCGTCCCGCCGCCGCCTCGCGGATCAACTCCGCCACCCGGCTCGCCTTCGGAGCACGCACGTCGTACTTCAAATTCCCAATCGCTCGCACCGCAGACTCCCGAGCCCCCATCCCCACCAGCCGCCGAGCATCCTCCTCGCTCTGCGCCAGAAACAGCCCAACCATCCGCAGCACCTTCCCCCAAACCGCTCTTACCCGCACCCCGCGCGCATAGCTCCTATCCGAAACCCGAGCATTCGCCACCGCTACCGGAATCCCGGCCCGCCCGCACTCCACCAGCATCCGCGGCCACAGTTCGCTCTCCATCAGCACCAGCATCTTCGGCCGCAGCACCCGCAGATACGCCCGCACCGCCCACGCAAAATCCAGTGGGTAAAAGAAAACGCGCCCCGCTCCAAACCGTTCCCGTGCTAACGCCTGCCCGGTCGCCGTCGTCGTAGATACAACAATGACCCAGCCTGTCCCCAGTGCCGCCTCCAGCTCCGCCACCAGCCGCGTAGCCGCCAGCACCTCGCCGACGCTCACCGCGTGGACCCATACCACCTGCCGCCCGGCCACCGCTGCCCGCAACGTCGCCGGAACCCGCCCCAGCCGCTGCCCCAACCCTGCGCGATACCGCCCGCTGGTCGCCATCCGAGCCAGCCAGTACGGCGCCCCCACCACCAGCACGGCCATCAGAAGCGCGCTATACAGCGCCATCACAACGAACTGGACCAAGTCTGCGAACTCCCTCGCCTACGACCGCGCAATACAACCGGGCTTTACCACCGTATCAGCGAAGATCATAATCAACCCTGCATGAGCCCGCATCGCAAACAGCCCAACCCGAGCATCTCGCATGCTTTCCGCGCACTCCCCGCCGCATCGGGTGCCCCATCCTTCGCGGCATTATCGCGAAGGGTGGGTTGCCTTGCCATCCTCTGCCTTGCCCCTCTCTCCGCGCACGCCGCCGACAAAAAAGCCCCGCCCGCCAAGCCCGCGGCAGAATACGCCGCCAACGACACCCACCCCGACGAGCACGTCACCATCGCCGCCGAGCCTTGCGACGACCCCAAACAGTGCCCCTTCTTCCGCCTGGCCTATATTCAGCACGGCCTCCTGCCCGTCCGTGTCGTCATCACTAACGACAGCGACCGTGCCCTCTCGCTCGAAGACGCGCGCATACAGTTCATCTCTGCCAACAACGACAAGATTCCCGCCGCCACCGAAGACGACATCAACCGTCGCCTCTTCGACTTCCACAGCACTAAGCCCATTCACATCCCGCTCGATCCCTTCCCCATTAAACGCACTCCCGTCGACAAAAAGGTCACCCAGGATGACGACGACTTCGGCTTCAAATCCTCCCGGGTCCAGCCCCACTCCACCCTTGCCGGCTACCTCTTCTACGACATCAAGGATCTCGACGACCCCGCGCTCAAACACGCCGAACTCTACGTCAAAATGATCCACACCCTCGACGGCACGGACGAACTCTTCGCCTTCACCATCCCCTTCGACAAATGGCTCGCCGCCAACCCCGACGCCCCCTCCAACCACCCCCGCCATTGAACCCCTTTTCGGTTGTCATTCCCTTTATTGAGGTTGTCATTCCCTTTATTGAGGTTGTCATTCCCTTTATTGAGGTTGTCATTCTGAGCGGAGCGAAGAATCCCCGTATTTGTCCCGGAGCGCCACAAACCTCCACGCAATAGAATCATCTCTGCATGCTCAACCTCCGATCCGCTGTCCCCGAAGACATCCCTGAAATCCTCGCATTCATCCGCGAACTCGCCGACTATGAACGCGAGCCCGCTTCCGCAGTCGCCACCCACGACGACCTCCTCCGCGACGGCTTCGGCCCCACAAAACGCTTCCGCTGCCTCATCGCGGAGTGGAGCGGCGAACCTGTCGGCTTCGCACTGTTTTTCTATAACTACTCAACCTGGAAAGGACGCGCCGGCATTTACCTGGAAGACTTATTTGTGCGACCGGCCTTCCGTGGCAAAGGCATCGGCAAGGGCCTTCTGGCAAAAGTAGCCGCCATCGCCGTAGCCGAAAACTGCCCCCGCCTCGAGTGGGCCGTCCTCGACTGGAACCAACCCGCCATCGACTTCTACAACTCCCTCGGCGCAACCCCCATGTCCGAGTGGACCACCATGCGCCTCTCCGGCGACGCCCTCCCCGCCCTAGCCAGCACCACGCCGGTTCCGCAAACCTAAACCTGATTCAATCCAGCTCCCGCCTTCGCCCGTAATTCCACTGGAAAACGAAGAGAAGTTCAGGCACTATTGTTCTTTCTTTTCAGGGAGAAGGCTTCCCGCTTGCGGTTCAACGTCGATCGCCCCGCCATCCTGAGCTGCTCACGCGCCTATCGCTGGAACCCTCGCAGCCGCCCGCTCCCGCAAAACGGGCCCGGTTTCGAAAATCTCAATACAAGGATCGGAACGAAAATGAAACGTCTCGCAACCCTTTGTGCCACCCTTGCGGTCGCATGCAGTGTGACCGCCTGCAATCCAACCCCTGCCCCGTCGCCCAACACCCACGACGCCGACGTCAAGGCCATCCAGGACAACGAAACCCAGTGGAACGCGGACTGGGCCAGCAAGGATGCCGCCAAGATCGCCAGCCACTACGAGGACGACGCTATCCTCATGGTCCCCGGCGGTCCCCCAACTACCGGCAAGGACGCCATCCTGAAGTCGCTCACCGGCATGGTCGCCGACCCTGCCATCTCCCTCAAGTTCCAGGCGTCCAAGGTCGATGTGGCGAGTTCGGGAGACCTCGGCTACACCCAGGGCTCCTACACCCTGGCGTTGACTAACCCGAAGACCAAGAAGGTGGCCAACGACCACGGCAGCTACGTCACCACCTACCGCAAGCAGGCCGACGGCACGTGGAAGGCGGTCGCAGACATCGCCACCTCCGAAGTCCCGCCCGCCGCACCGCCCGCCAAGAACCACTGACCAAACCAGTCAACTCAAATGCGCAGCGGGCCGCCCGATCAGCCACACCATCGGGCGGCCCGCGCCGTTGCCCCCGGGTAGTGGGTCATTCCGAGGTGCATGACTGAACTTTCCGAAAAGCCGACTTTGCAGGCAGTTCGCGGTAGGGCAACTATCAGGCTGAGAGTCATAAGGACCGCCTCCTCTTATGCAGATGTCGTGGAGCAGTCGCCCTGGTCTTGATAACCTTGTTGGCATGTCGAAAGTGGCTCAGATTCTGGCTATGGGTGGTGGCGGGTTTTCTATGGAACCCGATAACTTGGCGCTCGACCGATATGCATTGTCGATCGCGGATGTGAATTGTCCGAAGATTTGTTTCCTGCCAACGGCCAGCGGTGACAGCGCGGGTTACGTCGAGCGATTCTATGCCTCATTCAGCAGCTTGCGCTGCGACCCAGGCCATCTCTCTCTGTTTGAACCGAACAAAAGGAACTTGCGCTCTTTCCTGCTGGAGCAGGATGTGATCTATGTTGGCGGAGGAAGCACGAGGAACTTGCTTGTACTTTGGCGGGAATGGGGTTTGGACGTCTACCTCAGGGAGGCTTGGATGTCTGGAGTCGTGTTGGCTGGAATAAGCGCGGGATCACTCTGTTGGTTTGAGGAGGGGGTCAGCGATTCGGTTGAGGCGGGTCAGTTGGAAGCGATTAGGTGCCTCGGTTTCCTGTCCGGTAGCAATTGTCCTCACTATGACGGTGAGCCTGCACGCCGATCTGCCTACCATCGGCTCTTACGTGAGGGAAGACTGCAACCCGGCTACGCCGTCGAGGACGGGGTCGCTTTGCATTTTGTTGGTACGGCGCTCGTGAATTGCGTTACCTCACGTCCAGCGGCAAGAGCCTATCGTGTCGAGATACGGAAAGATGGGATTGTGGAATCTGCCTTGGAGCTGAAGGTGCTCCCGGCTTCTGTCTAGGAGCTCGGGTTTGCTGGCGATTTATGACCGCGATTCCAGACTCCCTGAATACGGGGCGGGCTCAACTGG
>PKWK01000069.1 GCA_003133205.1 Granulicella sp. | reverse complement strand
GGAATAGTGTGAACACGCCCTAATGCAAGGTTCATGGAACAGCGATGTCGCAAACATGCCATTGCGTTCAAGATTATCGGAGCATAAACGCGGAGCTTTTCCGTTGGGAAGAGGCCATTGGCATTCTGCCGTAGAATGGCTATCAATCACATCGCAATATCGAGATACGAAATGCAAACAACACGGTTTCTCATGGGGTTGCTGCTCACTCTAGCATGCGGCACCGCGTGGGGAACGAAAGCTCGGATTCCTCGCATCAGAGCAAATCTCGATCCCGGTTGGCGTTTCTTCCTCGGCGACAACGCCGGGGCAAGTGTTCCGGGATACGACGACAGCAAGTGGCAGCGCGTGGATCTTCCCCACTCCTTCAGCGAGCCCTACTTCCGCGCGCCTGACTTCTACATCGGGTATGGATGGTATCGGCGGCACCTGATAGTTAAGTCGACTACCACGCACGCCCACAACTTTCTGGAGTTCGAAGGTGTCTTCCAGGACGCGGAGGTCTTCGTCAATGGCAAGCGTGCAGGCGAGCACCAGGGCGGCTATACCGGCTTCTCGACGGACATCTCCGGGGATCTTCACCCGGGCGACAATGTGATCGCAGTTCGCGTGAACAATCTATGGAATGGCCAGCTCAATCCGCGCGCGGGCGAACACGTCTTCAGCGGCGGCATCTATCGCGACGTCTCGCTGGTAACCACCGCGCCAGTTCACGTGCCCTGGTATGGCACGTTTGTGACTACGCCTAAGGTCTCAGACGATGACGCCACGATCGACGTAAAGACCGAGCTCCGCAACAGCTCTGCTGCAAGCACTGCTGTGGTGCTGAAGACCGCGATCCTTGATCCCTCCGGCAAGCAGGTAGCCGAGTACACTACGCCGCAGACGATTGGCCCTGGAGCGCTTGTAACGGTAGATCAGAGTGGGGATGTGCATTCGCCAAACCTGTGGTCGCCGGAGACACCGAAGCTCTACATCGCGGTCAGCCGCGTGTATGCGAAGAACAGGCTGCAAGATGAGTTCCGCACCACGTTCGGCATCCGCTGGTTCACCTGGACTGCCGATGATGGGTTGACCTTCAACGGCAAACACCGTTACTTCCATGGCGCCGATGTACACCAGGACCATGCCGGATGGGGCGACGCAGTCACCAATGCCGGCGCCAGGCGCGACGTCGCCATGGTGAAGCAAGCCGGGTTTGATTTCATCCGCGGCTCGCATTATCCTCACGATCCGGCGTTCGCGGATGCGTGTGATGAGTACGGTGTCCTCTTCTGGTCCGAGAACGACTTCTGGGGAATCGGTGATTACAAGGGCGACGGCTATTTCAACGCGAGCTCGTATCCAACGAAGGAAGACGACCAGGCTCCGTTTGAGGCGCACGTTCTCGAGAGCCTGCGCGATATGATCCGCATCAATCGCAACCATCCTTCGATCATCGTCTGGAGCATGTCGAACGAACCCTACTTCTCACCGGCGTCCGTGATGTCGAAGGTGAGGCAGCTCCTCGCTAAAGAAGTTGCGCTAAGCCACGAGTTGGACCCCACGCGGCCGGCCGCGATTGGCGGGGCTCAGCGCGGGAACATTGACTTGATTGGCGATGTAGCCGGCTACAACGGTGACGGGGCCCGCCTTTTCATGCACCCAAAAGTCGCGAACGCCGTCACCGAATACGGGTCGGCGAAGGAGATTCGGCCAGGGACCTATGACCCGCATCTGCGCGACCTCGCCGGACAGCCTGAGTATCACTGGCGCGGAGGCCAGGCTATCTGGAGCATGTACGACCATGGTTCCGTCGCAGGCGCTGAGGGCACGACGGGCATCGTCGATTACTTCCGCCTGCCAAAGCGCGGCTGGTACTGGTACCGCAATTCGCTTGCCCATATTCCGCCGCCGGAGTGGGCCGCCGAAGGCCTGCCGGCGGCCCTCAAGCTTACTGCAAGTTCGTCCACAATCGAGCGTGCCGATGGTACCGACGATGTCCAGCTGATTGTCACCGTGGTGGACTCGGCCGGTAAACAGATCAGCAATACGCCGGACGTCGCTCTGCGGGTTGTGAGCGGCCCCGGAGTCTTCCCTACGGGCAAGAGCATCGTCTTTCGCAATGGCACCGACATCCCCATTCTGGATGGCCAGGCCGCGATTGAGTTCCGCTCCTATTGGAGCGGCTCTACCGTGATCGAAGCTACCTCGCCCAACCTTCCCTCCGCTCGGATCACCATCACGTCCGGCAACGCTCCAACATACATTGCAGGCAAGACCCAGGAGGCCGTCCCGGGGCCCTACGTTCGCTTCGTCTCAACACGCACGGCCGCCGATGAGGTCGCCAATATCACCCTCGACCGGCCGACGAATGCAAGCAGCATGGCGCCTGATCACCAGTCGCGATTGGCTTCCGATGGCGACCCACGCACGTATTGGTCTGCCGCGCCAGATGCTGCCGGCCCGCAATGGTGGGAGAGCGATCTTGAGGGAGTCTACGTGTTGTCGGCTGTTACGCTTCGGTTTGTGCATCCCGGCGGCTACAGCTACGAGGTTCAAACCTCTGCAGACGATCGCATCACGTGGCACACCGCTATGCGTGGCGATGTGCAATTCAGTGGGACGCCGGTCACACTGCAACTCCCAAGCGGCACCCGTACCAGTGGAGTCCGCATCGTCTTCGATCAATGTATGGTCCGCCGTCTG